>NZ_QKTC01000011.1:0-146549 GCF_003234435.1 Curtobacterium sp. MCLR17_044 | reverse complement strand
TGCCGCGTGTGGGGCGTCGAGTGGTCGCGGATCGTCGGTTGGCAGGGGTTCGGCCGACGGGACGTGACCGCTCGGGGTGGGGCGAGCGGTGTGTCGTGACCGGTCGGCGGGGGCGTGGGGCGCGGCGAACGCCGGGCGGGCCTCCTGGCTGGGCGGCCGAGATCGCACGAACCGTCGCTCGACAGGCGCTTTCGAGTGCCAGACCGCCCCGGTTGCACCACGCAACTTTCGTGCGTGACGCGCCGCTCGACTCCGGCGGAATCATGCATCACGCGGCGGGCCCGTGCATTACAGCGGTGTAAACAAATCGCCCCCGGTTCGTTCTGTTCCGTGACAGGGTGATACCAATGAGCGTTCCTGGCCGGGCACACAGACGTTCCACCCTCCGGCTCAGGACTCTTGCAATCATGACCAGAGAGGCAGCGGACATGGCATCCGTGACCAAGTGGGGCAAGCGCGGCATCGCGCTCGGCGCCGGTGCAGCAGCGACGGCGCTGGTGCTGACCGGCTGCGCGAGCAGCAGCGTGAGTGACACCGAACTGAACGGCCTGAGCATCGGGACGACGGACAAGATCACGTCCCTCGACCCGGCCGGTTCCTACGACAACGGCTCCTTCGCCGTGCAGAACCAGGTGTTCCCGTTCCTGATGAACACGCCCGTGGGGAGCCCGGACGTCGAGCCGGACATCGCCACGAAGGCGGAGTTCACGAACCCGACCACCTACGAGGTCACCCTCAAGGACGGGCTCGAGTTCGCGAACGGCAACAAGCTCACGTCGAGCGACGTGAAGTTCTCGTTCGACCGCGAGCTGAAGATCAACAACGAGAACGGTCCGCAGTCGCTGCTGGCCAACCTCAAGAGCATCGACACCCCGGACGACACCACCGTGGTGTTCAACCTCGACCACGCCGACCAGACCTGGCCGCAGGTGCTCTCGAGCCCCGCGGGTCCGATCGTCGACGAGGACGTCTTCAGCGCGACGAAGCTCACCAGCGCCGACGACATCGTCAAGGGCAAGGCCTTCGCCGGGCAATACCAGATCAGCTCCTACAAGGAGAACGACACGATCCAGTACAAGACGAACCCGAAGTACGACGGCCTGCTCGGCAAGGCGAAGACCGACGAGGTCACCGCCAGCTACTACACCAAGGAGACCGACCTCAAGCTCGCCGTGCAGAAGGGCGACGTCGACGTGGCGTACCGCTCCCTGACGCCGACCGACATCTCGGACCTGCGCAAGGACGACTCCCTCAAGGTCACCGACGGCCCCGGCGGCGAGATCCGCTACGTGGTCTTCAACTTCAAGACGCAGCCGTTCGGCACCGGGCAGGACGACGCCGACGAGGCGAAGGCCCTGGCCGTGCGCCAGGCCGCTGCCGACGTGGTCGACCGTGCCCAGCTCGCGAAGGAGGTCTACAACGACACCTTCACCCCGCTGTACTCGATGGTGCCGGACGGCCTGACCGGCGCGGTCCAGCCGTTCAAGGAGATGTACGGCGACGGCGACGGCGGCGCGGACGTGTCCAAGGCGAAGAAGACGCTGTCGGACGCCGGCGTCACGGGCAAGGTGCAGCTCGACATCCAGTACGCGCCCGACCACTACGGTTCGGCCTCGGACGACGAGTACGCCCTGCTCAAGCAGCAGCTCGAGGACTCCGGTCTGTTCACCGTCAACATCCAGTCGACGGTCTACACGACCTACGCCCAGGAGCGCACCAAGGACGCCTACCCCGTGTACCAGCTCGGCTGGTTCCCGGACTTCTCCGACGCCGACAACTACCTGTCGCCGTTCTTCACCAAGGAGAACTTCGTCCAGAACCACTACGACGACCCGGAGATCCAGGACCTCATCGCGAAGGAGCAGGCCGAGTCCGACCCGGACAAGCGTGCTGCCCTGATCGAGCAGGCCCAGGAGCGCGAGGCCACCCAGATCTCGACGCTGCCGCTGCTGCAGGGCAAGTCCGTCGCGGTCGCCGGCAAGGACGTCAAGGGCCTGACCCTCGACGCCTCGTTCAAGTTCCGGTACGCCACCCTGAGCAAGTAGCACCAAGCCCCACGTGCAGGCCGCGGGCGTTCCCACGAGGAGCGCCCGCGTGCCTGTGCAACGGCGACGAAAGGCACACCCCGTGACCCTCAGCACTCCCGAGGCGACGCAGGACGTGAACGGCACCGATCCCACCAAGCCACAGGCACAACGCAGTGCCAAGAACAGTGGCGGCGGACTCGGCCGGTACATCCTCGTCAGGTTCCTCCTCATCATCCCGACCGTCTTCATCCTGGTGACGCTCGTGTTCTTCCTGATGCGCGTCATCGGGAACCCGATCACCGCGTCGGTCGGCGGTCGACTCACGCCGAGCCAGCTGCAGGAACGCCTGCACGCCGCCGGGTACGACCGGCCGGTGCTCGTGCAGTACTTCGAGTACCTCGGCAACATCCTGCGCGGCGACTTCGGCACCTCCTCGACGGACAACCGTCCGATCACCGACATCATCGTCACGTACGGCGGTGCGACCGCGGAGCTCGTGTTCTACGCGCTCATCGTCGCGCTGGTGCTCGGCATCCCGCTCGGCATGCTCGCCGCGTACACGCGTGACAAGTGGCCGGACGTGCTGCTCCGCGCGCTGGCGATCCTGACCTACGCCACGCCGGTGTTCTTCGGCGGTCTGCTGCTCAAGCTCGTCTTCTCGGTGTGGCTCGGCTGGCTGCCCCTCGGCGACCGGGCCTCGACCCGGGTGTCGCTCATCCTCGACGGCATCCCCGGCGCGAGCGGCATCTACATCATCGACGCGCTCCGCACCGGCAACGCCCAGGTCATCGGCGACGTGCTCCAGCACGCCGTCCTGCCCGCGCTGACGCTCGGCCTGCTCACCGCCGGCATCTTCCTGCGCCTGGTGCGCGCGAACATGATCGGGTCGCTCGGCTCCGAGTACGTCGACGCCGCCCGGTCCCGCGGTGTGCGCGAGTCGCGCTTGGTGCGCACCCACGCGTTCCGTCCGGCCCTCGTGCCGATCATCACCGTGATGGGGCTGCAGATCGCGATGCTCCTGGGCGGCTCGGTGCTCACCGAGACGACCTTCGGGTGGCGCGGTCTGGGCTTCGAGCTCAACCAGTACCTGTCGGCCCGTGACTTCGTCGCGGTGCAGGGCATCGTCGCGATGCTGGCGGTGATCGTCGCGGTGACCAACTTCATCGTCGACGTCGTCGCCGCCCTGATCGACCCGAGAGTGAGGTTCTGACGATGGCCGACACCACCCTCGTCGACCGCCACGAGCCGCTCTGGAAGCGGCTCCCCGTGGTGGTCCAGCTGCGCCGGAGCACCGGCTGGCAGCGCGCCATGCTCATCGTCGGCGTGGTCATCTGCGCCCTCTACCTGCTCGTCGCGGTGTTCGCCCCGCTCCTCGCCCCGTACGGCTTCGGCCAGCTGCAGGGCGCGGACGGGCAGAGCTTCCCGCGCACCGGCGCCCCGAGTGCCGAGCACATCTGGGGCACGACGGTCGGCGGCTTCGACGTGTTCAGCCGCGTGCTCTACGGCGCCCGCACGGCCGTGCTCGTCGTCATCGTCGCCGTGATCGTCTCGATCATCGTCGGCGTCCTGCTCGGCATGGTCTCCGGGTACCTGGGCGGCTGGCTCGACCGCGTCCTGGTGGTCGTGGCCGACGCCATCTACGCGTTCCCGTCGCTGCTGCTCGCGATCATCGTGTCCATCGTCATCTCCGGCGGCAACTCGAGCTACTCGGGCGGCATCATCGCGGCGGCGATCTCGATCACCGTCGTCTACGTGCCGCAGTACTTCCGCGTGGTCCGCGCCGAGGCCGTCCGGCTGAAGAACGACGCGTTCGTCGAGTCGGCGCGCGTGATGGGCACGAACCCGTGGCGCATCATGACGCGGCACGTCCTGCGGAACTCGACCCGTTCCCTGCCGCTCATCCTGACGCTCAACGCGAGCGACGCGATCCTGACCCTGGCCGGCCTCGGCTTCCTCGGGTTCGGCATCGGCCCGACGTCCGGCGCCGAGTGGGGCTACGACCTGAGCCGTGCACTCTCGGACGTCGCGAGCGGCGTCTGGTGGACCGGTGTCTACCCGGGTGTCGCGATCGTGGTGCTCGTGCTCGGTGTGACCTTCATCGGCGAGAGCCTGAACGACATCTCCGACCCCCGCCTGCGTGCACGCCGACGCCTGAAGCAGCTCGTGTCCACGCGCACCGCCGGGAACGACACGGAAGGGACGGGCGCATGACCCCCACCACCCGCCTGCAACCGGGCGACACCACCACCGAGCCGGTCGTCGTCGTCGACGACCTGACCGTCACCTTCGCGACCGACGGCGGCGCCGTCGACGCGGTCAAGGGCGTCAGCCTCGACGTCCGCCCCGGCGAGGTCCTCGCCCTGGTCGGCGAGTCCGGCTCCGGCAAGTCCGTCACGGCCCGCAGCATGCTGCGGCTCATGCCGGAGACGGCGACACTCGGCGGCGCGGTGCTGCTCGACGGCACCGACGTCGTGTCGGTCGGCTCGCAGAAGCTCCGCGAGCTCCGCGGGACCGCCGGTGCGATGGTGTTCCAGGAGCCGTCGACCGCGCTCAACCCGGTCTTCACCGTCGGGTGGCAGATCGCCGAGGGGCTCCGCGCCCACGGCGGTGTGTCCAAGAAGGAAGCACGGGCGAAGGCCATCGACTACCTCGGTCGCGTCGGCATCCCCGACCCCGAGACCCGCGTCGACCACTACCCGCACCAGTTCTCCGGTGGGCAGAAGCAGCGCGTGGTCATCGCGAGCGCACTGGCCCTCGAGCCGAGCGTCATCATCGCGGACGAGCCCACCACGGCGCTCGACGTCACGGTGCAGGCCGAGATCCTCGACCTGCTGCGCCGCTGCCGCGACGAGTTCGGCACCGCGATCGTCGTGATCACGCACAACATGGGCGTCGTCGCCGACCTGGCCGACCGCGTCGCCGTGATGTACCAGGGCGAGATCGTCGAAGAGGCCACGGCGACGGCACTGTTCGCGACGCCGCAGGCCGACTACACCAAGCGGCTGCTCGCGGCGGTGCCCCGGCTCGAGGCGTCCACCGGGGTGGCCCGGCGCGCCGCGATCTCCGAGGACGTCACCCCATTGGTGGAGGCGAAGGGGCTCGAGATCGAGTATCCCGGGCGGCTCGGTTCGCCGGCGTTCAAGGCGGTCAAGGGCGTCGACCTGGCGATCCGTCCGGGGGAGGTCCTCGGCCTGGTGGGGGAGTCCGGCTCGGGCAAGACCACCATCGGCCGGGCCATGGCGGGGCTGACGAAGGTCACCGGCGGCTCGCTCAAGGTCCTCGGCGCCGAGATGCTCGGGTACCGCGAACGCGACTTCAAGCACCTGCGCAAGGACATCGGGTTCGTGTTCCAGGACCCGGCGACCTCGTTCAACCCGCTGCTGACGATCGCCGAGTGCGTCGCCGAGCCGCTGGTCGTGCACAAGGAGGTCTCGAGCCCCCGTGCCGCGCGCAAGCGGGTGGACGAGCTGCTCGAGGCCGTGCAGCTGCCGGCCGCCTACGGCGACCGCTACCCGCACGAGCTCTCCGGCGGGCAGCGCCAGCGTGCATCGCTCGCCCGGTCGCTCGCGCTCCGGCCGAAGCTGCTCATCGCCGACGAGCCGACGAGTGCGCTCGACGTCTCCGTGCAGGCCCGGGTGCTCGAGCTCTTCCTCGAGCTGCAGCAGGACCTCGGCTTCGCCTCGCTGTTCATCAGCCACGACCTCGCGGTCGTCGGCGCGCTGTCCGACCGGATCGCGGTGCTGTACCGCGGCGACCTGGTCGAGACGGGCACGACGGCGCAGGTCCTCGGCGCGCCGCAGCACCCCTACACGCAGCGGCTCCTCGCGTCGCTGCCGGTGCCGGACCCAGCCGAGCAGGCGGAGCGACGGCGTACGCTGGAGCGACTGGAGAACGTCGGGTCCTGACCCGACGTGACCCGCCCTGGAGGCCCGCCCAGCGTCGTCGACGCACGCCGGTCCTCCAGGGCGGTCGTCTCCACTGCTGCACGCACGACGGACCTGCCAGGGCGGCCCGTCGCGAACCGCCGCCAGGGGGCGGCGTGGAAGGGGACCCATGATCGCGGTCAACGGACCGGCGGTCGTCGCGGACGACGTGTCGATCGAGTACCGGGGCGGACGCGGGGGCGAGTCCATCCGGGCCGTCGACGGCGTGAGCCTCACGGTCCGGCAGGGGGAGATCCTCGCCCTGCTCGGTGAGTCGGGATCGGGCAAGTCGACCTTCGCCGCCGCCATCGCCGGCCAGCTCGGATCCCACGGCGAGGGCGAGGGCGCCCTCCGTCGGCACATCGTCGGCGGCGAGCTGACCGTGCTCGGCCAGAAGACCCGGGGCCTCCGTCCCTCGTCGCGCAAGCTCGAACGGCTGAGCGGCCGGATCGGGTACCTGCCGCAGGACGGCGCCGACCGGCTCAGCCCGGACCTGACCGTCGGCGAGGCCGTCGCCGAACCGATCTACGCCCGCGACCGCCGGTTCGACCGGCGCGAGGCCGGGCTCATCGTCGCCCGGCTGCTCGACGCGGTGCACCTGCCGCTCGGGGCGATGCGCCTGAACACCTGGGAGCTCTCGAGCGGGCAGCGTCAGCGTGTCGCCCTGGCGAAGGCGCTCGTGCTCGAGCCCCAGCTGCTGGTCGCGGACGAACCGGCGCGTGGCGTCGACGTACTCGTGCGGCAGTCCGTGCTCGAGGCCCTGGCGACCCTGCAGCGCGGCCGGCAGTTCTCGGCCGTCGTCGTGTCCAGCGACCTGCGCGAGGCCCGCGCCCTCGCCGACCGCGTCGCCGTGATGGCCGACGCCCGGCTCGTCGGGCTCGGCACCTTCGACGAGGTCCTCGACAACCCCGTCGACCCCTACGTCAAGACCCTCGCCTCGACCGCGGCCCGCGGCGTAAAGCGTCGTCCGGCACCGACCGCGGCCCGCCGTTCGTCGGCGCCGCGTCGTCCGCTCGCCGCCGGCACCGGCCCGCGCACCGACCGTCAGGAGAACGCGTGAGCGCCACAACCCAGGGCCCCCGCGGCCACCGCGCCGTCGTCCCCACGTCGGGCGCACCGCTGCCGATCGACGCCCCGCAGCCCGGGCCGGTCGCCGTGCTGCCGGAACCGACGGACCTGCACGTGGACGCCGTGACCGAGGCCGGCGGCACCGTCGCGCCGCTCGACGCCGACACCCGCGGCGTCGTCTGGCTCGACCCCCGTGACCCGGCCAGCCTCGCCGACGCGCTGTCCTCGGCGCCGGGGGTGGGCTGGGTGCAGCTGCCGTTCGCCGGCGTCGACGCCTTCGCGCACCTGATCCAGGAGCACGGCGACCGCGTGCTGTTCACCTCGGCCAAGGGTGCCTACGCGGAGCCGGTCGCCGAACACGCGCTCGCGTTGACCCTCGGCACGCTCCGGGTCCTGCAGAAGCGCGCTCGTGCGTCGTCGTGGGCGACCGAGCCCGAGGGTGTCTCGCTGTACGGGCGGAACGTCATCGTGATCGGTGCCGGCGGGATCGCCCTCGAGTACCTCCGGCTGCTCGCGCCGTTCGACGTCGACGTCACGGTCGTGCGCCGCTCGCCCGAGCCCGTGCCCGGAGCTGCGCGGACCGTCACCACCGACGAGCTCGACCGGGTCCTGCCCGACGCTGACGTCGTGATGATCGCGGCGGCGATGACCTCGGGCACCGCGAAGCTCTTCGGCGAGCAGCAGTTCCGGATCATGAAGCCGTCCGCCCGGCTCGTGAACATCGCCCGCGGTGGACTCGTCGACACCGACGCACTGGTCGCCGCCTTGCGCGCGGGGGAGATCGCCGCGGCTGGCCTCGACGTCACCGACCCCGAGCCGCTGCCCGACGGGCACCCGCTCTGGTCGGAGCCCGGCGCGGTCATCACCCCGCACCAGGCCGACACCCCGGAGATGGTCGCACCGCTGCTCGCCGAGCGCGTCCGGCTCAACGCCGCGGCGTTCCTCGGGGGCGACGGCGAGGGCTTCGTCGGCGTCGTCGACCCGGTCGCCGGGTACTGACACGGGGACCTCGGGGCGCGGCGCGCCCGGGCGGCGTGTCCGATGCGGTGGAGGGCCTCGGCGTCCTGCTATGCTGTTACCCGTTGTTCGCACGTCATTCGCCAGCGGACAGTGATCCTCGATAGCTCAATTGGCAGAGCAGCCGGCTGTTAACCGGCAGGTTGTTGGTTCGAGTCCAACTCGGGGAGCGACAGGTCCTCATCCCTTCGGGGGTGGGGACCTTTTGCGTTGCGGACGGTGAGGAATACGCCGGCGTCTTCGATGCACGCCGCCCCGTGCTCGAGACGCCTCCGGATTCGGCGGTGTCTCGCCGGTTCGGGTGCGTCCTGGCGGGACGCCGGCGTGTGCGCGGGAAGCCGGCCTCTGCGCGGGACGCCGGCGTGTGCGGGTCAGCGGTCGTCGGGCTCTTCGGGCTCGATGCTGAGGGTGCCGTCACGGTTGTTGTCGTTGATCACGCCGGTCTTCGTGACGTAGACGTCCAGGTAGTCGAGCCGGAAGTGATCGAGCTGGTCGTCGTACTCCGCCAGGAACGTGCGGACCTGCTTCGGCATGGGGCGCCGGTCGTCGTGGCCGACCACCACCGCGTCGAACGGTCCGAGCTGCGGCTTCTGCGTGCCACGGTCGCCGAAGTAGATGCGCCAGGTGTTCGCGCTGAACCGGGCGAACAGGACGTTCTCGTCGTCCTTGCCACGGACCTCGAGCGCCTCCGTCAACATCGCGATGCCGCTCGGACGGGTCTGCACGACGGCGACGCCGAGCCGTGCGACGGGGATGAGCAGCGCGGCGACGAGCACTGCCGCCGCAATGCGTCCGAGGGGCGGCCGGACGGTCGCCAGTCGCCCGTACCCGATCGCCGCCAACGCGATGATGAACGGCATCCACGCGTCGTAGTAGTACGGCAGCGAGACGTTGGCGACGATGACGTAGAAGACGAGGAAGACACCGAGGGCGATGCCGAGGTACGCGACCAGGCGGTCCGGTCGGACGACGAGGGCGGCGACCACGCCGATGGTCAGGACGCTGAGCAGCAACCAGCCCGTGCCGTCGGCGAGGAACGCGAAGTTCGCCCACCACGGTGCCGCCGGGTAGATCGTCCCGAGGATGGTCGTCGGGTGCCCGTGGGCGTTCTGCTGCGCCTGGAACCGGAGCATCTGCCCGATGGCTCCGAAGAGCCCGACCGGCAGGTAGACGACCACGAACACCACCACGAACGCGACGCCGCCGTACAGCGCACCGACCCCCAGGTCGCGCCACCGACGGAACAGCAGGGGGAGTGCTCCCACGGCGAGGACGAGCACTGCCGTCGACACCTTCGAGGTGACGGACAGTGCGAGCAGCGCACCGGCTGCGGCCACCCACCACCGGTTGCCGGTCCGCATCCAGCGCCAGGCCGCGGCGAGCGAGGCGACGGCGAAGAAGACCATGAGGGGTTCGAGCATCGCGAACCGGTCGATGCGGACACCGATGACCGACCCGGCTTCTGCCCAGGACGAGCCCGAGCCACGCGGCGTCAGCCACCACATCGCCGCCGCGGTCAGGCCGGTCCAGAAGCCGACTTCGCGTCGCAGCCAGAGGAACAGGACGACACCCGTGCCGAGCATCGCGGTCGCAGCCACCAGTCTCGGTCCGAGCGGCCCCTGTCCCACCAGGAGCTGCGCCACGCCGTACACGTACTTCGCGAGCGGCGGGTGCTCGAGGTTGAGCGAGAAGTTCCCGTGCACGTAGGCCCAGCTCGCGCGGAGGTACACGAACTCGTCGTTCACGATGGTCGGACGGCCGAGGTGCCAGTAGGCGACGAACACAGCAGCCAGGGCGACGACCACGAGGGCCGTCGCACGGACGGGGCGGGAGTGCAGGCGGGGGATGAGGACCTCCAGGACAGGGCGATGCCGGACCATCATCGCAGGAGCCGCCGTACGAGTCGTCCGCAGCGCTTGCTGTTAGCGTTCACAGGTGCACCGTTCCCGTTCGCCTCGACTCACGCTCCTCGGCGTCGTCGTCGCCGTGACGGCGGTGCTCACCGGCTGCAGCAGTGTCGGCCCGGACACCGACGCGTCCGAGGACCCGACGAGCTCGGACACCGGCCTGGGCTCGGGCGCGTCGCCCGTGGTCTTCGCGTTCGTCTGCGCCGCCGACGGATCGGACAGCGAGACCTACACCACCTACTCGGCGGTGTGGGAGGCCGAGCGCGCCGACTGCTCGGCGAAGCGCCTGACCGGGTCGGTGCCGTCGAGCCAGCAGCAGGCCGCGGTGGCGGCGGCGCGCGGCGAAGCGACCCTGGTCGAGCTCGCGAGCACGTGCGCGGTCCGCGGCTCGGCGCCGTGGACGTCGGCGGTCGCCGACGCGCGCGGTGCGCACGTGGCCGCCGGGCTCCTGCGGTACTGCCCCGGCCACCCGGAGACCGACCGCCTGCGCGACGCACTGGCTGCCTACCGGGGCTGAGCCGGGCCTCCAGGCTGCCCGCCGGACCAGCGACGGGCTGGACGGCACCGGGTGCCGACGCCGACGGGCGTCAGTCAGCCCTCGGGGTGGTCGCGACCCGGCAACCAGGACTGGCCGGGGCCGCCCCAGCTGCTCTTGCGGATCGCCTTGGCGACCTGCTTGCCGTAGGGGTGCACCAGGCGGTCGGCGTAGAGCCAGCCGTCCAGGTGGTCGTACTCGTGCTGGAAGATCCGGGCCAGCCAGCCGTGCGCCTCGACCTCGAACGGGGTGCCGTGCTCGTCGAAGGCCCGCAGCAGGGCGCCCTCGGAGCGGCGGAGCGGGAACCGCTCGCCCGGGATCGACAGGCAGCCCTCGGACTCCTCGTCCTCGTCGAGCTCCTCGACGGATTCGGGCACCGGGGGCGTGATCCACAGGACGGGGTTCACGGCGGCGCCCCGGTGCAGGACGTCGTCGTCGTCGGTGTAGGAGTACACGAACAGGCGCTTGCCGACGCCCACCTGCGGTCCGGCCAGGCCGACGCCCGGTGCCAGGTCCATGGTCTCGAGCATGTCGGCGACGAGGGTGCGGAGGTCGTCATCGAACGCGGTGACCTCGGCTGCACGCTCGTGCAGGACGGGTTCGCCGGTGATGCGGATCGGGAGAACGGCCATTCACCCAGGTTATCCGGCGGGGGACGGTAGCCTCGACGCGTGACGACGGACCTCCAGCTGCCCGACGCCGTGAGCAACCTCACGCCGTTCCAGGCGCTGATGATCCCGGTCGCGTTGATCGGTGCGGTGTTCCTGTCGCTCGGGGCGCAGTTCCAGAGCCGCGGGGTGCAGCGGGTCGAGGCACGTCTCGGTCGGCAGTCGAAGGGGCTGAGCGTCCGGCACGTCGTCGGGCTCGTCTCGAGTGGCTACTGGGTGCTCGGCACGCTCATGCTCGGCATCGCGGTGGTGCTCCAGCTGATCAGCATCACGTTCGCGCCCCTGATCGTCGTGCAGCCGTTGGGTGCCGTCGCCCTCGTCATCACGACGTGGTTCTCGTCGCGGTCGTCCGGTGTGCCACTCGGTCGCCGTGCCCGGCGGGCCGTGTGGACGTGCATCATCGGTGTCGGCATCTTCGTCGGGATCGCCGCGTTCGTCGGGCACGAGAGCGCGATCACCCGTCAGCAGCTCGTCACCGTGCTGGTGATCCTGGCCGTCGTGCTGGTGCTCGTGCTGGTGTCCTTCCGCCTGGTCGCCAAGCACCGCAGTGCGCTCTACTACATCGTCGGGGCGGGGGTGCTCTACGGGTTCGTGGCGACGCTGGCCAAGGTGGTGCTGAACCGGTTCGTGAACGGCACCTTCGACTGGTTGACCGTGCTCGCCATCGTCGGGGTGGTCGTGGCGGCGTCGCTCGGCGGGTACTTCGTGCAGAACGCGTACTCGAGCGGTTCGGCGGACCTCGTGATCGCGGGGCTGACGGTGATCGACCCGATCGTCGCGGTCGGCATCGGCGTGATCGTGCTCGGCGAGGCCTCGGGGGCGCCGTGGTTCGCGGTCGCGGGCTTCGTGGTGGCCGCGGGCATCGCCATCACCGGGGTGTTCCTGCTCGCCAAGCACCACCCGCAGACCCGGGCCTGACGCCGGCCGGCGCGGGCGACCGGCGCGCACGAGGCGGTGCACTCGCCGCGCACCCCGGGTGGTCGCCGCCCTCATCCGCGCGGCTGACGCGACCGTCGATCCTGGTGCGATAGCGTCACTGCCGACCAGCCATCGCCCACGAGAGGACGAACTCAGCCGTGTCAGGAGACGCCACCACCGCCACCGCCGGACCGACGGAAGCGACGGGCGGTCACCGGCCGTTGCGCGTGCTGATCGCAGCGGACACCTTCGCCCCCGACGTCAACGGCGCCGCCACCTTCGCCGAGCAGCTCGCCGTCGGCCTGGCCGAGCGCGGGCACGAGGTGCACGTCGTGGCCCCGGCCTCGAGCCGCCACTACGGCACCTTCGACGAGGAGCACCACGGCGTCACGCTCGTCGTGCACCGCCTGAAGTCGTACAAGTGGCCGCTGCACCCGTGGCTGCGCTTCGTGTGGCCGTGGAGCGTCCGGAAGTGGACCGGACCGATCCTCGACGCCGTCAAGCCCGACGTGCTGCACATCCAGTCGCACGTGGTCATCGGCCGCGGCATCGTGCACGAGGCGAACGACCGCGGCATCCGGGTCATCGCGACGAACCACTTCATGCCGGAGAACCTGCTCGAGTACACGCCGTTCGGCAAGTGGACGCTGCCCCTCGCGCTGAAGATCGCGTGGAGCGACGCCGCCAAGACCTACCGGCTGGCGGACACCATCACGACGCCGACGAACCTGGCCGCCGACTACCTGCGGAAGGCCATCGCCGGCCAGCAGGTCCTCGCGATCTCGTGCGGCATCGACGCGTCCCGGTACGTGGCGCGCGAGGGACGCCCGGTCAACAACGACATCGTCTTCGTGGGCCGTGTGGCCCCCGAGAAGAACCTCGACGTGCTCGTCCGCGCGGTGGCGCTGCTGCCCGCCGAGCTGTCCGCGACGCTGACCATCGTCGGCGACGGCGAGATGATCCCGAAGCTGACCGCGTTGGCGAAGGAGCTCGGGCTCGAGGACCGCGTGCGGTTCCTGGGCTTCGTCTCCGACGAGCGCAAGCAGGAGGCCCTGACCAACGCGACGGTTTTCGCGATGCCGTCGACGGCGGAACTGCAGAGCATCTCGTCGCTCGAGGGGATGGCCTCGGGGCTGCCCGTCGTCGCCGCCGACTCGATGGCGCTGCCGCACCTGATCGACGGCAACGGGTACCTGTTCACCCCGGGCGACGTGGACGACCTGGCGGCGAAGCTCACGACGGTGCTCACCGCGTCCGAGTCGGAGTACGTCGCGATGCGGGATCGCAGTCTGACGATGATCGAGGCACACGACATCAACCGCACGCTGTCGACGTTCGAGTCGCTGTATCGTGGTGAGCCGGTGGCCTGAGGGTCTCCGGCGAGGGGCGGTAGCCAAGCTGGTCAAGGCAGTCGGCTCATAACCGAACGATCCGCGGGTTCGAGTCCCGCCCGCCCTACGTGCACATGCCAAGGAAGCGCGACACGTCGCAGGACGACCACGCACCGACACCGAACGTCACCTTCGAGGTGACCCGTGGCGGTACCGGTGTGCGCGTGAACGCCTTCCGTCTCGGGTTCATGGGTGCCATCGGTGTGCTCGTCGCGCTGCTCGCCGGTGCGATCATCAACGAGCTCAGCACGGTGCTGGTCTACATCGGGGTCGCGCTGTTCCTGGCACTCGGCATCGACCCGCTCGTGTCGTTCCTGGAGCGGATCATCCCGCGCTGGTCCGCCATCACGATCGTCGTGGTCGCGGTCCTCGGGGCCTTCGCCGGCATCGTGTTCGCCGTGGTGCCGATCCTGGTGGAGCAGGCGTCGAACCTGATCCAGAACTTCCCCGACATCGTGCAGGACATCTCGCAGCAGCAGTGGGTGCAGGACCTGTCGAAGCAGTTCGCCGGGTCGTTCGACATCGACCACGCCCTGCAGTCGCTGCAGTCGTTCGTCGAGAAGCCGGGCAACCTGCTCAGCGTCGGCGGCGGGATCCTGGCGGTCGGCAGCGGCATCCTGTCCGGGGTCACCGGGGCGCTCATCGTCATCATCCTGATGCTCTACTTCCTCGCGTCGATGCGGGGCATGAAGCGGGCTACCTACCGGTTCGTGCCGGCGTCGCGCCGCCAGAACTTCATCGACGTGAGCGAGCAGATCACGCAGGCCGTCGGCCGCTACGTCGTCGGGCAGGTGTCGCAGGCACTGATCAACGGCATCCTGAGCTTCTTCTTCCTGCTCATCATCGGGGCGCCGCTGCCGGTGCTGCTCGCGTCGTTCGCGTTCCTCGGTTCGCTCATCCCGCTCGTCGGCACGCTCGCCGCCGCGATCGTCATCTCGCTGCTCTGCTTCTTCGCGTCGCCGGCCACCGCCCTCGCCGCCGCCATCTACTACCTCGTCTACATGCAGGTCGAGGCCTACCTGATCTCCCCGCGCATCATGTCGCGTGCGGTCCAGGTGCCCGGCGCGCTCGTGGTCATCGCGGCGGTCGCCGGCGGCACGATCGGCGGCGTGCTCGGCGCACTCGTGGCGCTGCCCGTCGCGGCGTCGGTCATCATCATCGTGCAGAAGGTCATCTACCCCCGCCAGGAGCAGGCGTGACGAGCGGCACCGGCGGACCCGACGACGCGATCGCCGCCGCCTTCGCCGAGCACGTCCACGACCGTGACCGCTGGGCGCGCAGTGCCCGTGGGCCGCTCGCCCTGGTGAACGCCCAGCACGTCGACCACCCGCAGCCGGTCTGGCCGGTCCCCGGGACGTGGGCCCCGGCCGTCGGCGGACTCACCGTGACGGCCGAGGCCTCCGACGGTGTCGTCGTCGACGGCGTCCCGGTCGACGGTACGGTCCTGGTGGCCGGGGACACCGCCGTCGTGCCGTCGACCGTCGCGCTGCCGGACGGCTTCGCCGGCACCGTCAGCGGCGACACCCTGCGCGTCTGGGACCCGTCGTCCGAGGCGATCGCCCGCTTCGCGCACATCGCCCGTTTCGCGTGGTCCGGCGACTGGGTGACGTCCGGCACGTACGTCCCGTTGGCGGGAGACGACCTGGAGGCCCGTGGCAGCGTCCGCGACGCCGCCGGCGACGCCCTGCCGGTCGCCGGACACGTCGAGACCGTCATGGGTGGTGCAACGGTGCGCTTCGTCGCCGTCCGGTCGGCTGCCCACCGCGGAGCCCCGCGGCTGCAGCTCATCGTGCAGGACGCCACGAGCGCCCTGCCCGAGGACGACCCGGGCAGCACCTACTCGATGGGTCGGTTCCTGTACCTCGACGACCCCGGCGCCGAGGCCACGGTCGAGCTCGACTGGAATCGGCTGGTCCTGCCGCCGTGCGCGTTCTCGTACCAGTACGCCTGCCCGATCCCACCGGAGGACAACCGCGTCCCGGTGCCGATCACGGCGGGGGAGCGACACCCGGTCGACGCGGACGGTGCCGTCCTGCACTGATCGGGGTCGGTTCCTTGCCGTTCCCAGCCGCAGCGCTGCATAATGGGCGTGTCCCGTCGGGACATCACAATCGCATACCGATGGTTCCGTGGCCCCTCGGGTCAGGATCCTCCGCACCAGGTCGATGGGGAAGTCGCACCTGACGTATCGGAGGAACCGTGAACGGAACGACGACAGGAGTGCTCTACGTGCACTCCTCACCCCGCGCGCTCTGCCCGCACGTCGAATGGGCAGCAGGTCGCGCGATGAACCGCGCCGTGAACTTCTCGTGGCTCGACCAGCCCGCGCAGGACGGTGCGCGCCGGACCGAGTACACGTGGACCGGTGCGGTGGGCGCCGGTGCCGCGATCGCGTCGGCCCTGCGCGGATGGGAACACCTGCGGTACGAGGTCACCGAGGAGCCGACGAGCGCCTCGGACGGCGGCCGCTGGATGCACACGCCCGACCTCGGGGTGTTCTACGCGCAGACCGACGTCACGGGCAACATGGTCATCCCCGAGGACCGGGTGCGCTACGCGATGGAGGTCGCGGGCAGCAACGCCCTCGAGCTGCACCGTGAGCTCCGACTCGCACTCGGGCAGGCCTGGGACGACGAGCTCGAGCCCTTCCGCCACGCGGCCGAGGGCAACCCGGTCGTCTGGCTGCACCGCGTCGGCTGAGCCAACTCGCAACACGCCGGCGTCTCGGGTGCGCCGGACGCCGACGTCGGGTGCGCAACAGGCCGGCGTGCTGTCCTGACGCCGCCGAAGACTCGAGACGCCGCCGAATACGGCGGCGTCTCGTCGTTTCCGGGGCGCCTCAGCGACACGACGGCGTGTTGCCGGGACTCCGAACAGGCACCGGAACGACGGAAGCCCGCCCCGACGACGCGGGACGGGCCTCCTGGCAGGGTGGGACGGATCAGACGCTACGGAACGCGACCACGGCGTTGTGGCCGCCGAAGCCGAACGAGTTGCTGACCGCGAGCAGGTCGCCCTCGGGCAGCGCACGCGGCTCGCGGGCCACGTCCATGACGATCTCCGGGTCCTGGTCGTGCAGGTTGATCGTCGGCGGGGCGACGCGGTTGTGCAGCGCGAGGACGGTGAAGACCGCCTCGATCGCACCGGCACCACCGAGCAGGTGACCCGTCGAGGCCTTGGTCGCGGACACCACGACGTCGTCCAGGTGGTCGCCGAAGACCCGACGCATCGCGTGGTACTCGGCGACGTCACCGACGGGGGTCGAGGTGGCGTGCGCGTTGACGTGCACGACGTCCTCGATGCTCGCGTCGGCGTGCTCGAGGGCCTGCAGGACCGCACGGGCGGCGGCGCTGCCCTCGGGGTCCGGCGCGGTGATGTGGAAGGCGTCGGAGGTGATGCCGGAGCCGGCGACCTCGGCGTAGATCGTCGCGCCGCGGGCCTCGGCGTGCTCCTTCGACTCGAGGATGAGCGCCGCTGCGCCGTCACCGAGCACGAAGCCGTCACGCGTGACGTCGTAGGGACGCGACGCGGTCTCGGGGGAGTCGTTCCGGCGCGACAGGGCCTGCATCGCGGCGAACGCGGCCAGCGGGAGCGGGTGCAGCGCGGCCTCGGCGCCACCGGTGATGACGATGTCGGCGTCGCCGTCGGCGATGTGCCGGTACGCCTCGGCCAGCGACTCGGTCGACGACGCGCAGGCGGACAGGTAGGTGCGGGCACCGCCACGGGCGCCGAACTCCATCTCGATGGCGGCGGCGGGGCCGTTCGCCATGAGCATCGGGACCGTCATCGGCAGGACGCGACGCGGACCCTTCTCGCGCAGGGTGTCCCAGGCGTCGAGCAGCGTGTTGACGCCACCGATGCCGGTCGCCCAGTCGACGATGAGGCGCTCGGGCACGACCGACTCGTCGTCGATGCCGGCGTCGGCCCAGGCCTCGCGCGCCGCGACGAGCGACAGCTGCGACGAGGGGTCGAGGCGCTTCGACTCGGGGCGGGTGAGCTGGTCGGTGAGGAACCGGCGCGCCTGGCCGGCGAACTCCACGGGGAGCTCGAGCTCGGCGTAGCGGGGGTCCTCGATGCGGGTGATGCCGGACTTGCCGGCGAGCAGCGCGTCCCAGGTGTCCGGGGCGGTCGCGGCGAGGGGTGAGATCGCACCGATCCCGGTGACGACGACGGTCTTCTTGGTCATGGGACGACGTGTTCTTTCGTTGGGGTGAACAAGATGAGCGCCGCGGCCCGCAGGGGTCCGCGGGCCGCGGCGCTCAGGAAGCTCGTGTCAGGCCTGGGCCTTGACGATGTAGTCGACCGCGTTGCCCACGGTCTTGAGGTTCTTGACCTCTTCGTCCGGGATCTTCACGTCGAACTTCTCCTCGGCGTTGACCACGATGGTCATCATCGAGATGGAGTCGATGTCGAGGTCGTCCGTGAAGGACTTGTCGGCGGCGACGGTGTCGGTGGCGATACCGGTCTCGTCGTTGATCAGCTCGGCCAGGCCGGCGAGGACTTCTTCGTTGGACAGGGCCATGAGTGTTCTCCTTGAAGGGGGGTGTCGTTTGACCGTTGACCAGCCTAGGGCACGCGGGGTCCGGGTGCGCGGAGGCTCGTCGGGATGGGGACCGGGCGCGCGGTTGCGCGACCGGACGGGGCTCAGGGGAGGACGACCACCTGGGCACCGAACACGAGTCCGGCGCCGAAGCCGATCTGCAGGGCGAGGCCGCCCGACAGGTCCGGGTGCTCCTCGAGCAGGCGGTGCGTGGCGAGCGGGATGCTCGCGGCGGAGGTGTTGCCGGTGGTGGTGATGTCGCGGGCGATCGTCACCGTCTCGGGCAGGCCGAGCTGCTTGGCGAACTCGTCGATGATGCGGATGTTCGCCTGGTGCGGCACGAAGGCGGCCAGGTCCTCGGGGCGGACGCCGGCGGTCTCGAGTGCCTGGCGGGCGACCTTGACCATCTCCCAGACGGCCCAGCGGAACACCGTCTGCCCGGCCTGGCGCATGGTCGGACGCGGTGCCCCGGCCTCCCACTCGTTGTAGGTCGCGGTCATGCCGATGGCGTCCCACTTCGAGCCGTCGGAACCCCAGATGGTGGGGGCGATGCCCGGGAAGTCGCTCGGGCCGATCACGGCGGCGCCGGCACCGTCCCCGAGCAGGAACGAGATCGAGCGGTCGGTCGGGTCGACGACGTCGCTGAGCTTCTCTGCCCCGACGACCAGCACGTGGTCGGCGAGCCCGGACTTGATGAACGAGTCGGCCTGGGCGATGCCGTAGGCGTACCCGGCACAGGCGGCACTGATGTCGTACGCGGCGGCCGGGGTGGCGCCGATGCGCTCGGCGAGCAGCGACGCCATCGACGGGGTCGCCACGGTGTGCGTGACGGTGCTCACGAGCACGACGCCGATCTGGGACGGCTCGATGCCGGCCTTCTCGATGGCCTCGCGTGCGGCTGCCTCGGCGAGGTCGACGGCCTCGACGTCCTTGCCCGCGCGCTTGCGGGTGATGATGCCGGTGCGCTGACGGATCCACTCGTCGGACGAGTCGATCGGGCCGACGAGGTCGTCGTTCGGCACGACGTTCTCGCCGCGGGCGGCGCCGAACGCCAGGATCCGGGTGAACTCGTGGCCGCGGCGCTGCTGGAGCAGCGGGCGCGCGGATCCGGTCGGGAGGCCCGTGGGGGCGTCCGTCGGGGTGGTCGGGTCG
Source organism: Curtobacterium sp. MCLR17_044 (assembly GCF_003234435.1). Classification (NCBI taxonomy): domain Bacteria; kingdom Bacillati; phylum Actinomycetota; class Actinomycetes; order Micrococcales; family Microbacteriaceae; genus Curtobacterium; species Curtobacterium sp. MCLR17_044. Next base: position 127,403 of record NZ_QKTC01000011.1, on the reverse strand, counting down.
GTCATGCGGTTGCGTCTGCTTCCTGGCCCGCGCGCTGCAGCAGGTCGATCGCTGCAGGCAGGTCGTCGGGGGTCTTGATGGCGACGGTCGGCGTGCCGCGGAGGCCGCGCTTCGCCAGGCCGACGAGGGCACCGGCGGGTGCGAGCTCGATGATGCCGGTCACGCCTGCGGTGGAGAAGGACTCCATGACCGCGTCCCAGTGCACGGGGTTCGCGATCTGCTGGACCATGAGGTCGACGAAGCGGCGCCCGTCGTCGACGCGGGAGCCGTCGGCGTTGGTCCAGATCGGCAGGGTCGGGTCCTGCACGGTGGCGGCGGCCGCGACCGGGGCGACCCGCTCGACGGCGGGGGCCATGTAGCGGGTGTGGAACGCACCGGCCACGGCGAGCGGGATCACCCGGGCCTTGGCGGGCGGGTCGGCGGCGAGGGTCGCGATGGCGTCTGCGGCACCGGCGACGACGGTCTGGCCGCCACCGTTGTGGTTCGCGGGCACCAGGCCGTGCTCGGCGAGGGCTGCGGCGACCGCGTCGGCGTCGCCGCCGAGGACGGCGGCCATCGAGGTCGGCTCGAGCGCTGCGGCGTCGGCCATGGCCCGGCCGCGCTCGGCGACCAGGGCGACGGCATCGGTCGGCTCGAGGATCCCGGCGACCGCGGCGGCGGTGAACTCGCCCACCGAGTGTCCGGCGACCCCGCCCACCAGGGCACGACGGCCCTCGGCGAGCAGTGCATCGGCGGTCACCAGGCCGGCGGCCACGATGAGGGGCTGTGCGAGCGCGGTGTCCTTGATGGTGTCCGCGTCGGAGTTCGTGCCGTGTTCGGCGAGGTCGACGCCGATCGACTCCGACCACTGCCCGACTCGTTCACGAACGGTGGCGTCCTCGAGCCAGGGGGCGAGGAAGCCGGGGGTCTGGGAGCCCTGTCCGGGCGCGACGACGACGATCACCGGACAATCCTCGCGTTCTCGTCCCGCGGGGCCCGTGTGGACTTCCCACACGAATCCCCGCGGGACATTGTCGGTTCTCTACCGTCCGGAGCGCTCGACCGTCCGGAGCGCTCTAGCGTCGGGGCGTGATGCGGCGACGGCCGGTCGCGGACTCGGACATCGCGCCGAGGATGAGCGCCGACTGCACGATCAGGGCGTCCCGGGCGTGCGTGGCGTCCCACCCGATGATGTCGGCGACCCGGCGTAGGCGGTAGCGCACGGTGTTCGGGTGCACGAAGAGCTCACGCGCCGTGGCCTCGAGCGAGCGGCCGGTGTCCAGGTAGCACCACAGCGTCTGCAGGAGCTCGGTGGACTGGTCCTTGAGCGGGACGTAGATGCGCTGCACCAGGGCCGACCGGGCGAGCGGGTCGCCGGCCAGGGCACGTTCGGGCAGCAGGTCGTCGGCCAGGGCCGGGCGGGGCACGCCGCGCCAGGCACGCGCGACGGCGAACCCGGCGAGGGCGGCCTTCGCGCTGGTCGAGGCGTCGACGACCCCGGGGACCTCGTTGCCGAGCACCAGGTGCCCCTCGCCGAACAGCGGTTCGAGGGCCTGCGCGATGGTCGTGAAGGAGACAGGCTCCTCGCCCTCGGGGACGTCGTCGCGCGGGGTGGCGCGGCCGATCACCACGACGAGCCGCGATCCCTGGACCCCGACGAGCACGTCGGCGTCCATGTGCCGTGCGGTGCGGCGGACCTGGTCGACCTCGAGCTGCTTCGGTGCGGTGCCGACGAGCACCGCGACCTCGCCGTGGCCGTGCCACCCGAGGGCGGCGATGCGGGAGGGCAGTTCGTCGTCGTACTCGCCGGAGAGGATCGAGTCGACCACGAGCGCTTCGAGCCGGGCGTCCCACAGGCCGCGGGCCTCGGCCGCGCGGGCGTAGACGTCGGCTGCGGCGAACGCGATGTCGCGGGAGTACTTGAGGATCGCCTCCTGCAGCATCTCGTCGTCGGCGGCGCGTTCCTCGACCACGGTCACCACGACGCGGATGAGCTGCAGGGTCTGCTGCAGGCTCACCGAGCGCAGGAGTTCCCGCGGGGCGGACCCGAAGACGTCGGCCGCAGCGATCCACGGCGTCGACGCGGTGCCCTCGAGCCAGCTGATGAACGAGGTGATGCCCGCCTGGGCGACGAGGCCCACGGCGGAGCGGCGCCCCGGGGGCATCTCGCTGTACCAGGGGAGCGTGTCCTCGAGCCGCTTGATCGTGGCGGTGGAGAGTTCTCCGGACACCTGACGGAGCCAGGAGAGCGCACGCTCGCGCGCACTCTCCTGGCTCTCGTGGTCCGGGCGGACCGTCGTCACGGGTTGATCAGCTCTCGCCGCCCGCGCTGCCGGTGGTGCCGGCGGTCACGTCGTGCAGGCGGTACTTGTCGATCGCCTGCTGGACGAGCGCGCCGTCGACCTTGCCCTGGCGGGCGAGCTGCTGCAGCGTCCGCACGACGACCGAGGGGCCGTCGATGTGGAAGAAGCGGCGAGCGGCCGGACGGGTGTCCGAGAAACCGAAGCCGTCGGCGCCGAGCGTGGCGTAGTCGGTCGGCACGAACGGGCGGATCTGCTCCTGCACCAGGTGCATGAAGTCGCTCACGGCGACGACCGGGCCCTCGGTGCCGAGCAGACGCTCGGTGACGAACGGCGTGCGGGCCGGCTCGTTCGGGTTGAGGAACGCCTGCTGCTCGGCGGCCACACCGTCGCGGTACAGCTCACCCCAGCTCGTGACGCTCCACACGTCGGCCGACACGCCCCAGTCCTCGGCGAGGAGCTGCTGCGCCTCGAGGATCCACGGCACGGCGACACCGGACGCGAGCAGCTGGGCCTTCGGGCCGTCGTGCTCGCTCGCCTTGAGCAGGTACATCCCCTTGAGGATGCCCTCGACGTCGACGCCCTCGGGCTCGGCCGGCTGCACCAGCGGCTCGTTGTAGACCGTCAGGTAGTACATGACGTTCGGGTCGGCGTGCTTCGGCGAGCCGTCCTCGTTCGTGCCGTACATGCGGTCGAGGCCGGCCTTGACGATGTGGCCGATCTCGTAGCCGTACGCCGGGTCGTACGAGACGACGGCCGGGTTCGTCGTGGCGAGGAGCGGCGAGTGACCGTCCGCGTGCTGCAGGCCCTCGCCCGTCAGCGTGGTGCGGCCGGCGGTCGCGCCGATCATGAAGCCACGGGTCATCTGGTCGCCGGCGGCCCAGATGGCGTCGCCGGTGCGCTGGAACCCGAACATCGAGTAGAAGACGTAGACCGGGATGAGCGGCTCGCCCTGCGTCGAGTACGAGGTACCGACCGCGGTGAAGGCCGCGAGGGCGCCCGCCTCGTTGATGCCGACGTGGATGATCTGGCCCTGCGGGCTTTCCTTGTAGGCCAAGAGGAGTTCGCGGTCGACCGACGTGTAGTGCTGGCCGTTCGGGTTGTAGATCTTCGCCGACGGGAAGTAGGCGTCCATGCCGAACGTGCGTGCTTCGTCCGGGATGATCGGGACCACGCGGTCGCCGAAGTCGGGCGAGCGCAGCAGGTCCTTCAGCAGGCGTGCGAACGCCATGGTGGTGGCGACCTCCTGCTTGCCGGAGCCCTTCTTGACGACCTGGTACTTCGAGTCGTCCGGCAGCGTGAACTGCGTGTACTTCGTGCGACGTTCCGGCACGTAGCCACCGAGCGCGCGACGACGCTCGTGCATGTACTGGATCGCCTCGTCGTCGTTGCCCGGGTGGTAGTACGGCGGCGTGTACGGGTTCTCTTCCAGCTGCGCGTCGGAGATCGGGATGCGCATCTCGTCGCGGAACTGCTTGAGGTTGTCGAGCGTGAGCTTCTTCATCTGGTGGGTCGCGTTGCGCCCCTCGAAGCTCGGGCCGAGGCCGTAGCCCTTGACCGTCTTCGCCAGGATGACGGTCGGCTGGCCCTTGTGCTCGGTCGCGGCCTTGAACGCGGCGTAGACCTTGCGGTAGTCGTGGCCACCGCGCTTGAGGTTCCAGATCTGGTCGTCGGTGTAGTCCTTGACGAGCTCGAGCGCCTTCGGGTCGCGCCCGAAGAAGTTCTCGCGCACGTAGGCGCCGTTCTCGGCCTTGTACGTCTGGTAGTCGCCGTCCGGCGTCTGGTTCATCAGGTTGAGGAGCGCGCCCTCGGTGTCACGGGCGAGCAGGTCGTCCCACTCGCGGCCCCAGACGACCTTGATGACGTTCCAGCCCGCACCGCGGAAGAACGCCTCGAGCTCCTGGATGATCTTGCCGTTGCCACGGACCGGACCGTCGAGTCGCTGCAGGTTGCAGTTGATGACGAAGTTCAGGTTGTCGAGGCCGTCGTTCGCGGCGACCTGGAGCTGCCCGCGGGACTCGACCTCGTCCATCTCGCCGTCGCCCAGGAACGCCCAGACCTGCTGGTCCATGGCGTCCTTGATGCCGCGGTTCGACAGGTACTTGGCCTGCTGCGCCTGGTAGATCGCGTTGATCGGGCCGATGCCCATCGACACGGTCGGGAACTGCCAGAAGTGCGGCATGAGGCGCGGGTGTGGGTACGACGACAGGCCGCCGCCGGCGTGCGACTTCTCCTGCCGGAACCCGTCGAGCTGGTCCTCGGAGAGGCGCCCTTCCATGTACGCGCGGGCGTACATGCCGGGGGAGGCGTGGCCCTGGAAGAAGACCTGGTCGCCACCGGAGGGGTGGTCCTGCGCGCGGAAGAAGTGGTTGTAGCCGACCTCGTACATCGCGGCGCTCGACGCGTACGTCGAGATGTGGCCGCCGACCCCGATGCCGGGACGCTGTGCGCGGTGCACCGTGATGGCCGCGTTCCAGCGGATCCAGCGGCGGTACCGGCGCTCCAGCTCTTCGTCGCCGGGGAACTCCGGCTCGTTCTCCGGCGCGATGGTGTTCACGTAGTCCGTCGTCGGGACCATCGGCACACCGAGGTGCAGTTCCTTGGACCGCTTGAGCAGGCTCAGCATGATCTCGCGACCGCGCTGGTGTCCGTGGGTCTGGACCAGCCCGTCGAGGGACTCACGCCATTCGGCGGTCTCCTGCGGATCCTGGTCGTTCGCCCCGGCGCTGTACGGGTCCTGGTCGTTCACCGTCACCCTTGACCTCGTTCGTTCTCGTGGTGGTGGACATGGTGGCTCCGGTGGTCGGGTCGCGACCGGCTGGGGCCCCGTCCACTCTAGGCCCCAGGACCGACGCTGATGCTGATGGTGACGTGCAGGTGGACGGGTGCTTGCATTCGCGTGTCGTCGGCGTAGCATGGCCGATCGTGCACACGCGATCCGCGGCGCACGGACCCGACGGGCACACCCCACGCCCGAGGAAGAAGCACACGTAGCGATGGCACTGGAGATCGGCTCACTCGCGCCGGACTTCGAGCTCCCGAACCAGTTCGGTGAGCACGTCCGACTCAGCGACTTCCGTGGCAACCGCCCGGTCGCACTCGTCTTCTTCCCGCTGGCGTTCTCGTCCGGGTGCACGAACGAGCTCTGCACCCTGCAGGACAACATCACGATGTTCCAGGACCAGCGCATCGAGCTGCTCGGCATCTCGGTCGACTCGAAGGCGACGCTCCGCTCGTTCGCCGAGACGAACGGCTACGACTTCGAGCTGCTCGCCGACTTCTGGCCGCACGGCGCGGTCTCGAAGGAGTACGGCGTGTTCCTCGAGAACAAGGGCTTCGCCACCCGCGCGACCTTCGTCATCGACGTGCAGGGCCGCATCAAGGCCTCGATCATCACCGAGCCCGGCCTGCAGCGCGACGTCGCCGAGTACAAGGCGGCCCTCGACCGGCTCGCCGCCTGCTCGGCACCCGTCCCCGTCGGCTAGCGTTCCGAATCCCTCCTGAACGACGCGTCCGCGTCGACGGTCGGACAGGAGGCCCGGTGCACGCCATCGACACCGACCCACGTGGTCACGGGGTCACCGCAGGGCCCTACGCGCCCTTCCCGGTTTCAGCCACGCCCGCCATGTGGGACCTCCAGCGCCTCGAGGTCCCGACGCCGTCCGGCCCCGTGGTGGTGCACCACCGGCCGGGGGACGACCCGCTCCTGCTGCTCCACGGCGTCGCCGGCTCCTGGTCGACGTGGACCCCGTTGCTGCGCGCCGCGGACGGCGTCGGCGGCCGCGGGCTCGTCCTGGTGGACCTACCCGGGTGGGGATCGTCGCCGGCGCCGGACGGACCGCTCGACCTCGACGTCGTCGCCAGGGCGCTGACCACCGTCCTCGACACACTCGAGGTGGACCACGTCGACGTCGTCGGGCACTCGATGGGGGCGTTCGTCGGCATGCACCTCGCCGTCGTGGCGCCCGAGCGGGTACGGTCGCTCGCCCTGGTGTCCGGCACCACGGTCGCGACCGCCGACGCCGCCCGGCATCCGCTGCGAGGACTCCGGACGCTGCCGGCGTTCACGCTCCTGCGCGCAGGACTCACCGCCACCGGTGAGGCGGCTCGGCCGATGCTCCGAGGACTTGCGCGGGTGGGGCTGCTGCCGCTCGTCGCCGCGCCGGTGTTCACGCACGTGCGTCGGCTCGACGCCAGTGTCCTGGACGCCTTCGTCGAGGAGCTCCGGCCGACGCGGTTCACCGACGCGGCGCAGGCGGCAGGCGACTACGACCTCGGGCGCTGGCGGTCGGTGTCCTGCCCGGTGACGGCGATCGCCGGCCACGACGACGTGTTCGCCCGCGTCTCGGACCTCGAGGCGATGCGGGCGCTCGTGCCGCAGGTCCGGACGGTGCTGCTCGACGACTGCGGGCACTTCGCCCACGTCGAGCGTCCCGACGCTGTCGCCAGGACACTCGCCCTCGTCTGACCCGAAGTGGATGCGCGTGCATCGGGCGACACCCCACGAGTCGTTCGACACGTGGATCGTCGGAACATGCACCCGCACGGACCGTCCGCCTGGGCGGGAGCGTCAGGTGTGGACGGGGAACGTCGCCGCGACGCGGGACCGCACCTCGGCGACGACGGCCTCGCGCATCGTCGGGGAGAACAGCGCGTGGTCGCCGTCCTCGACGCGGACGACGGACACCGAGCCGCGACGGTCGTCACCGGGCCAGCGCCGGACGGCCTTCTGCCCACCGAGTCGGTCGAACAGGGCTGCGTCCTCGGGAGCGACGATCACGACGACGTCGGTGCCGTGCTCGACGAGCGGGCGGACGTGGCCGACGACCCCGCCCATCCGGTCGCGACGGGCGATGCGGTCGCGGACGGCCTTCGGCACGAAGCGGTTGTACCGCTCGCGCACCCACATCCGGGCGGGCGACGGGGCGTCGATCGCCCGGACCCCGTCGGCGTACGAGCCGGGCTCGGCCGGGACGCGACGGTAGTCGTTCGGGCTGATCTCGACGACCAGGCGCGGGGCCTCCTCGACGGCGCGGCCCGCGACCCAGGCGCCGGCGCACATGCCGACGAGCACGAGCCGGTCCGAGGGTGTGGCGAGTGCGGTGACGACGGCGGACTGGTCCTCGACCCACTCCTGCGCGAACAGGAAGCTCCGCTCGTCCTCGTGCACGCCGGTGCTCTCGCCGGTGGCACGGCGGTCGACCCGGACGACCCGGGCGCCGTCGCGGGCGAGGGCGCGGGCGAGTTCGACCTGGTAGTCCGTGGCACCCACCCGGTGCTCGGCGCCGCCGCTGTGGAGCACGACGACGGGTGCGTCGTGGTGCTGGGCGGACGAGACGGTCTCGATCCCGAACAGGCCCTGATCGCCGAGGTGGACGATCCGCTCCGACACGCGGCCGTCGACGTCGAGGACCTCGTCGAGGACGGGCGTGCGGACGGGTACCGCTGACCCGGGGGCCCAGGTGTCGAGCCAGGCGACGACGGTGTCCACGGCGGCTCCGGGGATGCGGGCGTGGATGCTCGTGCCGTCGAGGAGCTCGGCGCTGCCGGTGACCTCGGTCACCTCGACGCCACCGAGGGGCTTCGGCGGCCGGGCACCCGGACGGACGAGGGCGACGGTGGGGCCGGTGCGCGGGGCGAAGGCGAGGTCCGCGAGTGCGGCGGCCTCGTCGGGCTCGACGTCGAACCCGATCAGGCTCTCGACGCCGTCGACCACGCGGTCGGCGCCGATCGTGATGGTCGCGAGGGCGCGCTGCCGACGGAGCCACCCCTTGCCCGATGCCGGGGCGTCCCAGACGACGAGGCCGTCGGTGTCCGCGGCGGCGTTCGCCGCGACGAGGGCCGCCGAGGCCAGCCCGACGAAGGCGACGTGCTGCACCCCCGTCGTGCGGAGCACGGCGGCGGCGTGGCGTGCGGACCGGACCTGCGCGTCGGGCGCGGTGTCGGGTGCGCCGTCACCACGTCCGGACGGGTCGTAGCGCACCGAGGCGATGCCACGGGCCTCCAGGCGGTCGGCCAGCAGACGGAGCGTGCGGTACGCGATGACGCCCTCCTGCCCGAGCGGCGGGCAGATGACGACGCCGGCGCGCGCGGCGGCGGGGAGCTGGACCGCGGCGCGGATCGCCGGCGATCCGGACCAGCCGTGCAGCGTGGTCACAGGGCGAGGGCGGCGCGGGCGGACGCCGGCCAGGCGTCGAGGTCCGTGCCGTGGGCGGCGAACAGGGCGATGGTGATGCGTTCCAGGCCGAACGCGATGCAGGCGCTGTGCGCGACCTGGCCGTCCTCGGTGCGGAGGCCGAACGAGGTGCCGAAGTGGTCCTCGTGCAGGTTCGCGGAGCTGATCGCGGTCGCGTCGTGGTCGGGACCGTAGACCTTCGTCACGAACTCGAACTTGAGCGCCTGCTCGACCTGGTTGCGGGCGAGCATCTGCCCGACGCGGCCGAAGAAGGGGTCGTTCGCGGGGACGACGTCGATCTCGAGCCCGAACGACTCGAGCAGCGCGCGCATCACCGGGATGCTGCCGTCCCGGTGGGCCGCTGCGGACGCGGGGGCGCCGACGTGCACGAACTCGTGCATGTGGAAGGCCTGCAGGCGCATCGGGTCGAGCGAGGGCTCGCGGCGGAAGGAGTCGCCGAGGACGTCGAAGAACCGGCCCTGCTGCGGCACGGTGTCGCTGATCAGGCCGTAGACCGGGTGGCAGACCGCGGGGGTGAGCATGAGGTCGGCCGGCTCGAGGAACCCCTCCCAGCGCTCACCGCGCTCGCGGGCGGCGAGCAGTGCGCGGTGGGTGCGGTCGTCGCCGGTGAACCCGGAGATCGACGCGGCGAGGTCCGGGAACGACGCGATGTAGTCGGTGCGCTCGAACGACGCGAGCGGCTCGACCGGCGGGAAGCGCAGGACCTCGGCGCCGAGGTGCTGCTGGCTGCGGACCGCTGCGGCGTCGACCGCGGCGTACACGCGCTCGAAGACCCCGGTGCGGCCGTAGAGGCCGGGCGTGCCGAGGTCGAGGAGGACGCCGTCGGTGAGCAGGCGGGCGCGGAGGGCTGCGCGGGCGGCGTCGAGCGCGGCGGCGTCGGCGGCGGTGTCCGCGGTGGTGGTGTCGGTGGTGTGCGTGGTGGTGTCCGTGATCGTCACAGGATCACTCCCGTCATGATGGCCAGGTCGGCGTCGTTCTTGAGGAGACGGTCGTTGCTCACCATGACGGCGGCCCCGTGGGCGTCTCGGAGGTGTCGGGCGATGCTCATCGGACCCGAGGCGGCGTAGCCCGCGATCCCGACGATGCGCAGCGCCTTCGTGACGATGTCGGTGACGCGTTCGGACGCACCGATCTTCAGGGCGTTCGCGGCGAGGGCGTACGCGCTCGAGGCCAGCACGTCCGGGTCGTCGGCGGCGGCGTCGAACCGTTCGGCGGCGTGGCGCACCGAGTCGGCAAGGGCCTGCAGGTCGACCAGGAGCTCGGCGAGCCGGAGGGCACCGGGCGGGGTCGTCCCGACGGTGGCGCGGGCCTGCTTCCGGACGGCGCTGCGGGCACGTTCGGCGGACGAGACCGCGATGCCGAGCCAGACCGAGGCCCAGAGCACGTGCGACACCGGCAGGACGGTCTGGGCGGAGATCGCGGCGTAGTCGTCGCGGAACACCCGGTCGGTCGTCGTCTCGGTGTCGAGGATCCACCCGTTGCTGCACGTGCCGCGGAGCCCCATGGTGTCCCAGGTGGACGTCTGCGACAGGACCATCGTGTCGGTGCGGCAGATGAGCAGTCGCTGGTCCGACGCCGGGGCGTCGGGGTCGCGGCGGGCGGTGACGAACACCGCGTCGGCCTCGGTGGCGTACGAGATCACCGGCGCGTCCTTGCGCAGGCGGATCCGGCCGTCGTCGGTCGGCTCGATGGAGCAGGTGGACCGCCGGGCGTCGCCGCCGACGCCGCGCTCGGTGGTGGCCGACGCGACGAGTGCCCCACCCCGGACGGCCTCGATCGTCTCGAGCACGCCGGCGCCGTCGCCGCCGTGCCGCCAGAGCGCCATGACCTGGCCCTGGTGCATCGCGAACACCATGCCGGTCGCGGCGCAGGCCCGGCCGAGTTCGGTCGCGATCGCGGAGAGCTCCGCCACGGAGGCACCCTCGCCACCGTGCTCGGTCGGCACCGCTGCCGCGAGCAGGCCGTACTCCCGCATCGCGGCGATGGCCTCGCGCGGGGGTCGGGCGTCGCGGTCGACCTCGTCGGCGAACTGTGCGGCGACCTCGGCCACCGCGCTCGCACGCTCGGCGAAGCGGTCGACGACCGACGGTGCCGGCAGGACCAGGGTCACGAGGCGAGCTCCGCGGCGAGCTCCGCCGCGGCGACGATCGACTCGACGGTCGCGAAGGTGGACCGGTTCAGCACGGAGTCGGGGAACTCGACGTCGAGGTCCGACTCCACCGCGAGCATCACGTTGACGGTGGCGTGCGAGGTCAGGCCGAGGGCGTAGAGGTCGGCGATCGACGCGACGTCCCACGCGTCGACCGTCAGCCTGCCGTGCTCGGCGAGGGCGCGACGGACGGCCCGGTCGGTGGCCGGGTCGGCGATCGTCGCGGTGGTGCTGGAGGGGTTCGGGTCCTGTTCCATGACTGCAACCGTAAAGAGGAACGGCCCTCGGGAAACCGCCGTGCCGGTGCGGGAAACCGCACCCCTGTCCGGAGCGCCGGGTCAGCGCTCCGAGAGGGCCACCGCCGTCGCCACCGCGAGCCCCCGTTCGTGTGCCAACGAGACCGCGATCGGGCCGCACCCGATCGACTCCGCCAGGGCCGCGGCCGCCCCGGACAGCTCGACCGTGGGGGCGCCGCCGGCGTCGAGCACGACGGCGACGTCCCGCAGCGGGATCGCCTGGTCCGGAGCCGGCCGGAGCAGCTTCACGACGGCCTCCTTGCCCGCGAACCGGGCAGCGAGGCGCTCCGGGTCGTCGCCGGTGTCGGTGCGTTCCCGCAGGGTGAACACCCGGTCCAGGTACCGCTCGCCGTGCGCCGTCACGGCGTCGACGACGTCCTCGACCGCGGCGAGGTCGGTGCCGGTGCGGATGGTCATCACGAGGAGCAGGCTACGCACGAGTTCTCCACAGCGCATTCCCCGAGGGGCATGGGGCGCCGAGGGGGTTCGTATGATCGTCGCCAGGGACCACCGAGGGGGAACGATGGCATCACCGTGGACGGGCATCATCGAGGACGCGCGGCACTACCCGTCGCCGCACAACTCGCAACCGATCGTCGTGCGCGTCGAGGACGACCGCACCGCGACCGTGTTCTATGACCTGCGACGGGGGTTGCCGGCGGAGTCGTTCGGCATCCCGTTCGGGCACGTCTGCGCCGGGGTGTTCCTGGCCGGGCTCGACGTGGTGGCACGGGCGCACGGGTACACCGTGCAGGAACGGCTCGACCACGCCGAGATGGACTTCGGTCGGCTCGACGCTGGCGCGGACGACCACCTGCACCGGCTGGGCACGGTGACGTTGCGTCCGCACGTGGTCACCGCGGACGACCGGGAGGCCCTGGCCGGCTTCCTCGCACGGCGCACCTCACGCAGGCCCTACGACGCAACGCTCGTTGACGCCTCCGCGATCGAGGCCGCGTCCGCCATCGCGTCGGCGGCCGGGCAGCGCTTCCGCACCACCGACGATCGGGCCACGGTCGACGAGATCGTGCGCGTCAACCAGGAGACCCTGTTCGACGACCTGCAGCACGACGCCGTGCACGACGAGATCCTGCACTGGCTGCGGTTCTCGAAGCGACAGGCAGCGGCCACCGGCGACGGGCTGTCCGCCGAGACGATGCTCATGCCCGGCCCGGTGCTCCGGTTCGCCATGGAGCACCGCGGACTCTGGCAGGCCCCGGGCATCGGCGGGGTCTTCCGCAAGGTGTACCTGTCCACCATGCGGGGCGTCCGACAGCTCGCCTGGCTCGAGGGACCGTTCAGCACCCCGGCCGAGTACGTCGAGGCCGGACGGGTCTTCATGCGCATCTGGCTGGAGTTCTCCGCCCGCGGCATCGCCATGCACCCCTTCGGCACCGTGATCACCAACCCGCGGTCTCACGCCGCGTTCGTGGAACGTGCGGGCGTCGACGAGTCCGACGGGCGGATGGCCTGGATGCTGTTCCGCTTCGGACACAGCGACCCACCACCCCTGGCACACCGCCGACCCGCAGCAGCGATGACCGTCGGCGGTGCCCGGTGAAGCGCGCAGCGGTGTTCTCGGTGGTGTGGGTGGTCGAGACCTTCGTCGCACTGTTCATGCCCCGCGTCGGCACCCACAAGCTCCTGCTCACGCCCGGCATCGAGCCGCTCCGCTGGACCCTCGGACGCTGGCGCGCCTGGCGGACCGCGGAACGGGCTGCGAAGCGGGTCCCCGCGTACCGCACGTTCCTGGCGGAGTCCGGACGCGCCTCCAGGCTCGACACCCGTGGTGGGATCGCCGCAGCGATCTCGGCGCTCCCCGAGATGGACAAGGACTCCTACGTCAAGCGCTGGAGCATCCCCGAGCGCTGCATCGACGGACGCCTGCCCCGACGCGGCGTCGTCGTCGACGAGTCCAGCGGATCGAGCGGCACCCCGACCAGCTGGGTGCGCGGCCCCGACGAACGCCAGGCCACCCGACAGCTGCTGCAGCTCGGGTTCTCCCGCACCGCGAAGGACCTGTCGAAGCAGCCCTTCGTGCTCAACGCCTTCTCGCTCGGGGCCTGGGCCACCGGGATGAACGTGACCGCCTCGCTCACCGAGTCGTCCATGATCAAGTCGATCGGTCCGGACCGCGACAAGATCGTGCACACGATGCGCGAGTTCGGCACCGACTTCACCTACATCATCTGCAGCTACCCACCGTTCCTGAAGGCCCTGTTCGAGGATGACCGGCTCGACTGGAGCCAGTACACGATCGTCGCCGCGTTCGGGGGCGAGGGCATCAGCGAGAACATGCGCGCCCACATCGAGCAGTACGCCCAGGCCGTGCTCGGCTCCTACGGGGCGAGCGACCTCGAGATCAACCTCGGCATCGAGACGCCGTTCAGCGTGCAGCTGCGCCGGGCGATCGCCGCCTCACCGGAACTCTCCGCCGCCCTCACCAAGCAGGGCGAGTACGGGGTGCTGCCGATGGTGTTCCAGTTCAACCCGTTCGGTTACCTGATCGAGACGAACGACCTCGGCGAACTCGTCGTCACCATCGCCCGCTCCGAGAACATCAGCCCACGCATCCGCTACAACATCCACGACCGCGGACACGTGGTGCGGATGAAGGAACTCCGCTCCGTGCTGCGGGCGACGGGGCACGCGGCGCTCGCCGCCGAGGCCGAGCTCGACCTGCCGCTGCTGTTCCACTACGGCCGGTCCGACCTGTCCGTCGACTACAACGGCGCCGTCGTCGCACCCGACGTGGTGCGAGACGTCGTGTACGGCGACCCGGAGCTGCTCGAGGCCGTCGAGAACCACCGGCTGATCAGCTACGAGGACGACCGCGGTGACCGGCAGCTGCACATCGCGTTCCAGCTCGCCTCGGGTGCCGGCGGGTTCGACGCGGACGCCGCCCGGGGCGACGTGATCGCCGAGCTGCGGCGGTTGAACAAGGACTTCTCGAACGCGATCCGTACGGCGCCGCCGGGCACGCTGCCGACGGTCGCGTTCTACCCGTACCGGACGGGGCCGTTCCGCGAGGACGGCAAGAAGCTCAAGAACGAGTACGTGTGGCAGCTGCCGGCCGGGTCGGTCGCGCAGTGGGACCTCGACCTGTCGTGGGTCGCGGCGAAGGAGGCCTGAGCCGAGCCGGTTCCGGCGCTAGTCGTACTGCGGGGGCCAGTCGAAGGGGGCCGGCAGGTGCGGGACCTCGCCGACGGTCGTGACGACGAGGACGATCTGGCGCAGGTCCGTCAGCTCGATCGAGCGCGGGTTGCCGATCCGCCGGTGCCCGTCGACCCACACCGTCAGTTCGCCGCGCAGACCACCGACGTGCTCCGGACCGAGCGAGACGCCCCACTCGTCGAAGAACTGCCCGAGCGTGAACGTCTGCTCCGTCGGGGACTCGACGTGCACGATGCCCGACGTGTCGTGCGTGTGGATCTCCGCGGCGAACTTCCGCTCGTCGGAGTGCCCGATGTTCGCCGGGACGGTCACCGGCTCGTCGCCGTCCAGGATCGTCAGGTGCGTGTGCACGTGCTCGGCCAGCCGTTCGCCCCAGACGTTCCGGAGCCCGGCGGATTCGGCGCGGGCCGTCAGGTCGGACGGCCGTGGCCAGGGCGGAGCGTCGCGGGCGGTGACCGCTCCGGGGGCGGCGCACCCGGACAGCAGCAGGAGTGCGGCCACCGCGACCGCGACGCTCCGCAGGTTCACCAGCGGTCGTGGACGCTCGCGCGGAACCACGTGTCGTACAGGTCGTGCACGGTGGCGTCGAGGCCCTCGATCGGCGGCAGGTCGCCGGCCGCGGCGTTCGAGCGCGCCTGCTCCGGGTTGCGCGCGCCCGGGATCGCCGCGGTGACGCCGTCCTGCGCGATGATCCACGCGAGCGCCGCCTGCGGGACCGAGACGGCGTCCGGCAGGGACGCCGCGAAGGTCTGTGCGGCACGCACGCCGTCGTCGTAGTCGACGCCGCTGAAGGTCTCGCCCTGGTCGAAGGCCTCGCCGTGGCGGTTGTAGTTGCGGTGGTCGCCCTCGGCGAACGACGTGTCGGTCGTGTACTTGCCCGAGAGCAGCCCCGAGGCCAACGGGACGCGCGCCAGGATGCCGACCCCTGCCTCCAGTGCGGCCGGCAGCACGCGGTCGAGCGGCTTGAGACGGAACGCGTTGAGGATGATCTGGACGCTCGCGACGCCGGGCCGGGCGATCGCGGTGAGGGCCTGGTCGGCGGTCTCGACGCTGACGCCGTAGGCGGCGATCGAGCCGTCGGCGACCAGCGCGTCGAGGGCGTCGTAGACGGCGTCGTCCTCGTAGACCGGGGTCGGCGGGCAGTGCAGCTGCACGAGGTCGAGGGTGTCCTGCCCGAGGTTCTTCCGCGAGCGGTCCACCCACTCGCGGAAGTTCGCGGCGACGTAGTTCTCGGGGACCTGGTCGGCGCGACGGCCCATCTTCGTGGTGATCGTCAGCGGCACGTCGGGGTTCGCGGCACGCCACGCGCCGATGAGCTGCTCGCTCCGGCCGTCGCCGTAGACGTCGGCGGTGTCGAACAGGGTGACGCCCGACTCGACGGAGGCGTCCATGACGGCGTTGGCGTCGGCTTCGGAGACGGGCCCCCAGTCACCGCCGAACTGCCAGGTGCCGAGACCGATGGGGGAGACGGAGCGGCCGGTGCGGCCGAGGGTGCGACTCTGCATGGGTCCGAGCGTAGTCAGACGTGCGCGGGCGGGGTTCAGCCGGGCGGGGTTCAGCCGATCGTCGAGACGCCGCGGCGCAGGAGCGCTCGCGCCGCCCGCGCGCGGGGGATGACCCAGACGGCTGCCCACAGGGCCATCGCGCTCCAGAGCAGGATGAGCATCGTCGTGATGAGCGTGCCGTGCTGGTCGCGCATCGACCAGGTCATCGCGATCCACAGCACGCCGAGGACGACCTTGCCCCAGCCGGCGCCCTCGCGGTCGGCCTGCGCCTGGACGAGCGGGATCCACTGGTCCGCCGGCACACCCGCGGGCACCTGCCCGTCGGCGATCCACTCGCGGACGACGATCGACCGTTCGTAGCCGCCCTCGGCACGCCAGGCGCGGCGCTGCAGGAGGACGGCGATCGCGGCACCCGCCACGGCGGTCGGGATGCCGGCCGAGACCAGGACGGTGGTGGTCGCCTCGGTCCACGAGGACAGGACCAGCATGACCAGGACGACGGCGAAGGCCGCGCCCGTCACACCGGCGCCGAGCAGGCGGAGCCGCCCGGCTTCGTCGAGGACACCGACTCCGACACCGTTCACGGGGGAGAGCGTACCTGCGGTGATCGGGGCCGGGGGCGTTCGTCAGCCCAGTGCCAGCAACCAGCACATGCCTGCGGCGGCGAAGGCCATCGCCCAGCTCACCAGGCTGCCGATCAGGAAGTACTCGGCCTGGTACCCGGTCGTCTCGCGGCGGATCTCGGGGAACCGGACGATCCCCTTCGCGGCGATCAGCGCCGCCACGACGGGGAAGGCGCCGGCCAACGAGAACCCGGCGAGCAGCAGGCGCTCGATCGGGCCGATCATGCGGCCGCCCTTGAGGGTGACCGCGCGGTCTCCGGGTTGGTCGTCGTCTTCGTCCGACGCCCTGCCGGTGCGTCGTCGGCCGAAGCGTTTCGGTCGGCCGGCTGCTGCCGCCGCCGTTGTGCGCTGGGCATCCGGGGAGAGTTCTGCTGGCAGCGCCTGGGCGACGACCACGTTGGCCGAGTCGACCAGGAACAGTGCGGACCCGATGCCGGCGACGAGCGCCGCGAGCGGCACGGCTCCGACGAACGACGGGCTGGCGTCACGCTGCCAGTCGACCACGAAGCCGGACGCGTCGGCAGCCGGTGCCCAGAGCAGCAGCACGGCGACGGCGACCGCGAGCAGGACGGCCGGCCAGGACCCCGAGCGACGGAGCCAGGGGAGTGCTCGATCGCGACCGCCGGGCGCGCCACCGGAGCGCACCGGGATCGTCGTCGCGACCCACAGGGCCGCGAGGACGACCGCGACCAGCACCGACCAGACGGCGAGGCCGAGGCCGAGCACCGCCACAGTCGCCACGGCGGCCCAGAGCAGGACGATCACCGTGGTGGTCAGCACGCGCCGAGGTGCCGCGTCGGTCCCGGTCCGTGCGCGGACGACGTCGGCGAGCCCGACGAGGGTCAGGAGGACTCCGGCGAGCATCAGCGGCCCCCGTCCCCGAGGACTCGCAGGCCCTCGACCAGGGCGGCGACGCCCGACTTCTGCACGGACTGGGACACCGCCGACGGGGTGATGCCCTCGTCCGCGGCGATCTGCGCCTGCGTCCGGCCCTGCACCAGACCGAGTGCGATCCGGCGGGCGCGGGGTGCGAGTCGCGAGACGACGTGGTCGCGGCTGAGGAAGTAGGCGTTCACGAGTCGCTCCGTCGTTCCGTGGCGGTCGTCGGCGTCGTGGTACCAGGACCGCAGGAACGCGGTCCGGCCGTCCTCGCGCCGGTGGGTCTCGTTGATGGCGTCCCGCGCCGACCACCAGCCCGGACCGTCCTGCAGCGGGCCCGCGCCGCCGGTGCCGATCGTCCGGACCTGCCCGCGGCCGATGCCGAGGCGGATCTGCACGGTCGGGGGGAGTGCGAGGGTCGCGGCCGTGGTGGCCAGGAGTGCGTCGGTGAGCGTGGCGTAGATGACCTGGAACTCGTCGCCGACCGTGGCGCGGAGGGGGTCGAGTGCGGTGACGTCCGCGGTACTGTCGAACGCGCGCTCGACGTCCTGCTGGGCTGCGGAGCGGTCCTCGAGCGTGCGGGAGTCCACCAGGTCGACGATCACGGCGATCACGGGCTCGGGCTGCATGGGTTAAGCGTAGAGCTTCATATCGTCGAAAGTAAGCCTGGGGCTAAACTTCATCGACTGCCGTGACGCTCTAGGATCGTCGTGAGGGCCTTTAGCTCAGCTGGTAGAGCGCCACGTTTACACCGTGGATGTCGTCGGTTCGATCCCGGCAGGGCCCACCGAGAAGACTCGGATTCAGTGCGTGGCCGGTCCTCCACCGGGACCGGCCAACGACCCGTCAGTCGCCGAGGGGCCACAGCCATTCGGCTTCGAGGTGGCCTTCGACGAGGTCCGCGAGCTTGCCGAAGTAGTTGCGCCTACGACGTCTCGCCCACGGCGGCTGTCTACTGCGGCACGAAGGTCGCAGCACGGGCGATCACCGAGGGGCTTCACCAGGAGTCACCGCGCGGGATCCGTGTCACCACCGTGTCACCACCGTGTCACCAGGAGTCACGGAGTCCGAGCTCGCCGAAACGATCACCGACGCCTCCGCCGCCGCCGCGATGGTCGTCTACCGTGCCGAGTCGATCTCCGCCGACGCGATCGCCCGCGCCGTCTCCTACGCGGTGGCCGAGCGACCCGACGTCGACGTGAACGAGATCGTCGTGCGGCCTGCGGCCCAGCGTTGAGTTGCTCCGCAGTGTCGCAGCGAGCCGCCGGGCGAGGCGTGGCGGGTGGCCGTCACCCCGGAGGGGCTACGACGCAGGTCACGAGTGCAACAGCGCTCAGGGCGATCGCCCACCGGCGTGAGGCTGTTCGACGCGTCATTGGATCACGGTGGCGGTCCTCGGCGATCACCCTGGCGTCCGGTAGCGTCAGCGCCATGACGGAGATGCAGCGACGCAGTCTGCTGGAACGGCTGACCGGCAAGCCCCTGCCGTGGCTCGCCTGGGTGTGGGCGGTCATCGCGCTGGTCTGGCTCGTCCTGGCCGTCGTCGAACCGTCCCGGTTCCACATGCAGATGGCGGTCCTCTGGATCATCCTCGCCGCCGTGCAGATCGGCTCGGTGTCCTACGCCCGTGCGCAGGCGCGGAAGCGTGCTCGGAACGCAGGCGACAACTCGTAGCCGGCCCGACGCAGGCGCCCAGAGCACGCCCGCGCCCGGAGCACGCCCACGCCCGCCCAGTGCATGAGCGTGCGCAGAGCTCGGCGAGATGCCTGTGTGCTGCGTGAGAGCATGCGGTCGTGACAGACGAACCCCTGCTCGAGATCCGGTCGGCGTCCGAGACGGACGCGGCGTCCGTCGCTGCGGTCGTCGTCCGTGCGTACGCTAACGAACAGGGTTGGGTCAGCGACGCCGAGCTGGTGACCGGGGAGCGGACGACCCCGGACCAGGTGCGTGCGATGATCCGTGCCCCGCGGTCGGTGGTGCTCGTCGCGGTCCACGACGCCACCATCGTCGCGACCTGTCACCTGCGGGCCTCCGACCGGGCGACCGCGCACCTGGGGATGCTCGCTGTGGACCCGGCGTGGCAGTCCCGAGGCATCTCCCGGCGGCTCCAGACCGCGGCGATCGCGTACGCCGAGGAAGTCTTGGCGTGCGAGTCCGTCGAGCTCGAGGTGCTCAGCGTGCACGAGGGACTGCGACGCGTGTACGAGCGAAGCGGGTTCATCGCGACGGGGGAGACCCGACCGTTCCCGGCACACGTCGCTCGCGTCGCGGGGCTGCACTTCGTCGTGCTCAGGAGATCGCTCGGCGCGTCTGGACAGACCCCGGACGTGTGACCCGGGCGGCGCGCCGCCGCCGGGACCCGTAGGCTCCAGGCGGACCCACCGGTGCACGGGGCGCACGGCGGGATCCGAGGGGGAACCACATGTCCATCACATCCAGGATCACCACCGCGGGGACGGCGACCGTGATCGTCGTGCTCGCGCTCTCCGGCTGCGCCGGGACCGGCACCACGGCACCGGGGACGGAGCGGGCGGCAACGCAGTCGTCGACACCGACGCAAGCGCCGACCCAGGCACCGACGGAGACGCCGACCGCGCCGGCCACCGTCGACTCGGCAACGAAGGACCTCACGTTCGAGGACGGCGACGCGCTCTCGGCGAGCACGCTGCCCGCCTTCGGGCTCCAGGTCTCGGCACTCGACGGCTGGGAGCAGACCGGCGAGGACCCGACCACCGGGTCGCGGGAGTACACGAACGCCGACGGCTCCGTGGCGACGATCACGCAGCAGCGGCTCACCGACCTCGACCCGACGATCGGGGACCGTGCCGCCACCGAGCAGCTGTTCACGGCTGCGGGGCTCCCGGCCGACCGGCTCGAGGAGCAGCTGCTGCCGACGATCACCGGCGGCACCGCGCAGTTCCTGTCGATCGCCGGGCACAACACGGACGGGTCCTGGTCGGCGACGGTCGCACGCGCCTTCGCGAAGCCCGGAGCGGCGCTCATCGTGAAGGTCCGGACGACCTCGCAGGATGCGCTCCGTCCCGACCTGCACGACATCCTGGTCAACGCGCAGGTGGTCGTCGCCTAGCGAGTCGAGCTGGTGCGTCGGGGGCGCCGCGACGGGCGCCCCCGACGGGTCCCTATGCTGAGTCCTCGTGCGTCGCTCCGTCCGTCTCCTGACCGTCATCGTGATCGTCGCCCTGTTCGCCGTCGGGGTCCTTGCGGCAGTGGTGTTCATCCAGCGTGTGCTGGCGGATCCGGCAAGCGACGTCGCGTGGGTCGGCACCGTCCGGGCGATGGGGTTCATCGTCATCGGGGTCATGCTGACACTGCTCGGACGGCGAGGGCTGCCCGCGGCCGTCGACGCGATCAACTTGCTCGCCGACGCCGGTCCGGTGCGGCCGCTCACGGTCGTGGTGTGGGTCGTCCTCGGCGCCACCATCTACTCGATCCTGCGCGGCTGGACGGTGATCGTCCCCGTCGCGGCCGTCATCGGTGCGATCGTGGTGGCGTTGCCGTTCGTCGAACGCTTCCTGGACGCGGCGCTGGCCCGACAGGCTGCGCGAGCCGACGCCGACGCCGACGCCGACGCCGACGCCGACGCCGACGCCGACGCTGACGCCGACGCCGCCGACGCCGACGCCGCGACGCCGGTCACACCGGTGGCACCCGCCGGGACCGCCGCCGACGCGTGAGACGGCAAGCGAGACGGCACGCGGGACGGACGTGTGACGGTCACGAGACGGGACGGGAGGCCCGGTGCCAGCTGGCACCGGGCCTCCCGTCTGTCGTGGACGCGGCCTGACCGCCCCTGCCGACCCACGCGGGTCGGCCCGCCTCAGCGCTCCGCGCGCCCGGCGAAGCGGTACCGGAACCCGGGCACACCGTCGGCGGTGACGACCACGTCGTAGTACCCCCACTCGTCGAGCGGCCAGTGCATCGTCTTGTGCCCGGAGCCGCGGACGTGTGCGGTCTCGCGGTGCTCCACGAAGTCGTTGGCCACCAGCACGAAGCGGAGCACGCCCCTGCCGGTGTTCTCGAGCAGGAGCTGCAGGGTGCGCCGACCGCGGGTGTCCCGGACGACTGAGACGTGCGGGACGCCGCCGGTCGCCGGACCACCGACGGCGACGGTGCCGGCGAAGCGCCGGAGGAACCGGTCGGGTCCGTAGACGCTCACGTCGTAGGCGCCGGCGGTCGTCGTGGTGTCCCATGCCCAGTCGGCGGTGGCGCCCACCGGGACGGTCTTCGGGTGGGCGGCGAACGGCATCGCGGTGTTCGGGTACACCAGGAAGTTGACCCCCTGGCGACCGTCGTTCGCGAGCGTCACGGTGACCCGACCGGTCCGGTGGTCGACGGTCGCGTCCGCGTGCTGTCGGTAGGGCAGGCTCCGGCGGCGGACGGTGCCGGGCTCCTGGACGGGCACGGTCTGCGCGCCGATCGCGGGTTCCTCGATGGGCGGCTTCGCCTGGTCGGCGTCGGCGGCCGCGACCAGCGCGCGGGTCTGCTCGATGCCGGGGACGACGTCGGCGCCGGGGATGCTCGCGTCGGGGGCGCTGAAGTCGAAGCAGCTCGTCAGGTCCCCGGAGACGGTCCGCCGCCAGTCGGAGATGTTCGGCTCGCGGACGCCCGTGACGTGCTCGAGGAACTGGATCACGGACGTGTGGTCCGCCACCTGCGAGTTGACCCACCCGCCACGGCTCCACGGGGACACCACGGTCATCGGCACGCGGGCGCCCATGCCGATCGGCAGACCGTCGACGTACTCGTCGGGGGTGCCGGGTTCGGCGAACGGGGGGACGACGTGGTCGAAGTACCCGTCGTTCTCGTCGTAGTTGACGAGCAGGACGGTCGAGGCCCAGGTGTCCGGATTGCTGAAGAGGGCCTGCACGACGGCGTTCGTGTAGTGGGCGCCGTAGTCCGGGCTGGCCGCCGGGTGCTCGCTCCAGCCGTAGGGGGCGACGACGTACGACACGGTCGGCAGGCTGTTGGTCGCGCAGTCCTGCCCGAACTGGCTGAGCAGGTGGGTGACGTCGAGGCCCTTGCCGGAGTTCGGCTTCCACCCGTCGTGCAGCCCGGCACGTGCGGCGAGGTCCTGCTGGGCGGGGTCGGAGGACGCGAGCGCGCGGTGGTACTGCTCGAACAGCCAGAGCGGGTTGTCGCCGTAGTCGCCGACGTACGGGTCGGCGGAGCTGTCGCCGACCTCGTCGTTGGCGTAGGTCTTCCAGGTGACGCCGGCCGCCTGCAGTCGTTCGGCGTAGGTGGTCCAGGCGAACACCGGTTCGTAGTCCGCCGGGTTGTCGGTCGCCGGTCCGCCCTGGGCGCCGCGGGGGTCGATGGTGCCGGACCACTGGTACAGGCGGTTCGGCGTCGTCGGACCGTTGAGCGAGCAGTGGTAGTCGTCGCAGACCGTGAAGGCCCCGGCGAGTGCGCGCTGGTAGGGGATGTCCTCGCTGGTGAAGTAGCCCATCGTCTGGGCGCTCTTCGCGTCGACCCACCGGTTCCAGGCACCGCCGTTCCAGGCGGTGTGCCCACCGCCCCAGGAGTGGTCGAGGCCGTCGGCGTTCTGCGCGTTGAACCGGGTGGTGTCGAGCCGGAACGGCAGCATCGCGCCACCGTCGGTGCGGGCCGCCGCCGGCTGGTGGAAGACGTCGTGTCCGGTCGGCAGCTCGAGCGCCTGCTTGTCCGAGAACCCGCGGACCCCGGGCATCGTGCCGTAGTAGTGGTCGAACGACCGGTTCTCCTGCATGAGCACGACGACGTGCTTCACGTCGGCGATCGTGCCGGTGGGGACGGCACGAGCGGTCGCGGCGCTGGCGCGGTCGGCCGCGCCCGGTCCGAACGCCGACCCTGCGGCGACGCCGGCCATGATCGCTGCTGCGCCGCCGACCAGGACCGTCCGGCGGCTCAGGCCGGGGCGGACCGCTGCGGTGTACGCCGCGTCCGGGGTCAGCGGTGGTGCGGCGTCCAGGCTGACGTCGGGTGCGCCGTGTTCGGGCTTCCTCGTGCTCATCGCGGGCCTTCCAGGTCGTGGGAGTGCGGGCGCTGCGGGGGAGGAGCGCCCGTCAGCATGACAACGAGGTGCGCTGAACCGTGCCTTGCCCGGCCGTGGCGGCGGGGTGAACGCGTCCGGTGGAGTCGGGATCGACCTGTCCAGGTGCGCCGCGCATCAGGGCTGTGGTTCCGCGGTCGCTGCTCCGTGGACTCCGAAGCACCTGGACAGCTCGTGCCGCGGCGGGGGAGGATCACCGGGTGCGACCACTGTTCCGGGACATCGCCGAGGACCTTGCCGACCGGGTGCTCCGCGGTGAGTTCGACGCCACGGGTGTCCTGCCGGCCGAGCACGACCTGGCGGCCGACTACGCCGTCGCGCGCGGCACCGTGCGGAACGCGCTCGAGCTGCTCCGCGACCGGCAGGTCCTGACGGCACGTGCCGGTTCCCGCTGGCGCGTGCGCACCACGACGCTCGGCCACGACGCGGGCGCGCTCGAGTCCTTCGGTCAGCTGGCCAGGGCCCGGGGGCACGAGCCCGGCGGGCGGGTCGTGGCGGTCGAGGAACGGCCGGCCACCGTGCGCGAGCGGCGCCTGTTCCGCGCCGCGCACGACGAGCCCGTCCTGCACGTCGTGCGGGTGCGCTCCCTCGACGGTGTCGACGTCATGCTCGAGCGCACCGCCTACGCGCCGTGGGTCGCCGCCGTCATCCGGACGATCCCGGGCGGGCAGACGTCGGTGTCGGCGACCCTGGAGGACCGGTTCGGCATCCGGGTCGGTGCCGCCGTCACCACCGTGGACGCGCTGCTGGCCGACGACGCCGACGCCGCGCTCCTCGGGGTCCGGCCCGGCGCGGCCCTCCTGCAGGTACGTCGGTCCAGCACCGCCGAGGACGGCCGCCCGCTCGAGGCGGGCGACGACCGGTACGTCGCCGGGACGGTGCCGCTCCGGATCCGGACGGCGTCCGCAACGGCAACGGCACCGGCACCGCGGACCGGCACCGGGCACGACGACGCGGGATGAGACGGACGGGAGGCCCGGTGTCGGCTGGCACCGTGCCTCCCGTCCGTCTCCACTCGACCGCGCAGCGTGGGTCGGCAGGCGGGATCAGCGTCGCTGTGAGCCGTCCGCGGCGGCGGCCGCCGCCAACCCTGCTTCGATGACGTCGACGGGGTCCGGCAGGGCCGCGATCGACGCCGCGACCTGACGGCTGCGGGCGCGGTGGGTCGGCGTCGCCAGGACCTCGCGGACCGCCCGACGGATCGCCGCCGGTCGTGGCGTCCCGGAACGCAGGTTCCGCCCGCAGCCGGCCCACGCGACCCGGGTGGCGACCTCCGGCTTGTCCTCGGTGGAACCGGCGACCACGAGCGGCACGCCGTGTGCGAGGGCACGCTGCACGCCGCCGAACCCGCCGTTCGTGACGACGACGCTGCACCGCGGCAGCAGCTGGTCGTAGGGCAGGAAGGTCGCCACCCGGGCGTTGGCGGGCAGTGCCGTGCCGAGCGCGCGGTCGACCTGGTCGACGGGGCGGCCACCGGTGGTCGCGACGACGAGGACGTCCTCGTCCGCCAGCGCGCGGAGCGTCGGCGCGATGAGCCGGCCGAGGTCGACGGTGTCGATCGTGCCCTGGGTCACGACCACCACCGGAGTGTCGGTGTCCAGGTCGCCCCACCACGCGGGCAGGTCGGCCGCGGGCGTCGGTGCCGCGCGGGCCACGACCGGACCGACGAACCGGACCGAGTCGGGGAGCTCGCGCCGGGGGTACTCGAGCTCCGCGACGCTCAGCTGGAACAGGGTGTCGAACGCGCGGTACGCGAAGTCGAAGGTGTCGATCGTCGACGGCGGTGCCCCCACCTCGGCGAGCACGGCGTCCACCGCTCGACGCAGCGGCCGGGTGAGCACGGGGTGGATCGCGGCGGTGAGCAGTCGGTTGCGCGCGCGAGCCACCGGCCCGCGTCCCGGGGAGAGCGCAGTGCCGAAGGGTGCCGCGTCGACGCTGGTGAGCGTCACCGGGGTGGTCGCGATCCCGAGCACGGGCAGACGCTCCGCGGACGGCAGGGCCAGGTACGGCGCGAGCCCGGTGAACGACGCCTCGCCGAGCACCGCGTCGAAGCGCCCCGCTGCCAGCAGCGCCGTCAGCGCGCGGTACTGGGACGGGATCGCGCGGACGAACATGGCGATGATGCCCTCGCGGACGACGGCGATCCCGCGTGCCGCACTGGCGTCGGCGAGCCGCTCCTGCAGATCGGCGTCGTCGAAGTCGACGTCGGCGGGCAGCGCCACGAACCGGAGCCCGCTGCCGACGACGAGCTCGCGGTACTTGGACCCCGTCAGCACGGTGATCTCGTGCCCGCGTTCGGCGAGGTCGCGGCCCACGTCGACGAGGGGCGCGAGGTGGCCGTAGACGGGCGGGGCGCAGAGCAGGTACGAGGACACGGGGGCCGCTTCCGTCGGGGGATGGCCGGACGTTCGGAGCGTAGGCGCGGCGAGCAGGCGCGTGGCGCGGCACGGACTGGGAGTGGGTGAGAGTCCTCGAGCACACGACGGCACACACGTCGGCGCCTGGCTGACGTACTGCGTCCGCAGTAGCCGGGGCGCTCCCGCTGCAGTACCGCTCGCGCTCCGGATCGGCGCACGCTGAGGACCACCGCACCCCGACGAGAGGACTCCATGGACATCGCAGTCGACATGACGAAGTGCCAGAGCTACGCCCAGTGCTGCTTCCTCGCACCCGGCGTGTTCCGGTTCGAGGGGGAGGAAGCGTTGGTCTACAACCCGAACCCGAGCGACGAGGAACGCTCTCGCGTGCTGGAGTCCGCGGCGGCGTGTCCGGTGCAGGCGATCCGTGTCGGGGGAACGCGCCTCCCGGTTCGGCATGCCGACCCTGCCGTGCGCGGTGCCGCGCCGTTGACGTCCAGCGACGCGGTCGTCATCGTCGGTGCATCGCTCGCTGGCCTCCGAGCCGCAGAGACGGTGCGCGCAGCGGGGTTCACCGGCCAGCTGACGATCGTCGGGGACGAGCCGCACCGGCCCTACGACCGCCCGCCGCTGTCGAAACAGGTGCTCACCGGCGTGGTCGGCACCACCACGACGACCCTCCCGCACGCGGCCGACCTGGACGTCGACTGGCGCCTGGGCCACGCAGCGGTCTCGCTGGACACGTCGGGCCGGGAGGTCGTCCTCGACGGTGGGGAACGCATCCGGTACACCCGGTTGCTGATCGCCACCGGACGTCGCTCCCGGCCGTGGCCCGTCGAGTCCGAGGCCGCCCTGGACGGCGTCTTCGTGCTGCGGACGGCAGACGACGCCGCACGGATCCGCACCCGGTTGGAGGACCGACCTGGTCGAGTGCTGGTGATCGGCGGTGGGTTCACCGGCGGCGAGATCGCGTCGTCGTGCAGCACGCTCGGCATCCCCGTCACCGTCGTCGATCGCGGGCCGGCTCCGATGGTGAAGGTCTTCGGGACCGCGATCGGACGGATGATGGCGGATGTCCAGCGCGAACACGGTGTGGACCTCCGGACCGGCACCGGCGTGGTGTCGTTGCTCGACGACGACAGCGGACGGCTCTGCGGTGCTCGACTCACCGACGGTTCCACCGTCGACGTCGACCTGGCGGTCGTCGCTGTCGGGGCCGTTCCCAACAGTGAATGGCTCACCGGGTCCGGTGTCGCACAGGACGCCGGTGGGGTGCTGTGCGACGTCGCGCAGCGGGCGCTCGACACCGACGGGCAACCGATGGACGACGTCTTCGTCGCCGGCGACATCGCGCGGCACCCGAACCCGTCGGCGGGCCCCGGCCCCTGGACGAGCGAGCACTGGGGCGCCGCGGTCAGCCAGGCCGACGTCGCAGCGCGGAACCTCGTGCACGACGGCAACGTGCCGCACGAGAGCACCGCGGTCTTCTGGACGATGCAGTTCGGCAACGTCCTCAAGGCCGTCGGAGAGCCGTCCGTCGCGGACTCCGCGCAGGTCGCGCAGGGTTCCCTCGACGAGCGATCCGGCGTCGTCACGTTCGGCCGGGACGGACGCCTGGTGGCCGCCGTCGCCGTCAACCAGGCGAAGTGGCTGCCGTACTACCGCGCGCAGATCGCCGCTGGTGCGTCCTTCCCGCTCGAGGACCCGACCGTCGACCCGTCACGGAACCCCGGAGTGGCCGCAGCACGCTAGCGGACCGCTCCCGACACCACCGATCAGAGCCAGACGACAGGAGCAGAACATGATGACGAACAACCCGCACACCGCGTCGACGACGTGGGACACGTTGCTCGAGCAGGACAACCGGCACGACCCCAACCCCCTCTACGCGCAGCTGCGCACCCACCCGGTGCAGCAACTCGACAACGGTGCGTTCCTCGTCACCGGGTACGACGAGGTCGTGCAGCTCATGCACGACCCGCGGATCAGCTCCGACCCCATGGCGAAGCACCGCGCCGAGGGTGCTGATCCGGGCGAACCCGCGCTGACGTCGGCGTTCGTCATGACGGACCCGCCCGTGCACGACCGCCTGCGCCGGCAGACGATGCGCCACTTCGGACCGCCGCACGCCGCCGACTACATCGACGGGCTCCGACAGGACATCGATGCCATCACGAACGACCTCATCGACGGCTTCGCCGGTCGCACCGAGATCGACGTCGTGGAGTCGTTCGCGTACCCGCTGCCCGTCGCGATGATCTGCGACGTGCTCGGCGTCCCCCCGGAGGACGAGCCCCGCTTCCACGCCTGGAGTTCAGCCATCATCGCGCCGCCGGAGGCCACGGACGACGCCGACGCCGCGGTCAAGCGGCGCGAAGCAGACGAGGCCAGCCGTGAGCTGGCTGCGTACCTCGGCGCACTCGCCGAGTCGCGGCGCGGCACACCGCAGGGCGATCTGCTCTCCGGACTCGTCAACGACCACGGCCCCGACGGCCCGATGTCGCAGACGGAGGTGCTCAACACGTCGATCATGCTGCTCGTCGGCGGGCACGAGACCACCGTCAACATGATCGCCAACGGCACCCTGACCATGCTGCGCCACCCCGACACCATCGAGCTGATCCGCGACAACCCGCACACCATCGCGCAGGTGTTCGAGGAGCTCATCCGAGTCGAACCGCCGGCGCAGGTGACCCCGAAGTACATCGCCCTCGCCGACGTCACCGTCGCAGGCGTCACCATCCCCGAGGGCGCACCCGTGTGGATCGCCTGGGCTGCAGCGAACCGCGACCCACGGCACTTCCCCGAGCCGGACCGGTTCGACCCGCACCGCGCGGGCAACGACCACCTGAGCTTCGGCGCCGGGATCCACGCGTGCTTCGGCGCCCCACTGGCCCGGTTGGAGACCCAGATCGCCCTCGCCACCCTGTTCCGGCGGCTCGTCAACCCGAGGCTGGTGCTCGACCCGCCGCCGTACCGCCGCAACGCGCTCCTCCGGGGTCCGAGTGAGCTCCGTGTCACCTTCGACGGAGTCCTTCCCGCCGCCTGACCGGAGCCGTGTCGGCGTCGCGGAGCCCGGGGGCTAGGGTCGCTGCATGACCACACCCGCGGGGGCGAGTTCGGGCAACGGCTACTGGCGCGGCCAGATCGGGGCGACGGCCCTGTTCGGCGTCGGCCTGGTGGCGTGCAGCGTGGTGCTCTTCCGGGTGGACCCCGACGAGCCGGGGCGGGCGGTCCTGCTCGCGTTCGGGGGCCTGCTCTTCCTCACCACGCTCGGCTGGGCGGTCGACGCCGCGACCCGCTCGGACCCCCGACAGCGCGCGCTCTTCGCGTGGGCCATCGCCCAGCACGAGGCCGCGGGGCACGGCAACGACGCCCTCGCGCTGGCCGATGCCGCCCGTGCCCGCGACGGTGCGCTCGACGCCGAGCGGATCCAGGCGCTGCAGGCGCTCCGCCCCGACAACCCGTACCCGGGCGGCCCGCTCGACGGCGACTCGGACGGCGGGACCGTCGGAACTCGCGAGACGGGAGCGAACCGACTCGGGGTCGCGCTCCTCGCGCTGTTCCTCGCGTTGACCGGGCTGTACAGCAGCTGCTGGCCGTCGGTGTTCGTGCTCGGGTGGCCGTTCCAGTTCATCGCGTCGATCCTCGCGGTGGTCGCGATCGTGCGGCCCGGTCGCGGACGCCGACTCGGCGTCGTCGCGGCGACCGTCTCGGTGCTCGGCACCCTCATGACGGTCGGCATGCTCGTGTGGCGCGTGGTCGAGGCGAACGGCAGCTAGCTGCCCGCGGTCGCGCGTGCGGCCCGCGACGTGCGCGGTGACGGACGGGAGGCGCGGTGCCAGCTGGTGTCGCGCCTCCAGTCCGGTGTCGGCCGGCCCACGGCGTGGGCAGGCGCCCCACGTTGCTGCCACTGCTGTGGCCCAGCAGGATCCTCAGCAGGCGGTCGCTGTTCACCGGCAGCCGCGGGTGGCCGTGCGCGAGGATCCAGGGGTGTCTCGTCGTGCGGCTGCTGTCTCGACCACCGTGGTGGTCGCGACCCTGCTGGTCGGTGCCACCTTCGTCGCCGCTCCGTGGCTCGGCATGGGGCGGGCTCCGGTGCTCGCCGCCGTGCTGCCGGCCCGGTCGCTCGTGACCGCGGGACTGGTCGCTGCCGGTCTCGCCCTGGTGCTCGTCGCTGTCGTCCTGCGACGCACGCGACTCGTGCGGCTGGTTGCAGCGTCACTCGGTGTGGTCCTGCTCGTCGTCGCCGTGGCGAACACGGCGGTGCTCGGCGTGCGGGGATGGGACGTGCGGCCGGGCGACGGTGCCCGGGGTGCGCTCCGGGTGTTCGAGTGGAACACCAACGGAGGACTCGTCGGTCCGCAGAGAATCGCCCGTGCGGCGCTGTCCGCACGGGCGGACGTCGTTGTGCTCCCCGACGCGGGCGACCGACGGGCCGCCGCTGCGGTGGCGCGGGCGATGGGGCAGCACGGTCGGCCGGTGCGTCTTTTCATGGGTGGTGCCGGCACGCAGGTGGCGGTGCTCGTCGGGGCCGATCGCGCGTCCGGCGCCTCGATGTCGCCCGGCGTCGATCCGGTGAAGACGATGACGGTGTCCGGGCCGTCGATCCCCACGATCGTCGCCGTGCACGCTCCGCAACCGATCGGGCGGGGCCTGGCGGGCTGGCGGACCGATCTGCGGTGGGTCGGCGAACAGTGCGGCCGCGGCGCTGACGTGGTCGTGTCGGGGGACTTCAACGGATCGGTCGACAGCTTCGATGACGGGCGTCTCGGTTCGTGCCGGGACGCCGCGTCCACCGTGCACGCCGCGGCGCTCGGTACGTGGCCGACGTGGCTCGATCCGCGGCTGGCGATGCCCATCGACCACACCCTGGTCGGTCCGTCGGTCGGAGTCGTCCGGTCGTGGAGCGTGCTGATGAGCCAGGACGAGTCCGGTGCTCGGCACCGGCCGACCCTGACGGTCGTCGGCGGCAGCTGACCCCTGTTCCGGTGGGCGTGCGGCCCTGTTTCGGTGGACGTGCGGCCCTGTTTCGGTGGACGTGCGGCGCGGCAGGTGGGAACAGACTCGCAACGTCGTCGAAACACGCGCGCGGTGGGGTGGATGCATGGACGTCACCACCACGGATCGTGCTCCCGCTCGCTGGTACCACTCGCTGTTCGTGCAGATCGCGATCGGGGTGGCCCTCGGCATCGCCGTCGGGGTCTGCTTCCCCGCGGCCGCGCCGGTGCTCAACGTGGTGGGGCAGGGGTTCATCCGGCTGATCGAGATGGTCATCGCGCCGCTGGTGTTCATCGTCGTGGTGACGGGCATCGTGCACGTCGGTGACCTGCGCTCCGTGGGACGGATCGCCGGCAAGGCGATGATCTACTTCCTGCTCGCGTCGTCGTGCGCGCTCGTGTTCGGCCTGCTGGTCGGCAACCTCGTGCGCCCCGGGGCCGGCCTGCGGATCGACCCGTCGTCGCTCGACGCCTCGGCCGTGGCGGCGAAGACCGCGGGCGGCGCGGCTCCGGACGCGGGGACGTTCATCCTCGACCTCATCCCGTCGAGCGTCGTGAACGCGTTCGCGACCAACGACATCCTGCAGGTGCTCGTCTTCGCGGTGTTCGTCGGCGCGGCGATCGCCGCCATCGGCAGTGACCGTGCGCGGCCGCTCGTGCGGGGCCTCGACCTGTGCCTCGAGGTCGTCTACCGGATCCTGGGCTGGGTGATGCGTCTGTCGCCGCTCGGTGCGTTCGGGGCGATGGCGTACGTCGTGGGGCAGTACGGCATCGACACCCTGGGTTCGTACGGGCTGCTGATCGCCGCCTGCTACGGCGCAGCGGCGGTGTTCATCGTGGCGCTGCTCGTGGGCGGACGGCTGCTGTCCGGGGTGCCGATCTGGCGGTTCGTCTGGCACACCCGCGCGGAGTTCGGGCTGGCCCTGGGCACCGCGTCGACCGAGGCCGTGCTGCCGCGGATGATCACCCGGCTCACCGAGGTCGGCGTCTCCCGCAGTGTCGCCGGGCTCGTCGTGCCGACGGGGTACTCGTTCAACCTCGACGGGGCGGCGATCTACCTGTCGATCTCGCTGCTGTTCCTGACCCAGGCGTTCGGGGTGCCGCTGACGCTCGAGCAGCAGGTCGCCGCACTGGGGGTGCTGCTGCTGACGTCGAAGGGCATGGCCGGGGTGCCGGGCTCGTCGTTCCTGGCGCTGTCGGCCACGGCGACGAGCCTCGGACTGTTCCCCGTCGCTGGCGTCGCGCTGCTGCTCGGTGCCGACCGGATCATGGACGCGATGCGGGTGAGCGTCAACCTGCTCGGCAACTGCGTCGCGACGCTCGTGGTGGCGCGGTGGCAGGGCGAGCTCGACCGTGATCGGGTGGACGCGGTGCTGCGGCCCGGGCGTGGGGTGCGGCCGTCGTCGGAGCCGGAACCTGCTGCGGGTGCTGCGGGTGCAGCCGCGGTGTCGGCACCGGTTCGGTGAGGGCTCTCGGCGCGGTCAGCGTTCGAGGACGGCGCGCTGCTGGTCGTACTGCTGGCGGGTCCGGTGGCCGCCCATCTTGCGGACGACGGCGCCCGAGGGGTCACGCGTGATCCGCCACCAGATCGCGATGCAGAGCGCGTCGACCGGCAGAGGCGTGCCGAGTCCGACCAGGAGCTGCCTGCCGAGGTCCGTCCGCCACGGCAGACCCGAGACCTCGAGCGCGGTGAAGACGAGCAGACAAACCACGATGGTGATCGGGCTGAGCCAGAGCTTCCGCACGGTGCGTTGACGTGCCACGTCGATCTCCGCCAGCTGCGCCAACGGCAGCGTCGAACCGACGTGCTCGCGGGGCTCGCCACCGACGATGACGGCGGCAGGGCCGGGGGTGGTCGCTGTGTCGTCCGCGTCCGTGGCGGGTCGCCACACCACGTCGTCCAGGTGCTCCAGGTCGTCGTCGACGCGGAACCAGCCGCCTTCGAAGCCGTCGGCAGCGGCGTCGGGATCGGCGCGAGGCGTGGTCGTGGTCACGTCGGTCATCTTGGCAGCAACAGGCGCCGCTGGGACACCACCGCTTCGGGGGTGGGGCGAAGGCGTCGCCCGCGGACCCGGGGCGCGTTCTGCTGGCAGGATGGTCCCCGACACCACGGGGGCGGGGGCCGGCATGGGCACGGAACAGCAGGACTGGCGTGACCAGGGGACGGGCCCGACGACGGGGCGAGGGAACGCGATCGCCATCGCACTCGTGCTGCCGGTGCTGCTCGTCGTGAGCTGGGCGGTCCAGATCGGGGCGTACCTGGCGCGCGACTTCGGGTCGATGGACGACCGGCTCGGTGCCGGGGGCGTGTTGGCACGGCTGGTCATCGGCGCCGTGCTCGCCGTGGGGATCCCCGTGGTCGTGCTCGTCGTGCAGGTCCGGGCTCGGCGGCGCGAACCGCGGCACTCGCTGGCCGCCGTGGTCGCGGCGATCGTCGTGCTGGTCATCGCCGTGCCGTGGAACGGCCTGGTCCTGACGTCACAGTTGCGGAGCATGGTCGCCGATGCCCGGCAGTGGGCGCAGCCCGCGACCGCCGCCGAGCGGCACTTCGCCGACGGCGACGCCCGCGCCACACTCGAGCGGATCGGGGACCGCACGGTTCGGATCCTCGGCGGCGACCGGAAGTCCGCCTACCGCGATGGTGAGCGAGCCGGTGGTGCGTACAGCGAGGAGTGCCAGCTGTCGAACGCCCACCAGGGGGTGCGGTGGATGTACTGGTACGACCCGGGGGAGTACACCGACGAGCAGGGCAACGAGTTGCTGCCCGAGGACCACACGTTGATCGAGGGTGCGAACCGCGACGTGGACGGAGTCCGGGAGTACTGGGCGTCCGAGGGCATCGACGCGCGGTCGGAAGAGGACACGGTGCCCGACCAGATCGCGCCGACCGCCGACTGGCTCGAGAGCGGCTCGTCGTACACACGGCCCGGTCCGGACGTCGACTTCCGCACGATCTGCCTCGTGCGCTGACCCGAGAGTCGTCGGGTCGTCGCTCCGGCGCAGTGGATCGACAGCTCAGGTGGGTCGGTTGTTCTGGCCGTAGCCGGTTCGTGACCCCTCGATTGCGCTGTCGAGCATCCGGGTCCAGGTGGCCCTGGACTCTGTGCTGAGGTCCCCGCCCTCGTTCAGGAGCCAGTGGCTCGAGGCGACCGTGACGCCGCTCATGAGCGATCCAACGAGCAGATCGACTTCGAGACGGCTCCAACTCGGGTAGCGGGTGGAGACATGCTCGGCCAGGTGCAGCGAGGTTCGGTCCATGACCTGTCGGAGCAGGGCTTCGTGCCGGGGTGACGCTTCGTCGCCTCGCCCGACGACTGCTCCGACGGACACGATCACGTCGGGCATGCTCGTGGCGCGCAATGACCGAGACACCTCGTCAAAGACAGCGGCACGAGAACCGTCGGTCCCTGGCGCGGCCGCACTCACTTCGTCGAACGTCGCCCACGCAGTCTCGAACTGCTCGACACTCGCCGTCACCAAGACGTCTGACACCGAAGGGAAGTAGTTGAACACCGTCGCCCGAGACATGTCAGCACGCTCGGCGAGTTCTTCGACGGTGAAGGCGGGGCCACCCCGCTCGGCGACCAACGCGATGGCCGCGTCGAGGATCGCGCGTCGTGAGCGGGCCTTCAACATCTCGCGGCGTCCGCGCGGGATTGCAGGGGAACTCATACGCCGAGTGTAACGCCCAAACGCTAGACGGCGTCGATGTTTAGACGTAGTCTCGATTCACCACGTCTGCTTGCATGAAGGGCACCATGAGCACGAACGAGCAGTCACCCCAGTCCCTACCTCCGCAGGACGAGCGGACTGGCGGAGACCGTCCGGCGCGTTTCCGGTGGGCGCGGACTGTCGCTGCCGTGGTCGGCGCCGTCCTGGGGGGCCTTGTTGTCGTCCTCGCTGCCGGGAACCTCGTTCCCGCGACGAGCAACATCGTGACGCTCGGCGGCTCGATGGCCTGGGGCTATTTCGCGCCACACCTGGTGATCGTCAGTGTCATCGCTGTTCTTCTCTGCGTTCCCCTCTGGCGGGCACGGCGACGACCCGTGATCCGGGGCATCGCCTCTGTTCTCGCCCTTGGGGCGCTGGTCGCCTCGACCGGCATCACCGCAGCCCTGGTGCATTCGGCGACGGCGAACGGCGGTTCCGTGAACTTCGCCCGCACTCTGGCGCTGACGAACACGCCCGTGACCCCGACCAAGATCACGACCTACGTCACGGCTGGCGGCAAGGCCCAGCAAGCGCGCATCTACGAACCCAAGGGCGGCCCGAAGGGCGCGCCGGTGATGATGTACATCCATGGCGGCGGCTGGTACGGCGGTACTGCGGAAGAGTCCGACAGTCTCGCGCAGCGGTGGGCCGATCGGGGTTGGTACGTCGTCAACGTCGACTACCGGCTCGCGGACGCCACGCACGCAACATGGGACGAAGCCCCCGCCGACGTCGCCTGCGCCCTGACCTGGACGGACAAGCTGGCGAAGGACGTCGGCGCTGACACCGGCAAGCTGACCGTCATGGGTGACTCCGCAGGCGGCCACCTCGCCATGCTCCTCGGCTGGTCCGCCGCCGCGGGTGCCGCCCCCTCCACGTGCCCCGGAGCTGGCAAG
Organism: Curtobacterium sp. MCLR17_044; assembly: GCF_003234435.1. Taxonomy (NCBI): domain Bacteria; kingdom Bacillati; phylum Actinomycetota; class Actinomycetes; order Micrococcales; family Microbacteriaceae; genus Curtobacterium; species Curtobacterium sp. MCLR17_044. Next base: position 92,289 of record NZ_QKTC01000011.1, on the reverse strand, counting down.
GTCCCCGTTCCCGACGCCGTCGTGGCCGGGTATCCCGTGAGCAACATCGACTACACGTACGACCACGGCGCCTCACCCCTGCCGAGCTTCAACCCGCAGGAGTTCACGCGGTTCTTCCTCGGTGGCGCACCTGCTGATGTCCCCGACCACGTCCGAGCAGTGTCGCCCTCGACCTACCTCAGCGCCGCGATCCCGGCGACTCTCGTCCTGCAGCCCGAGCGAGATGACTTCATCCCCGCCAAGGGCAACGACGAGGTGATGAAACAGGCGAAACAAGCGGGCGCCGACGCGACGATCGTGCAGGTCCCCTTCGCTTGGCACGGATTCGACGCCACAGAGGACAGCATCGGCGGCCAGGTCAAGATGACCGTCACCGAGAACTGGCTGGAGAAGCGCAACCTCGCCCCCTAGGCCACGCCCCGTAACCCGCCTGCTACTGAGGCGGCGGAGCCGCAGGTGTGCCGCGGCTCGTGCGCCCTAGCGGGCTAGCCGCGTTGGAGTTGCGCAGCGACGCGAGACCACTGGTCGTGCTCCCACTGCGCGCACGCGTGCCGGCGCCCTGAGGAACCGAAGTCGTTCTCGACGTTCGCGCTGGCCGTCATGATCGTCTGGCCGTCGATAGCGCGGACCAGGAAGTCGATGTTCAGCACCGAGCCGGTGCCACCGATGTTCTTGTCCGTCACCGTCGAGATCATGCCCGAGTTCAGGCCGGGCTTCGCCGTTGGGTTGGTGAAGTTGTAGAGGGTGGTCACGCGAAAGCTGTCCAAGGAGGCGGATGCCCGGACGCTGCCGCTTTCGGTGTTTGAGCTTGGTTCGGTCCTCCTCGGTCGATCGCCCGCATGGTCGTCGGCTCACTGATCCTCCGGCTGGTTGTCCGGCGTCCATGGGACAGGAGCGCTGAAGGTCACGAGATCGCGAACAGGGTGTCGAGTGCGTCGTCGAGGTTCGTGTCCCAGTCGAAGGCACGCGACTCGTCGACACTGCGCCAGTGGTGCTCCTTGCTGAAAGCGACGATGGGAGCGGTGACAGCGGCGTGGTTGAGCAACCAAGCGAGGGCGAGTCCGGCGGGTGAGATGCCGTGGTCGGCGGCGAGTGTGTCGAAGCGACGTACGGTGTCCATCAGCTCGGCGTCGCCGAGGCGCCGTTCCGCGTGGGGCGCAGTGCTGGCGCGGCTGCCGGTCTGTGGTCGCTGCCCATCGCTGTAGCGTCCCGCAAGGATGCCGTTCGCGAGTGGGGAGAACGGCGTGTACGCGAGGCCTTCTGCTGTGACCAGAGGCAGGACGTCCCGGTCGTCGCTCCGGTCGAGCAGGGAGTAGGAGTTTTGCACGATCTCGGGTCGGTGGAGTCCGAGGCGATCTGCGGTCGCGAGTGCGTCGGCTAGTTGGATGGCGTTCACGTTGGACAGGCCGTACGCGCGGATCCTGCCGTCGTCGACGGCGTCGCTGAACACCGGGAGCGATCGTTCCCAGGGGGTGGAGGGATCGGTGGTGTGCGCGAGGTAGAGGTCGACGTGCCCGAGGGTCTTCGTGCTGTTTGCGAGTTGCCTCCGGATCCGTTCCGGGTCCAGATCCGGCCCGTTCGCGGTCACACCGGTCTTCGTCTGGGTGAGGGTGGAGCTGTCCGGATGCGTCCGGTTCCACTGTCCGATGACGCGCTCGCTCGTGCCTCCTGTGTAGGCGTCAGCGGTGTCGAACGCCGTGAACCCTTCTGCGACCGCTCGATCGAGCAGGGCGAGTCCCTCGTCTTCGGACAATCCGATGCCGGGGCCTGTCGACATGGCGACGCCGCCGATGTTGCCGGTGCCGAGGATGAACGGTCCGAGTTGTTCGCGGCGGCCGGAGTGGGTGGATTCGATCCACGTCATCAGTGTTCCTTTCGCGGCGGCGTCGGGCTCGAGGTCCGGTCGCTCGCCTGTTGCTGGTCTCATCGGTCCCTACGTACGTGCGAGCGCCGCAGCGGAGGCGCTGACGTGCGGGGCCAGCGGCGCGGAGCGGCATCTTGTGGTGCTGTCCGCGCCGCTGTTCGCAGTGCTCAGTCCACGAGGGTGAACGTCATCTTCGGCTCGACCTTGAGGAACCGTGAGATGAGGCACCCCCGTGCCGCGGTGATCGCGAGTCCCTGGAACTGGCCGGGTTCGATGCCGGGCACCTTCGCGCGCATCGTGATCGTGATCGGTCCCGCCTGGGTGACGTCGAGGCTCAGCTCGTTGTCGACGTCGACGGTCGTCTCGATGAACTCCGCGGTGAAGTTACCCCACCCGAACACGTTCGCGAAGGCCTGGTTCAGGCAGCCGGCGTAGGCGACCGCGAGGAGTTCCTCCGGGATCGCTCCGTCTGCGCCCTCGAAACGGCTGGCGAAGTCGTACGGGACATCAGCGAGGGTGTCTGTGCCGGTCGACAACGACCCACGTCCTTCCTTCCACGACCCGCTCCACTGAGCCGTGCCTGCCGCGATCATCGTGCGCCTCGTGCGGACGCCGGCATGGTGGCGTCGTGCAGCTGGTGGTTCATCGCTGTGCCTGGGTGGCGAGCTCGGCGCTGACAGCGCCCATGACCGCCGGCAGGTCCAGGTCGGTCTGCGTGTCCTGTGCCCAGCCGCGAGCGACGAGCAGTCCGAAGCGCTCCTGGGTCTCGGGGCGAGGGATCGCGTCGAGGATCTCGCGGAACGACTGCAGGAGGTCTCCCGCCGAAGGCGGCGCGACGCGCTCGTTCACCAGACGCTTCACGGTCGCGAGCGCGTGCTTGTCGAAGCTCGCGAGCCGTCCGGCCAGGCGATCGACGAAACCATCGAGTTCGGCGTCAGGGAGCGCTCGGTTGATCCACCCGTACTCCGCTGCGGTGACAGCGTCGTAGTCGTTGCCGGATGCCAGGACCTCAAGCGCTCGGGAACGTCCGACCAGCTGCGGCAACCAGTCGAAGCCCCCTCCGCCCGGGACGGCACCGGAGCCGATCTCCGGCTGTGCGAACACGCCCTTCTCGATGCTTGCGAAGCGCATGTCGAGGGCAAGCGCGAACTCGTCCCCGATCCCGCGAGTGCGGCCACGCACCGAGCCGATGGTGATGACCGGGGCGTGTGCCATCCGTGTGACGAAGTCGTGCCAGGTCTCCGGCAGGGACGCGGCACCGGGCACGTCAGGCACGTCGGACATGTTCTGGACGTCGAGCTGCGAGAGGAAGTAGTCAGGATCCGCGCTGTCGAAGACGACGACCTTGAGAGCAGGGTCCGTCTCCATGCGCTCGACAAGGAGACGCAGTGCCGCGTAGACGCTGGGGCCGAGCATGTTCATGGGCGGGTTCGCGAACGTCGCGCGGACGAAGCCCGGGCTCTCCTCGGTGATGTGCAACGGGACGGTGAAACCGGAGTGGTCGTATCGCGGCGTCAGGGTGACGGCTTCAGTCATGGTTCTGCTCCTCGGGATGGCGAAGTACACCGATCGGTGTGCAACCCCACGAACGTACACAAGCTGGAGCCAAACCACAACGATCGGTATACTTGAGGCATGACGACGGAATCAGCTGCACCCGAGAAGCGGTCGCGGAGCGGTCGCGGGGCTCGCGGACGGATCCTCGAGGCAGCGGCGACGCTCTTCTACGAGGAGGGGATCGTCACCACCGGCGTGGAACGGCTCGCCGAGGTCGCGCACGTGTCCAAACGCACCCTGTACGACCACTTTCCGAGCAAGGCCCTGATCGTCGATGAGTACCTCCGTCAGTTCGAGGAATCCGGCATCGACAGTGAGCGGGTCCTCGACCAGGTGCAGCTGAGCCCGCGCGATCGCCTGTTGGGGATGTTCGCCGATCTTCCCGACAACGCCCCCCTCCGCGGCTGTGCCTTCCACAACGCCAGCGTGGAAGCGGCCGCCACGATGCCGGCCGTCGGGGAAGCCGTGATCCGGCACAAGACCGCGTTCCTGGCGAAGCTCACGGCAACCGCCGCGGAGGCCGGCGCGTCGGATCCGGGTTCGTTGGCGCGCCAGATCTCGGTCCTCTTCGAGGGATCGCGGGCGCTGACGACCTCTCTTCAGTCGCGCGACGTCATGGCGGAGGCCCGCGCCGCCGCAGCGGTGCTCATCGATGCAGCGACCGTCTCGTCCGGCAGCCACTGACTTCTTCCGTCAACCTGCTGACGATCCGAGACGTGAGCGACGAGGTGCCTCGATGGCCGCTTCGCGGTCCTGCATCGGCTGTTCAGCTATGAGCTCGGCGCCGCAGGCATACCGACGGCCGCGGAGGAGGGTCATGCGCGGCCGGACAGCGGTAGCGATGCAGGTTGGGAACTCGCGCCGAACTCGCCCGCCGCCGCAGGCGCCGACAGACCCTCGCTCACCAACGAGCTGACCGTCGGACAGCCGCGCCGCCGTGGTGTGGCGGGACCTGCGCTCCTCACCGCGGGGCGGGCGTCCAGCCGACCAGGCGCTCGACGGCGGCCAGGACGACGGCCGGGGGTTCACCTGTCACGATCTCGGTCCGGACCCGTCCGGCTGCGACGCGGAACGTCGGCTCGGTCAGGAGTCGCGACGCGGTGGTGCGGATGTCCTCCGCGGTCGCCGTCGCTGCGTCGAGGACGAGTCCGGCGCCCAGGGCCTCGACGCAGCCGCCGTTCGGCAACTGGTCCGCACCGAGCGGCAGGACCAGCAGGGGCACCCCGTGCGCGAGTGCCCCGGTCACCGATCCGGACCCGCCGTGGTTCACCACGAGGTCCACGAGCCCGAGCACCGAGTCCTGCGGGACGTACTGCTCGATCCGGATCGCTCCCGGCCCCGACGGCACCGGGAAGGTCGTCGGGTCGACCCAGGGTCCGGTCGTCACGAGGATCCGTGCCGGCAGGGCGGCGAGGGCGTCGATGAGCCGAGCGAACAGGTCGCCTGACTTCGTGTTGAACTCGGTGCCGAGCGTGACGTAGACGCGAGGTCCGTCGCCGGCGGCCAACCACGCGGCGGCGTCCGACGGTGGTGACGACCAGGGGTCCGGTCGCATCCGGATGACCGGACCATGCAGCTCCTGCCCGGATCGCATCGACGCCGGGAACGGGATGACGGTGAGCGCGCCGCCGAGCATGTGTTGCTGCGGGTCGGGTCCGAGTCCCGCGCGTCGGCGGAGCGCCTCGAGCGGCGCTCGCACCGCGTCGCGCCAGGTCCCACCGGCCGAGGCGAAGGCCAGGACCACCACGCACGGCACCCCGGCTCGTTCGGCGGCGGTCATCGCGCCGAAGTCGAACTCCCCGCAGACCACGAGGTCGGCCGTCCACCGAGTGACCAGCCGTCCGACGTCGACGACGGCCCCGGCGGCCGCGTCCCCCAGGAACACCTGGGGAACGCGGGTGAGCACCGTGCTCGGGTCGATCGGGGTCAGGGTGCCGGTGCCCGGCCTGCTCGCCGGCAGCTCCACGTCCCGCGGCTGCCGGTGCGAGAACCCGGTCTGTTCGAGGACGGCCTCGCGCGCGCCACTCAGTGCGGTCCGGTGTCCGGCAGCGCTGGCCGCGCGTGCGAGCGGCAGCATCGGCGCGAGGTGTCCCCGCCCCCGTGGGAACGAGAACACGATGCGCAGGGGTTCCGGAGTCCCGTAGCCGGGCCGGCCGTTCGCAGCAGACACCACAGGGCTCCGATCGTCGCGCGGGCTGCCTGCCCGCTTCGTCAGACAACCGTATGGCGAACGACGGTCGTGCTCCATGAACCCTTGGTCAGCCTCGACGGGGCGTGCACTCGGAGTGGGTCACTTGCCAGCGGCCTCGTTGTAGGACTCGATCTGCTTGCCGGCCTGCTGCTCCGCATCCGTCATGGTCGACTCGACGTCGGCACCCTCGACGATCCGGTTGAAGGCGCCGATGACGGTGGCGCGCACCGTCGGGAACGCGCCGGTGATGCAGCCAGCAGCGGCGACGCTCGTGGGGTCGTCGGCGAGCTGCTGGTACATCGTGGCGATGTTCGGGTCGGACAGGGAGCGCTTGCCCACGGTGGTGTCCTGGGCGTCGGTGTTCATCGCGACGTAGCCGGTCGCCTTCGCCCACTCGGCCTGCACGTCCGGCGTCTGGAGCCACTTGGCGAACGTGTACGACGCCTGCTGCTCGGCGGACGAGTGGCCCTTGCCGGAGATCCACAGCGCGTTGCCGCCGATGACCTGCCCGGCGTCGTCGGAGGCCGACGTGGTGGGGAACCGGGCGACGACGGACTTCGAGCCGTCCGGGTCGACCGTCGTGTAGGCGCCGGACGAGGTCAGCAGCATCCCGACCTTGTTGCTCGAGAACGCCGAGTTCTGGACGGTCGAGTCGGTGCCGGGGTTCAGGGCGGCGCCGTCCTGGTAGAGCTTCTGCAGCGTGGTCATGAACTGCACCTGGGTGTCCGAGGTGAGCGAGACACCGGTGACCGGCTTGCCCTTCCGCCCGTTGTCCGGGGTGCAGAAGGGCTGGCCGCCCGAGGCGCTGAGCTCCTCGAGCATCCACGAGTCGCCCATGTTCATGCTCATGCCGTAGCCACCGGTCGCGGCGTGGATCTTCTCGGCCCAGGTCGCGACCTGCGCCAGCGTCTTCGGCGGCTTGGCGGCGTCGAGGCCGGCCTTCGCGACGAGTGCCTTGTTCAGGTAGAGCACGGGCATCGAGACCGAGAACGGCATCGCCGCGAGTGACTTGCCGTCGCTGTAGTACGTCGCGGCGGCCGGGGCGATCGTGTCGGTGCCCGACGTCGATCCACTGATCTTCGCGGGGGACACCGTCTGGCCGGAGTCGATCATGAAGCCGGTCGACACGTCGTTCATCATGAGCAGGTCCGGCGTCGAGCCGGACTGCACCGCCGCCGTGTACTTCGTCTGGACGGCCGCGTAGTCGCCCTGGAACGACGACTTCACGGTGATGTGCTGGTCGTTCTCCTTGTTGAAGCGGGCGACGAGCGCGTCGAGCTCGGTCGCGGGCGGCCCGGACATGGCGTGCCAGAAGTCGACGGTGACGGGGCCGGAGCTGTCCGACGCGGAGCTCGACGTGGAGCACCCGGTCAGGGCGAGGACCGCGACGGCCCCGGTGGCGAGTGCGGTGAGGGCGGTGGAACGACGTGCGGGCATGGTGCGTCCTTCGGGTGTGGGGCGGGCGGGGGTCGGGGAGGGGATCGAGCGTGTCGTCACTTGAGCGCCCCGGCGGTGAGGCCGCCGGCGAGGAACCGCTGGGCGACGAGGACGAGGACCAGGACGGGGAGGGTCACCATGGCGGCGCCGGCGAGGACCACGCCGATGTCGGCGGCCTCGGCGTCGGACAGCTGGGCGATGCCGACCTGCACGGTGCGGTGTTCCGGCGAGTTGGTGACGAGGAGCGGCCAGAAGAACCCGTTCCAGGCGGCCGTCGCGCTCACCAGGGTGACCGAGACGAGCGTCGGGCGGGTGAGCGGCAGGAGCATGGACCGGATGAACCGGAAGTGTCCGGCGCCGTCGAGCACCGCGGCTTCGCGCAGCTCGTCCGGGAAGCTCAGGAACGCCTGGCGGAACAGGAAGATCGTCAGTGCCGAGGCCACGAACGGCAGGAAGACGACCAGGAGCGTGTCGATGAGGTGCCAGGACGAGACGGTCAGGTAGTTCGCGATCAGGGTCGTCTCGCCGGGGATCATCATGCTGGCGAGCAGGACGAGGAACAGGGCACGGGCGCCCCGGAGCCGACAGAACACCAGTGCGTAGGCGGTGATGATGCCGATGACGACCTGCAGCACCGTCTGGGCGAGGGTGACGACGACGCTGTTCAGGAACTGCTGCCCGAGCGGGACGACCTGCGTGGCGCGGACGATGTTGTCGAGCGTCAGGTGGATCGGCACCAGACCGGCGAGGCCCTGGTCCAGGTACCGGGTCGGGGTGAGCGCGCCCTCGAACACGTAGTAGAGCGGGAAGCAGACGACGACGACCGCGATGACGAGCCAGGCGTAGACGAAGACGCTCCGGAGCCGGCGTGCGGTGACGGGGCGCATCAGTAGTTCACCCGCTTCTCGAGCACGCCGAACTGCACCAGCGACAGCCCGAGGACCAGCAGGAACAGCACGACCCCGAGCGCGGCGGCGAGGCCGAAGTTCGCGCTGCCGGACCCGAAGGCCTGCTGGTAGATCGCGTAGACGAGGGTCTTCGAGGAGTCGGCCGGACCGCCGCCCGTGAGGATCTGGATCTGCCCGAAGGTCGTGAGTGCCTCGACGGTTCCGGTCACGACGACGAAGAAGAGCGTCGGCGTGACGAGCGGCAGGGAGATCGACCAGAGCGTCCGCACGGGCCCGGCACCGTCGAGGTGCGCCGCCTCGATGACGTCCTGGTCGATGGCTCCGAACGCTCCGAGCAGGAGCAGCACGGTGAACCCGAGCGACCCCCAGATCGTCACGACGATGACGCTCGCCAGGGCCCACTGCGTGCTCGTCAGGAACGGCACGGGCGCGCCGCCGAACTGGGTGATCACCGTGTTCAGCAGCCCGTTGCCGGGTGCGAGCATCGCCGCGAACGCGACGGACCCCGCTGACACGGACACGACCATGGGTGCCGTCAGGAGTGCGCGGAAGACCGGCAGGCCGCGGAGCTTCACGGTCAGGGGGATCACGACGAGCAGACCGAACACGATGCGGCCGACGACCACGCCGACGCAGAAGACCGCGGTGGTCAGCATCGTCCGTCCGAACGCGGGGTCGGTGAACGTGCGGACGTAGTTCTGCAGCCCCACCGAGCCCGCCGGCTGACCGAAGATGTCGGTGCCCTGGGTGCTGAGGACCAGGACGCGGCCGAGCGGGTAGAAGACGAAGACCGCGAACGCGAGCAGCGCCGGTGCGAGGAGCACCAGACCGAGCCGGCGGTCCGAGCGCAACGAGGACCGCGTCGTCCTGGTCGCCCGGGGTGGACGCGGCGACTGCGGCGACCGCGGCGACCCTGCGGTACGCGGGGGACCGGCGACCAGGCCGGACCTGACGGGGACCGTCATGGGGCGGACTCCTCCGAGTAGGGAACGTTCCCTAACCGGGAACGACTCCACTGTGCGGCGGGGGTCGAAGACCGGTCAAGGCACGTCGACCACCCGCCGTCACCCGTTCACGCCGCGTTCAACCCCTCCGCCGATCGGGTGGCGACGTTCACCGCCGCACGCCGCGCGTTCACCTCGGGTTCGGCCCGTCGACCGGCGTGGTTCGCCGTCCAGGGGCCTCGGCGTCGTAGAACCGGGGACCATGCGAACCGTTCCTGCTCCCCAGACACTCCGGGCGATCGCCGAGGAGGCCGCGCGCACCGTCGCGCCCGACCTGCTCGCCGTCTTCCGCGCCCCGATGACGATCAGCACGAAGCGCGATGCGCACGATGTGGTCACCCTGCACGACCGCGCCGCGGAAGAGGCGATCACGGCGGTGCTCACCGCGGCCGTGCCGGGCTCGGTCGTGCTCGGCGAAGAAGGCGGCACCACCGGCGGCTCCGGCACTGCCGGCGCCGCCGGTGGCATCGACACCGCCGGCACCGCCGGGGGCGTCGGCAGCACCGCGGACCCCGTGGTGCGGTGGATCGTGGACCCGATCGACGGCACCGCGAACTTCGCCCGCGGACTCGCGTACTGGTGCATCTCGATCGCGGCCGAGGTCGACGGCGAGGTCGTCGCCGGGGTGGTCTTCGACCCGGTCGCCGACCACGTGTTCGCGGCGGACGACGTCGGCGCCTGGCTCGACGGTGCGCCGATGCACTCGTCGTCGGGGCCCGCCGACGCCGCGACGGTGCTGACGAGCTTCCCCGTGCAGCAGGACCTCGACCTGCTCGGCGAAGCAGCGGCGTTCGACCTGCTCCGGGATCTGACGCTCCGGTACCGCCATCACCACAGCCTCGGCAGCGGCGCCCTCAACCTGGTGCACGTCGCTGCCGGGTGGTCGGACGTGACGATGGGCTTCGCCACGCACCCGTGGGACGTCGCCGCCGGGGCACTGGTGCTCGAGCGCGCCGGTGGGTGGTTCCGGGGCTTCCGTCGGGGCGAAGCCGTCGACTGCGCCAACCTGGCCGACGACTACGTCGCCGCCGGCGCCGGGGGATCGCACGCCGAGCTGGTGCGCCGGGTGCAGGAGCTGTCGGCCACGACCGCCACCGACTGAGCCGCTGACCGGGCCGCCAGCCGGCCCGCCGACTGAGGCACGGACCGGGCCGCCGACCGGTTCGACGCGGGCGTCGCGAGCGGTCAGCCGAGCGCGTGCCCGGCGACCGCCTGCGCGGTGGACCCACGCGGCAGCAGGTGTGTCGGGAGCACCTCGTGCCGGTCGCCGCGACGGCCCCGGAGCCGCTCGACCACGAGCTCGACCGCCCGCGCGCCCATCCGGACGCGCGGCTGGTCGACACTCGTCAGGTCGAGCCGATCGCCGAGACCGGTGCCGTCGAACCCGGTCACCGCCGCCATTCGGAGGAGCGCGAGTCCCGCGCCGTCGGCGATCGCCACGAGCCGAGCCGAGCCGCGGTCGCGTCGTTCGTCGCGACGAACGCCGTCACCCCGTCACCCAGGTGCCGGGCGATCCGCGCCGGCTCCGCCGCCAGGGCCTCGACGTCGTCGACGCGGTGGTCGCCCGGTGCGCCGAGTTGCGCGGTGACCGCGGCGTGCGCGACGGCACGACGGGTCGTCGAGGGGTGGTCGGACTCCGCAACGAAGCACGTGCGCCGGTGCCCGAGCGCGGCGAGGTGGAGCACCAGCGCGCGCATGCCCGACTCCTCGTCGGCGCGCACCGTGTCGAGTCCGAGACCGGCGAGCGCCGACCCGCTCGACCCGAGGACCGCGACCGGCAGGTCGCGCGCGACCGCCGCGAGCCGTGCCGGGGCGAGCCGACTGCTCAGGACCGCGACCCCGAGCACGCCGTCGGCCGATCCGTGGGAGGCGTGCAGGGCCTCCAGGCCGTCGGCCAGCCGGGCAGGGTCCCGGAACCCGTCCACGACGCGGAGCGCGAACCCCAGGGTCTGCGCGGTCGCGCGTGCGCTCCGGAGCGCTTCGTCGTGGAACGGGTTGGCAGCTTCGGTGACGAGCGCGCCCAGCACGAGCGGCGCGCCCTGCGCGCGTCGCCTGGCGAGCGAACCGACCGGGAGGCCCAGCTCGTCCGCCGTCCGCACCGCGAGTTCCCGACGTGGCCGGGACACACCGTCGTCGCCCCGCAGGGCGAGTGACACGAGCGATCGCGAGATGGCGCACCGCTCGGCGACGTCGCGGAGGGTCGCGGCCACGGTCAGGCGAGCTTCCAGGTGTGGACGTGCTCCCACGTCATCGTCTGCCACCAGCGACCGGACCAGTCCGGGCTCGCGGTCCGGTAGAGCACGACGGTGTCGCCGCGGAACCCGGTCGGGACGTCGACGTCGAGCTCGCGGATGAACGCGCCGACCTCGTCGTGCAGGTCCGGCCGGCCGTACAGGTCGTGCGAGGCGAGCGAGAGGTGTGCGCGGTACTGCTCCGGGTCGTAGTCGTTCGCCAACGGGACCTGCATCGGCTGCCGGAACGGTGCGACCACGGCCTCGATGTCGGCGGCGAGCCGGACGAAGTCGTCGTTGTGCGAGCCGTCCGGTCGGGTCGCGACGTCGTAGACGAACCCGATGCCCTGTTCACGGACGCCGGCGTTGTGGACGTCGAACGCCGGTCGGCCGTCGAGCAGCGCCGAGACGGCCGCGACGACCTGGTCCTCGTGGCTGCCGAACGGCTGGCTGCCGACGAGCGTGGCGTGCGGCGGGAAGGCGCCGGCCGACAGCAGGCCGTACTGCGCCCGGAGCTGGTCGGTGACGACCGTGACGGCCCGGCAGGTGCGGGCGTCCGGGCGCAGGTAGATGCCGTGGCGGTACGGGTCGCTCGGGTCGCGCGGCAGCTTGGCGGTGACGTTCTGGGGCATGGGTCCGTCCGTGGTCGGTCGATGGGGAACGTTCCCGATGGTCGGGAACGTTCCCCATGATCGACCGGACGGGTCCGGATCTCACCCGTCGGTCCGTGACGGAACGGTGAACGATGGGTGTCGGCGGTGCCGAGCAGGTGCCGTCGCTGTCCGTGCGGTCAGCCCTTCCAGACGGACGCGGCGCCCGCGTGTCCGATGACGATGACCTCGATCATCGACACGACGCCGGCGGCGAGCAGCAGCACGGGACCCACGACCGCGACCGCGCGCAGCGCCCCGCCGCTCGTCACCCGGTCGGTCGCGAACCTGTGCCAGGCCCACCACAGCAGCAGGAGCGCGAAGACCGCGATCGACCACGGCAGCAGGCCGTCGGCGAGTTCGGTGTGCCGTTCGAGCAGTGCGCTCTCGCGCTCTCGGTGCTCGAGCCACTCACCCGAGGACGTCGCCAGGGGGACCGAGACGAGGGCGATGAGGCCGATGATCGGTGCGCCGACTGCGAGCCACCGTCGTGCCGCGGGCCACACCGCGACCACGATCGCGGTCAACGCCGCGACCGGGACGGCGACCGAGGTCAGGTGGACGAAGAGGGGGTGGAGCGGTATCCCGCCGAACTGCCAGTCCATGACGGCCTTTCACGTCGAGCGCCCGACGGTGCAGGCGCGGTTCGACCAGACAACAGGATCTGGCGGCTCGGATCGTTCGAAACCTCACACGAACAGGGCGTCCCGGACATGGTTCGCTGAGACCATGAGCACCGCGGAGCCGCACGCCGGAGAAGCGCACACCGGCGACCTCGCGGCACGTCTGAACTGGCTGCGCGCCGGAGTCCTCGGCGCGAACGACGGGATCGTGTCGACGGCCTCCATCGTCGTCGGCGTCGCCGGTGCCTCGTCGTCCGTGCCGGCGATCGCGACGGCCGGCATCGCGGCCCTCGTCGGCGGCGCGGTGTCGATGGCGCTCGGCGAGTACGTGTCGGTGAGCAGCCAGAAGGACAGCCAGCAGTCCCTCATCGAGCAGGAACGCCGCGAACTGGCCGACGACCCGGCCGCCGAGCTCGAGGAGCTCACGCAGCTCTGGCAGGCCCGCGGTCTCCGACGAGCAACGGCCGAACAGGTGGCTTCGGAACTGACCGAGCGCGACGCCCTCGCCGCACACCTCACCACCGAACTCGGGATCGACGAGGACGAGGTGGTCAGCCCGTGGCACGCCGCGTTCGCATCCGCCGCAGCGTTCTCGATCGGCGCGCTCCTTCCGCTCCTGGCGATCCTCCTCTTCCCGGAGGCGATCCGGGTGCCCGCGACGTTCGTCGTCGTCCTCCTCGCGCTGGCCCTGACCGGAGCCACGGGAGCCCGCATCGGCGGAGGCTCGCTGCGCCGCGCCACCGCCCGGGTGGTCGTCGGTGGAGCCCTGGCCCTCGCGGCGACCTTCGTCATCGGGTCCCTGCTCGGCACGAGCGGGGTCGTCTGAGATGGCGAACATCCTGGTGGTGGAGGACGACCCGGAGATGGGTGCCCTCGTCGAGCGCGGCCTGACCGGTGAAGGACACGTGGTCACGGTCGTGACCGACGGCATCGCCGCACTCGTCCAGGCCCGGGCCCAGTCGTTCGAGGCGGCGGCGATCGACGTCATGCTGCCCGGGATGACGGGCTTCGAGGTCTGTCGGCGGCTCCGTGAGCTCGGCCAGGACTTCCCGGTGATCCTGGTGACCGCACGGGACGCCGTCGACGACCGGGTGTTCGGGCTGGACTCCGGGGCGGATGACTACCTCACGAAGCCGTTCGCGATCACCGAGCTCAACGCGCGGATCCGGGCGCACCTGCGGCGTCGCGCCGCGGGTGGGGTGACCATCGTGGAGGCCGGGTCGGTGCGGCTCGACACCCTGGCCGTGCGTGCGTCGGTGCGCGGGCGGGACCTGCCGCTGAGCGTCAAGGAGTTCTCGTTGCTGCGGTTCCTGATCCAGGGCGCCCCTGACACGCGCACCAGAACCGAGGTGCTCGAGGAGGTCTGGGGGAGCCCCGAGCACTTCGATCCGACCATCGTCGACCAGTACGTCAGCTACCTCCGCAAGAAACTGCAGGCCTCGGGCGCTGACGTCGTGATCCGGACGGTGCGCGGCGTGGGGTACGCCCTCGAGGTCGTGTCGGCGAGGTGAGGTTCCTGCGCCGTCTGTCGATCCGTGCCCGGATCACCCTCGGGAGTCTGATGGTCGGTGCAGTCGTGCTCTCCGGGGTCGCGGTCGTCCTGCACGTGCAGATCGAACGCGCGACGCTCGCGACCGACCGGTCCCTCGCCTCCGGTGACGCCGCGCCCTTCGTCTCCGATCTCCGGCGCAACCCGGACGAGGCGCCGGACCGTCCGGCAGAGGACGTCCTGGTCGGGATCCGGTCGTCGTCCGGCGGATGGGTCGTGGACTCCCTGCCGCGCGACGTCCGTGCGGCGCTGCCCTCGACGGTGCCGGATGACGGCGACACGCTGAGACTCCACACCGCACACCGGGTCGTGACGGTCGTCGGTGTGCCGGTGCGGAACGCCGCCGGGTCGTTCGTCGTCTGGGCCGCGCACGACGGTCGGGCCGGAGAGGAGACGGTGGCGCGGGTGGACCGGTCACTGGTCGTCGGCACGGTCTTGGCGCTGCTCGCCTTCGCCGCGACGGCGTGGTTGCTGTCGACGCTCGCCCTCCGCCCGGTGGGGCGGATGCGCCGGATCGCCGAGCACCTCAGTGCCGGGAACGGTGGTGGACACCTGCCCGTCGGGGCGTCCGACGACGAACTCGCGGCACTCGCCCGGACCCTCAACACCTTCATCGACCGGCAGCGCGAGAACACCGAGCGTGAGCGGCGGATGGTCTCCGATGCGAGCCACGAACTCCGCACGCCGCTGGCGGCACTGACCGCGCGGCTCGAACTCGCGCATCGCTCGTCCGGCGATGCCGTGGCCCTCGAACGTGCGCTGCGCGCAGCCGAGAGCGATGCCGCCCGGTTGGTCGCGCTGGCGAACGCCCTGCTCGAACTCAGTCGACTGGGTGAAGGCGGCGCCGTTCCGTCGACTCCGGTCGCTGCGCTCGTCACGGAACTCATGGGATCGATCGACCGTGCTCGCGCCGTCTCGTCCGTCGGTCTGCGCGACATCGACTTCGCCGTCCGCCTGACTTCGCCGGACGAGCACTACGGGATCGAGCCCGCGGCGTTCGCCCGGGTCGTCGACAACCTCGTGGCGAACGCGATCGCAGCGGGGGAGGACGGCGGCGTGATCCGGGTCACGCTCGAGCAGTCCGCCGACGGGCGGCTCGAGCTGCGCGTCGTCGATGACGGACCCGGCGTCCGGGACGACTTCCTCCCACAGGCCTTCGACCGCTTCACCCGGGCGGACAGCGCACGGCGTGCCGTCCTCGGCGGGAGCGGACTCGGGCTCTCCCTCGTACGAGGCATCGCCGAACGTGCCAACGGGACGGCGGACCTCCGCAACGTCCCCTCCGGGGGTGCCGTCGCCAGCGTCACGCTCCCCGCGTGCTGACCGTGTTCGCCGACCACATCGTCACTCGGACTCTCGAACGACCGAACGTCGCGGCTGAGGAGCGGGCCGGGCAGGCCAGGGGTGCGTTCTGCAAGGGGGTCAGACCCGGGCGGCGGTCCGGCCCGGTACCAGGCTGCCGTCGACCGCGTTGTGGGTGACGCCCGTCGAACGGCCGTCGATCTGGTCGACCACGTCGTCGACGGACAAACGACCGATCAGACTGAGCGGCTGTCGCCACGAGGTGATGCCGAGCAGCTCGGTGGCGAGTGGGGCGACCCCGTCGTAGCCCGTGACCGACAGGTCGTCCGGTGCTCGGAGGCCGCGGCGGCGCATCGACTCGAGCACACCGACGGCCCAGCGGTCGCTCGGTGCCATGATCGCCGTCACGCCGCCGGCCCGCAGGACCTGCTCGAGGAACGAGTCGAGGTCCTCGGGGTCTGCTCCGTGGTCCTCGGAGCGGATCCGGAGCACCTCGGCGCCGCGCGCACGGAGCCGACGCACCATCGCGTCGGTGCGTGCCGACTGCGTCAGTGACCCGGACGGTGTGACCGTCAGCACGGCGACGCGACGGTGTCCGAGGTCGGCGACGTGGTCGGCGAGCCCGCGTCCGCCGCCGCGTTCGTCGCAGTACGCGCTGCTCACCGCGTCGTTCGTCTCGGGGCGCCCGGAGACCACCGTCGGGATGCGTCGGGCGAACGGCAGCACGTCGGCGATCGGCAGGGCGCCGCTGCAGACGATGAGCCCCTCGACGCGCAGGGAGACCAGGGTCTCCAACGCCCGGCGTTCCTCGCTGACCGGGAACGACCCTGCACCGGTGGCGGTGACGACGCGGTACCCGCGCGCCGCGGCCTGCAGCTGGAACGCGGTCAGCAGGTGCCCGTAGAAGGGGGTGGAGGCGTCGCGGACGAACACCCCGAGCGTGTGCGTGCGGTGTGCCGACATGCCGCGGGCGTTCGCGTTCGCGACGTAGCCGAGGTCGAGCGCGGCCCGCTTGACCCGCTCGGTCGTCGACGGAGCCACGCCGTACGCGCCGGCGAGGGCGCGGGAGACGACCGACTTCGACACACCGGCCAGGGCGGCGACGTCGTGGATGGTCGGGACGGCGGGGTGTCCGGTCACCGCGGGCGCCGTTGTCTGGAGGACTGCACGACTGTCACGGTAGCCGGAGGGACGCCCGGACCGGGCGACGGTGGTGGTGAACAGTTGGTCACGCCGACCGCCCGGCGCGGGCCGCGGGCGGTCGGCGTGGGTGCCGGGCTAGCGCTTCGTCGCCGGGCGACGGAGCGTCAGGCGGTACTCCTTCGTCGTGGTGCCGTCCTGGGCGGTGACCGTGATGCGTGCCGTCCGGCCGGACACGTGCACTGCGGCGGCCGCGTTCGGGTTCGTCGTGTGCACGTGGACGTCGGCGACGCGCAGCGTCCGGACCGGGGCGGTCACGGTCGCACCGTGCGACGAGGCAGCGGCGGGCAGGTGGACACGCACGCCGGCGACCGCGATCGAGGACACGGTGGCGTCGTTCGACACGAGGAAACGCTCCCGCAGGGCGGCAGCCTCGTGCTTGGTCACGCCGATCGTGTCGGTCAGGTAGGAGCCCATGCCGCCGTACTCGGTCGCGATGTCCTGCTCGAAGGTGCCCTGCAGCAGCTGCGGGGTCGCCCAGGTCACCCCGAGCTGCGTGTTCGAGAGCAGGTAGTCGTGCAGGATGTCCGCGCTGTCCACGCCGAGGACCCGGTCGAGCAGGTCAACGACGGTGCCGGTGCGGTCCATGCCGTGCGAGCAGTGGATCAGGACCGTGCCGCTGGTGTGCGTGGCGAGGATCCGGAGCACCCGGCGGTACGCGGTGATCATCGACCCGGGTGTCGCCTGGTCGACCCGGCCCTTGTCGACCAGGTCGTGGTACATCGCGGTGTCGTCGCTGTAGTCGCCGTCCGCGCCGAACATCGAGATGTCGACGTGGCGCGCACCCGGGATCGCGACGTCCGGCTTCGCGGCGATCTGGGACGGGGTGCGCAGGTCGACGACGAGGTCGACGTGGTATTCGTCGGCCAGGGTCGTGGCCCCGGCGGCGGTGATCTTGTCGAGTGACTCGGAGCGGATCAGGCGCGGGGCGTTCACGGTCTGCCCCGACCGTCCGTGGACCGCGGCGAGTTCGCGGCCGTTGACCAGACCGGGGACGTCGGCGATCGGGTGGTCGGCGGCGGTGAACGCCGGCTGCAGGGTGTCGTCGGCGTGGGCGGCCGTGACGGAGAACGCGGCGGAGGCGACGACGGCCAGGCCGGCGAGGGCGGTCGTGGCGACGCGGGTGGTGCGCTGGGAGTGGGTGAGTGGGGAGCGGCGGAGCGGGGACACGGGGCAACCTCGATCTGATCAGGACCCGGGGGTCGGGGGGAGCCGGACGTGGTGGTGTCCGGCTCCCCGCAGGATCGCGGCGCGGGTCGTCGGCGGTGTGGCGGCGAGGTGGCCGGGGCGTGTCCGGGTCATGAGGCAGCGCTCAGCCGCTCACCCAGCGGCCAGCGGCTCAGGACGCCGGGGCCAGCCGGTACCGGAACAGCTCGGTGAGGACCTGCCGGGCGGGCGTGTAGAGCAGCACCGTCGAACCCGTCGTGCTCGTCGTGCTGCTCGAGATGATCCCGTACAACCGGTTCGTGGCGCTCATCACCGGTCCGCCGGCGTCGCCCGGCTCGATGCCAGCGCCGGCGCTGGCGGCGGCGAGGTGCTGCACGCCGGGATGGCTCCCTGCCGGCACGCGTGTGGCCGTCCAGGAGCAGTGCAGCCCGCTCGCCGCCCCGCTGGTGCAGAAGGGATCGGCATCTGGCTTGCCGATGCCGGTGACGGCGGCGCGTACCAGGCCCCCGTCCACCCGGTTGAACACACGACCCGATGCCCGGGGTGTCCAGGTCGCGACCGATCGGTCGCACGACCCGGTCGCCGTCCGCGCCCGGGTGCACGCCAGGGGCGGGACGACGGCGAGTTCGAGGTCCGAGTCCGCGGACTGCCAGACCACGTTGCCGACGGTCGCGCCGGCGAGCTGCACGGGTGCCTGCAGCGGCGCGCAGTGCTTCGCGAGCACCACCCAACGGGTCGCTCGCTGGTACTGCTTCAGCTGACTCCGGAACCCCTTGGCGGCCAGCACGGCACCGACCGTGCAGGTGCCGCCGGGGACCCCGACCTCGGTGCCGGCGATGATCGGCGCTGCGACCCGGTCGGGGTCGCTCGTTGTGGCCGAGGCTGACGGAGCCCAGGTGAGGGTGGCCCCGACGACGGCCGCCAGGGACACGGCGACGGCCAGGGTGCGGACGAGCGCCGGTTGCGCGTGGCGGGTCACGGGTCAGCCGAGCGTGCGGGTGCCGTTGACGCGTCCGATCACCGACAGGGTGTCCGGGTCGCTGAGACGGGCGTGCCAGTGCAGTGTCGTGGTGCCGCGCGGCAAGTCCGGGAACGCTGCGGTGAAGCGGTAGTGGCCGCTGGCGCTGACGACGTCGTCGCCCGAGGTGACCTCGGCGATGTGCTTGTTGAACAGGCCCCGCGGCTTGCCCGGTGCGTCGTAGTAGACGATGACCAGGGTGCCGGGCTTCCCGGTCCCGGCGAAGGTGATGCCGGTGAAGCTCTTCCGGTCGGGCCCGCCGTGGGTCTTCGCGGTGAACGCCACGGCCGCAGCCCGGGTCGAGGTGTGTGTGGCGTGCGCCGTGTGGGAGATCGTGGCGGCTCCGGCCTGCGCGGGGACCAGGATGCCGGCGGCGAGCGCACCGCCGAGGGTGACGCAGGTCGCGAGCACGGTCAGTCGGCGGACCGACGGGAAGCGGTGGCTGGACGGGGTCGAACGCATGGGGACTCCTCTGGTTCGTGGGGGTGCGGGCCGGGGTGGCCCGGTGTGCGTGAACGCTAACAACGCGCCAGACGATCGTCTAGCGAAATCCTGAAGCTGAGGGGATCAGAGGCATTGCGCCCGGCGTGACCGCTGCCGACTCCTGGCCAGACGTTCGTATGATGAACCAAGACCCGACCGAGGAGTGCGATGAACCAGCGGCAGCAGGCGAAGACCCGGACCCGCGAGCAGATCATCGAGGCTGCGGCGGCGGTGTTCGCGAGCCACGGCTACGCGGGGACCTCGTTCGCACGGGTCGCCGCCGCGATGGACCGCCCGAAGTCGGCGATCGGCTACCACGTGTTCTCGTCCAAGCACGAACTGGCCTTCGCGGTCATCGAGCGGCAGCAGGCTCGCTGGGCGGCGATCGACTCGCTGATCCGGCAGCCCGAGGGGCTCGAGCACTTACTCGGCATGCTGACGTCCGCCTGTTCCGACGCCATACGGTGCCCGGTGGCTGCCGGGGCGATCCGCCTGAGTCACGAACTCCGCGGTGCGGGGGAGGTGATTCCACGGGTCTTCACGTGGGACGACTACGTCCGTCGGCACCTGTCGGCTTCGAGCGGTGGCACCGGACCGGCCACCGACCCCGAGTGGGCACGTGCGGCGGACCTCGTGCTGACGTCGACCTTCGGGGTGATGTGGGCCCGGACGAGCGCCCGGCTGACGCGGGACACCGAGGGGCAGCTCCGGGATCTGTGGGCGGCGCTGTTCACCGGGCTCGGTCTGCCGGGTGTGCACGCGCTGCTCGAGCAGGTGGAGCCCGTGCGCGTGGGCGGGCACCCGGCAGAGGCCGAGGACTGACCCCGGCGGGCGTGGCATCCCTGCCGTCCCGCCGGGGTGCCTGGCCTACTTCTTCTGCTCGGAGCCGTCCGGGTTCACGACGTACCAGACGCCCTTGTCGCCCTGACCCGTCACGTCACCGGCCTTCTTGTCCCCGATGAAGGTGTAGATCGGTCGGCCGTCGATCGTGATCTGCCGTCCGCCGTCCACTCCCGTGATGGTGCCGACCTTGCCGGTGATGCCGGACACCTTCGGTGTCGTGGTCGTCGCCTCGATCGCGGGCCACGCGGTCGCGCAACCACCGGTGCAGGTGCTCTTCCCGGAGTCCTTGACGTCGGCGTCGAAGTAGTAGGCGGTCATGCCCTTGCCGTCGACGACGACCTTGCCGAGTGTCGTCGCGGCGACGGTCACGTCGACCGACGGTGACGAGTCGGTCGTCGCGGGAGCGTCGCCCTGCGCGGCGGGGGACGGAGAGGGTGATGGCGCTGCGGATCCGGCCGTGGAGCAGCCGGCGAGGCCGAGGGTCAGGAGCAGTGCGGCCCCGAGTGCGATGGACGCGGGTCGGGATGACGGGGTGCGGTGGGGTGTCGACACGGGGGCTCCTCGAGGTCAGGTCTCGCCGCTGACTGCTGGCCAGACGTTCGTCTAGCGAACGTAACCGCAGGACGGGACGGGAGCCAGCACCCTGCGCGCCCTCTCATCGTGCCGGCCGTGGATCGGTGGTCAGTGCTCGGTGTGCTCGACGAGGTGAACGCCCTCGACGCGGCCGAGGACGTCCAGTGACGCGGGGTCGATCAGGCGGGCGCTCCAGGACGCCCGGTCGGCTCCACGGGGCAGCTCGGGCAGCGCCGCCGTGAAGGCGAACCGGCCGGTCGAGCCGACGGCGCTGCTGCCCGGCTCGATCTCCGCGACGCGCTCGTTCCCGGAGTCGTCCCCGGGGCTGCCGTAGTGGACGACGACGACGGCACCGGGGGTGCCCAGTCCGGCGAACCGCACCCTGACGACTCCGCTGGTGCCGACCGTCCGTGGTGGGCGGATCGCGAACCGGTGTGCGCCACTCGTCACGGTCGGTGCCCCGAGTGCGGCGCCGAGTGCGCCGGATGCGCCGAGGCCGATCGTCTCGGGGCCCGGCGTGGTCGGTGACGGCGCGGGCAGGGCGATGGCGACGGCGAGCGCAGCGATCCCCACGGCGAGGATGATCGGAGACGCCCGGACCCGATCGGTGCTCCGCGGCATGGTCGGCCCCTTCGTGGACGGTGTGCGGCGGCTGCCGCCACCGCACACGCTACCGGTTCGCCAGACGATCGTCTGCGCTGGTCGAGGTGCCGACGCGGACACCGGTCCATGGGGAGCGGTACTGTTCCCCTTCGTGAGTGTTCGTCGCCGTGCTTCCCGTGTCGTCTCCATCGGGGTGGTCGCAGCCCTGGCAGCGTCGTTGACCGGGTGTGGCGAGGGAGCCGGCGTCGACAGCGACTACGCGAAGATCTGCCGCGACAACGCGACCGAGAAGCGGTTGCCGGACGACGACTGCAACAACCACGGCGGGCACGCCGGCTGGTACTTCCTGCCGCTCTTCGCCAACCGTGCCACGAGGGTCCCCGGCGTGGGGGACGCGGTCTCCGGCGGCACGAGCGCCCTGCCCGCCGGGAAGACCGCGAAGGCCGGCCTCTCGTCCGGTGGGAGCTCCGTCACCAAGGGCGGCTTCGGCGGAGCCGGCGGTCACGGTGGGTTCGGCGGCTGATGGAGCGCATCGAGTTCCCCGAGCGTCCGGACTGGCGGCGCCGGATCCAGCAGACCGGGTTGATCTACTCGCGGTCCGTCCGCGACGACGGCACGCCCGTCGAGTACTGGAACGACACCGCCGCGTACGTCTTCACGCTGCCGGAGGTCGAGGCGCTCGAGCGGCAGACCGAGGAACTGCACCGGATGTGCCTCGAAGCCGCCCGGTACCTCGCCACCGGCGCCCTCGGCACGCTGGGCCTGACGCGAGCCGGGTTCGACCTCGCCTCGTGGTCGCTCGAGCACGATGAGCCCGACTTGTACGCGCGGTTCGACCTGGCGTACGCCGGAGACGGTTCACCCGCCAAGATGCTCGAGTACAACGGGGACACCCCGACCGGGTTGATCGAGGCATCGGTCACGCAGTGGCACTGGATGCAGGACCGGCTCACCACCGGCGAACTGTCCGCCGAGACCGACCAGTGGAACGGCATCCACGAGGCGATGGTGGCGCGCTGGCGGACACTGCTGCACGAATCCCTGCGCGCCGAGGACGGTGGCCGACTGTTCGTGGCGCACTCCGACCTCGACACGGCGGGCGAGGACTGGGACACCGTGGCCTACATGCGCGACCTGGCGGGGGAGGCCGGGTGGGAGCACACCGGCATCGAGATGAAGGACATCGGCTGGCACCCGACGGCCCGCCAGTTCGTCGGCGACCAGGAGCCGGCCGGTTCGTCGCGGAGCGTGTTCACGCTGCCCGGGGACGAGCCGGGGACCCAGTACCCGGTGATCCGCAACCTCTTCAAGCTGTACCCGTGGGAGGACCTCGTCTCCGGGGACGACCGGGCGCAGGGCGACGAGGAGTTCGGCGCCTTCCTGGTCAGCGACCGCGGGCGGCTCGGCCGCTGGTACGAGCCGGCGTGGAAGATGTTCCTGTCGAACAAGCTGCTGCTCGTCGCGCTCTGGCGATTGTTCCCTGGCCACCCGAACCTGCTGCCGGCCTTCGCGGACGGTCCGAACGGCATGCGCGACTTCGTCGTGAAGCCCGTGTTCGGGCGCGAGGGCGACGGCATCGCGGTGCACCGAGCCGACGGTTCGGTCACGACGAACGGTCGCGAGTACCGGCGCCCCGGCACCGGGGCCGAACGGGTGTGGCAGCAGTACCACGAGCTCCCGGACTTCCCGGGGTCGAACGGACACAACCACCCGGTGCTCGGGTCGTGGGTCGTGGGCGGCGAGTCCTTCGGAGTCGGCATCCGCGAGTCCGACGGGCCGATCACGGACTACTGGTGCCGGTTCGCCCCGAACATCATCGCGGCCTGACGTCGGTCAGTTGACGATCTCGCCGCGTTCCTCGGGCGGGAGCGCGACGAGTCGTTCCCGCCACTGGCGCAACGCCTCCGGGGTGAGCCGTGTCCACCCGGTCTCCTCGCCGACCACACGGAGCGGGAGGGCACTGCGGTACGACCGGGTCGGGTTGCCGGGGAACTTCTTGTCGGTCACGTTCGGGTCGTCCTCGAACGGACCGGTCGGCTCGACGCGGTACACACGCGGCTCACGGTCGCCGGGCACGAGCTCGGCCGCGAGTTCGGCCGCGAGCCCGGCTCCGTCGCGGGTCGCCGTGAAGTACACGTGGTTCATCACGACGTCGGGGCGGTAGTTCGAGCGGAAACCGGGGGAGAGGAACTCCCCGGGTCGCAGGGCCGCCACGGTGCCGTGCCAGAACGGACCGGTCTCGTCTGCTGCTGCCATGGCGTCAGCCTACGAACGGCTCAGCGCCCGCGTCCGACCAGCGCGCGCCACCGCGGCTGTTCCGAGACGACGACGGCGACGCACAGCGCGGTGACGACGATCGCGACCGCCGTCGGCCACAGGACCCAGGCTGCAGCGACCGCCCCGACGAGGTGCGCGAGGACCGACGCGATGGTGACCGCTCCCGGTGCCGCGACCGGCGGGTCACCGCCGGGGCGGTCACCAGGGGTCCCGAACACCGCCGGCGGCACGACGAGGACCAGGACGGCGGCGATCGCGAGCACCGGCGAGTGGGGCCAGAGCGCCCACGGCACGCCCACCCACGCGACGAGCTCCGCCAGGAACCGCAGGCCGCCACGGAGCGGGTCGTGACCGACGGGCCTCGGCGGGCGCGCCGCCGTGGTGACGGTCACCGTGTCGTCGCGGCACGGAAGCCGCGATCCAGGAAGTCGACCATCCACGCTGCACTCGCATCGACGTCGGTGTCCATCTGGAACCCGCCGGACGCCTCGATCGTGGCGAACCCGTGCAGGACGCTGCGGAGCACCCGGAGCGCGTGGACCTCGTCGGCCGGGTCGAGCGGGTAGTCGCGGAGCGCCGCGGCGAAGGACGCCAGGGTGCGGCCGAGTGCGACCGCCAGGGGGTCATCGGCACCGGTCGGCCGGACGCTGACGGCTGCCTGGTACCGCGCCGGGTGTTCCCGGACGCTCCGGCGCACGGTCTGCACCGCCGCCTCGAGCGCACTCCGACCGCTGCGCCCCTGCATGGCGTCGCGGAGCGCGTCACCGAGCTCGTTCGCACCGAGGATCGCGATCCTGCGCGTGAGGTCGCCGAGCCCGTCGACGTGCTTGTACAGCGACGGTGCCTTCACCCCGAGGCGGTCGGCGACGAGGCTCATGCTCAGCTGGGCCAGGCCGATCTCGTCGGCCAGCGTCGCCGCGGCCTCGGTGACGGTCGCCGGGTCGAGCCCCGCCCTAGGCAACGGGACCTGCGACGGGCAGCGTGCGGGCGAGGAACGGCAGCAGCAGGGCGAGGAGCGCCGCCGGCGTCTCGGTGTGGGGGTAATGGCCGGCGCCGTCGATCACGGCGAGTTCGCCGAGGCCGTCCGGCAGGTCGGCGAGGATCCGCTCGCCCTCGGCGCGGGGCACGGCCCAGTCCGGATCGGCGCTGCCCTCGACGACCAGCACGGGGCACCGGACGGCACCCAGCTGCTCGCCGGCGTCGGCGGGCGACGTGCGGGTCATGGCGCGGAGGGCCGCCATCCGCTCCGGTCGCCGCAGGATCGTCTCGATGCGGCTGCGTTCCGTCGCCCAGTCGGCGGGCTTGGTGGGCACCGCGATGTCGAGGTACGCGAGCCAGCCGGGCAGGCTGCCGCTCGTCATGACCCGCGCGAGCTGGACGGTGCCGGCGCGGTGTCGACGGTTGCGCAGGAGTCCGCCCACGTCGACGGACTGCTTGCGCGTGAACGGCGCCAGCTCGACGATGCCCGCGACCAGGTCCGGTGCGGTTGCTGCGGCGATCGTCGCCGCGCCCCCGCTGATGGACTGCCCGACGACCACGGCCGGGCCACCGAGGTGGCGGGCCACGGCGACGAGGTCACGTGCGATGTCGGTGCGCTGGTAGCCGTCCCACCCGGTGCTCGAGTCGCCGCAGCCGCGGAGGTCGACGTTCGCCACCCGGTAGCCGGCCGCGACGAGCTCCGGTACGACGAAACGGTAGGCGTGCCGGCTGTCGCCCATGCCGTGGGCGAGGACCACGAGTGGGCCTGCTCCGGAGAGGTCGTAGGCGATCGTGCCGCCCTCGGTGTCCAGGTTTTCGAGCATGACGTGGCTCCTTCGGCTACGGGTAGTAACTCAGAGGCTAATACCCGTAGCCAAACTTGGCAAGGGGCAGTCGTCACGCATCCAGGTCGAGCGTCGTCGACAGCGCGGGGAACGCCTGCGCTTGGTCGACGAGCTGCTGTCCCTTCTGCACGATCCCCGCCACGCTGTCCGCACCGGCGGCGAACCGCAGCGGCGGCTCGGGCATCGCGATCAGCGTCAGCAGCACCTGCGCGAGCTTCGCGGGGTCGCCGGACTGGTTGCCCCGCATGCCGCGGAAGAACTCCTTCGACCCGGCCGAGAGCGGGGCGTAGTCGTCGATCGCGACGTCGCCCCAGAAGGTCGAGTCGCCCTCGGCCAGCAGGTCGGTGCGGAAGAAGCCGGGCTCGACCACGGTGGTGTGGATGCCGAAGGGCGCCACCTCGTCGTGCAGGGCCTCCATCCAGCCCTCGAGCGCGAACTTCGACGCCGAGTAGGCGCTCCCACCGGCGCCGGCGACGATGCCCGCGGTGGAGCTGATGCTGATGACGTGCCCGGAGCGCTGCCGTCGCATGACCGGGAGCACGGCACGCGTCACCGCGAGTGCTCCGAAGAAGTTCGTCTCCATCTGCGCGCGGAACTGCCCGGCCGAGATCTCCTCGAAGTACCCGGCCTGGAAGCTCCCGGCGTTGTTCGCCAGGACGTCGACGCCGCCGAAGCGGTCGGTCGCGGCGTCGACTGCGGCTCGGACCGACTCCTGGTCGGTCACGTCGAGCGCGACGGCGAGCAGGCGCTCGTGGTCGCCGAGGACGGCGCGGACCCGCTCGGGGTCGCGTCCGGTCGCCACGACCCGGTGCCCGGCGTCGAGGGCGGTCCGGGCGAAGTCGGTGCCCATCCCGCGGCTCGTGCCGGTGATGAGGAAGGTGCTGGTTCCGGTCATGGGGTGTGATTCCTGTTCGATGGAAGGGACGCGAGGGGAGGCGGGGACGCGGGGAAGGGGGCGGACGCCCGTCAGCCGCGCAATCGGATGGTGGCGGCGCCGGACGGCAGGTCGCGCACCGCTCCGAAGTCGTCGACGGTGCCGATCGGCACGATCCCCGAGAAGCTGCCGACGTCCGTGTAGTACAGGACGATCGACTGGTCCGGCACGTAATACGCGATGGTGCCCGCCGGCGCATCGCTCGTACTCGGGGCGCTGGTGGTGTCGAGCGGCGCGGGGAGCCGGGCGATCTGCTCCTGCCCGCCGTAGTCGGCGAAGGTCAGCGTCGCCGGCAGCCGGGCGGCCAGCGCGCGCGCCGTCGCACTGTCGGTCAACCGGCCGGTCAGGGTCTCGCCGTCGAGCTCGATGGTGATGTGCACGGGGTCGGCCTCCGTCGGGGTGGTGATCGTGGGAGCTGCGGACGCAGTCGGCGCCGCCGTCGCCGACGCAGGCGCAGGCGCACGCGCCGACGCCGGCGGCTCCGCGCGGTCGACGCCGCTGCACCCGGCGAGCGCCCCCACCACCAGCGCGACGACCGGAGCCAGCGCGAGCGGACCCAGCGCTACGTGCGGACCCACGGCGGGACGGCGTCTGGTGCGGACGGGCATCGGGGCTCCCTCTGTTCGTGGACACCACCATCGAAGCCCCACCACCACCCGCCCAGTGAGGCTCCGGCGAAACGGGGTCCAGCCGAACCTCCCTGTCCGCCGGACCATGCCCCTACCGTCGGTCCGTGACCACGACGACCTCCGACCTCCCCACGACCGACCGGGCCACCGACGGTCGACTGCCCTGGTTCCCGCTCGCCCTGCTCGCCGCGATCGGGTTCCTCCTGGTCGCCATGGAGACGATGCCGGCCGGGCTGCTGCCCGCGATCGCCGACGGGATGGGTACGAGCGAGGGCACGGTCGGCCTGTTCGTCAGCGCGTACGCGATGGGCACGGTCATCGCCACGGTCCCGGCGATCGCCCTGACCCGCGGGTTCCGCCGCAAGCCGCTCATCGTCGCCGCCATCGCCGTGCTCCTCGTCGCGAACACCCTGACCGCGTTCGCGCCGAACGTCGCGGTCGCGCTGGTCACCCGGTTCGTCGCCGGCGCGATGTCGGGGACGATCTGGGGCATGTTCGCCACCTACGCCCGGCGGATCAGCCCGGCACGCTTCGCCGGGGTGTCGCTCGCGATCGTGTCGACGGGCGCGCCGGTGGGGTTCGCGCTGGGCACCCCGCTCGGGTCCTTCATCGGCAACGCCCTGGGCTGGCGGTCGTCGTTCATCGGGCTGAGCCTGGTCGGCGTGGTGGTCCTGGCGCTGATCGCGCTGTTCGTGCCGGACGCCCAGGGGCAGACGAGCGGCGCGAAGCTGTCCGTCGTGCAGGTGTTCCGGATCCGCGGCATCGCGGTCATCCTCGCGGTGATCGCGACGTGGATGGTGGCGCACAACACGATCTACACGTACATCTCGCCGTACCTGCGGGCGACCGGCACCGACCTGAGCGCCGGGCTGGTGCTGCTGGTCTACGGGATCGCCGCGATCCTCGGCGTCGTCGTGACGGGCGCGCTGCTCGACCGGCACCCCCGACCCCTGCTGCACGGCAGCGTCGGCCTGTTCGTCCTGGCCGGGGTGGTGCTGCTCGTCGGCCACACGTCGCCGGTCGCGGTCCTGGTGGCCGCGGGTCTGTGGGGCATCGGCTTCGGCGGGTCCTCCACGCAGCTGCAGGCCGCCCTGACGACCGCCGGCGGCGAGGACGCCGACGTCGCGAGCGCGTTCCTGCCGGTCGCGTTCAACATCGCGATCTTCGCGGCCGGCCTGTTCGGAGCCGCCCTGCTGACGGCCTTCGACGGGCTGGTGCTCGCCGTGGTGATGATCGTGTTCGGGGCGGTCGCGGTGCTCCTCACCGTCATCGGCCGCGGATCGGCGTTCCCCGCGAAGCTCTGACGCGATCGACGACCGCGACCGCGACCACGACCACTGGCTGCGATCATGTCCGGGTGCAGCACGACGAGGACCACCCCCGCCTGGACGTCACGACCGTCGAGATCATCGGCGGCCCGGAACCGGTCACCGTGACCCTGCACCCCGCCGACAGCGCGTGGGCTGCGGTTTTCGCCGACCACCGGCGACGCATCCTGGAGGCCCTCCCCGGCTCCGGCACGGACGCCCCGGTCGTCGAGCACATCGGCTCCACTGCCGTCCCCGGCCTGGCAGCGAAACCCATCGTCGACATCGTGGTCGTCGTCGCCGACATCACCGCCGAGGCCACGTACCTCGACCAGCTCCTCGCCGCCGGGTACGAGCTGCGTGTCCGCGAGCCGGGCCACCGCCTGGTCCGGACGCCGGCCCGCGACGTCCACGTGCACGTCTACGAGCGGGGCGCGACGGCGGTCGACGAGTACCTGCTCCTCCGCGACCACCTGCGTGCCGATGCCGACGACCGGGCGCTGTACGAACGGACGAAGCGGGAGCTGCTCGATCGGAGCTGGGACGACATGAACGCCTACGCCGAGGCGAAGACGGCCGTGATCACCGCGATCAAGGAGCGGGCGCGACGGAGCCGCGCGTCCTGAGACGCGCGGCTCCTTCGGCCGAGCCTCAGCTCGTCGGGACGACGTCCCAGTGCTCGCGGATCAGGTTGTCGTCGACCCGGAACAGGTCGGCCGCGCCGAACGGGGCGTCGGCCTTCGCCCCGACCGGCTTCGAGAACGTCCACACCAGGTCGCCGTCGGCGAGCGAGATGACGGACTCCTGCTTCGGCAGGCTCTGCGCGGCGCTGCCGGCGAAGAACTGCTTGAGCGCGGCCGTGCCGTTCGCGGCGACCGAGTTGTGCTGCAGGTAGGCGGGGTCGAACTTCTCGTCGAGGACGGACACGTCGTGGTCGCGGAACAGTCGGTCGTACGCGGTCACGGCGAGCACCCGGTTGTGCTCCTCCTGCCGCTCGGTCAGGTGACGGTCACGCTTCGCGGCCGGGTACAGGTCGCTGAACATGCTGTTCGTGTTGCCGCTGGCCGGGGTCCCCGTCGGCACAGTCTGACGGAGCGCCCACCACTCGCTGATGCGCCCGTCGCGCATGCGGAACAGGTCGACGGCAGCGTCACCGGTGCGTTCGTCCTTCGGCTTCGCGGTGATCTGCCAGTGCACGGCCACCAGGTCCGCATCACCGGCGATGTGCTTGATCACGGCGTGGGCGCCGGGCACCCGGGACCGGTCGGCGGTGAACTCGGCGAGCAACGCGGACGGACCCGAGGCGCTCGTCGCACCGTGCGCGACGGCACCGGTCGCGACGGCGGTCCGTGCAGCCGCACGGGCCTTCGCGGACGCGGGGGACCGGAACGCGCACCGGAACAGGTGCCGGACCGTGGCCTCGTTGCGCTGCTCGGCGCGACGGTCGAGCCGCGAGACCGCCGTGCCACCCGAGGTCGTCCGCGCCGCACGGTCCACCGTGTGGTGCGCGGAGGTCGCCGTGGTGACGGAGGTGGTGGTGGAGGTGTGGAGTGGGGCCGCCACGGCCGGACCGGCCACGAGCGACACGGCGATGGCGACCGGAGCTGCCACCGCACACGCCTTGGCGATGATGGGGAGAAGTGATGTCGTCTGCACGGCAGAACGATGGAACCGGACCCTGGAAGCCCACGCGCGCCCTGGAGCCGTCACTCGCTCGACCGTGACCGGCTTCTCAGTCGCGGTGCGCGCCTCCAGGGCGGCCTGTGCACGCGCTGCCAGGGTGACCCGTTCCCGCTGGTGATCGACGGTCCGGACCTGTGCGACGGCTCACCCGCACTGTCAGCCGATCCCTACGCTCCGGGCTCGTCGATGGCCAGACGGAGCTCGGCGAGCACGGGCAGCGCGGCGCGCAGCGCGTCGACCCCGTCCGGGCCCAGGCGTTCGAGCGCGCCGACCAGGACGTGCTCGGCCGAGGCGTCGTAGACCCGGAGCCGCTCGGACGCGAGCTCGGTCAGGGCGATCTCGGTGCTGCGGCCGTCACCGGTGGCGAGCCGCCGGTGGACGAGCCCGCCGCGTTCCATCGCGGTGACGAGGTTGCTGACCGTGGAGCGGGCGAGGCCGAGGGACCGGCCGAGCGCCGTCGGCGTGAGCCATCCGGCCTCGTCGAGTCGTCGCAGGACCTCGATCTGGGCGTCAGGCAGTTCCGGCAGTGCACCGTCACGGCGTGATGCGTTCAGCAGGGTGCGGCGGAACGGGCCGACCTGGTCGCTGAGCCGCCGGGCGATGTCCCGGAGTCCTGCGGTGTCGTGCTCGCTGCCCATGTCCTCAGCTTAGGTCCTCGAAAAAGGTTTGCAACAAAACTATGTTTGGCGCAGGATGGGTGCATGACGATCACCACCTCAGTCGCACAGCCCGTCCCGTCGCAGGACCTCTCCGGCATCGTCGGACACCGGTTCATCTACACGTACGCCAACGGCTGGCAGTACGAGATGTACGTCAAGAACGCCACCACCATCGACTACCGCATCCACTCCGGCATGGTCGGCGGGCGCTGGGTCAAGGACCAGCAGGTCGACCTCGTGGTGCTCACCGCCGGCGTCTACAAGGTGTCGTGGAACGAGCCGACCGGCACGAGCGTCGTCGTGACCGTGGTGCCGGGGGAGCGCGTGCTGCACGGCACGATCTTCTTCCCGCACTGGGTCGAGGAGGACGGCAGCAAGACCGTGCTGTTCCAGAACGACCACCTGGACCGGATGCGCGAGTACCGCGACGCCGGCCCCACCTACCCGATCTACGTCGTCCCCGAGTTCGCCCACATCACCCTCTTCGAGTTCGTCGGCCAGGACGACGAGACCGTCGTCGACACTGCGCCCGCCGACCTGCCGGCCGGGTTCGCCGACCGGAGCAACTGAGCATGACCGCGAAACGTCCGCTGGAGCGTGCCCTGACGAGCATCCGGCTCGAGCACCGGGGCGGGGCGCTCCGGGGGTGGGAGTACCGCCCGGCGTCGGCGTCGGCGTCGGCGTCGGCGTCGGCGCCCGCGGCTGCCGGCGGCGCGGTGCTGTTCGTGCACGGGTTCGGTGACTCGTCGATCGGTCCGCGCCAGCTCTTCGTGCAGGCCGCGACCGCCCTGACCGACACCGGTCTGACGGTCCGCTCCTACGACCGTCTCGGGCACGGCACGAGCGACGGACGGTTCGCGGACATCTCGATCGGCGACGAGGTCGAGCAGGTCGTCACGATGATCCGGGCGTTCTCGGACGACCAGGGGGCACCGATCGACGTCGTCGCCCACAGCCTGGGCGCCGTCGAGTCGGCGATGGCGGCGGCGAGGGTCCCCGACCTGGTCCGGAGCCTGACCCTGTGGTCGCCGGCCGGGGTCGTGGTCGACGACATCGCCGTGCACGACACCATCCAGGGGCAGCCGCTCGCACCCGTCCGTGACCGCGGCTGGTTCGACTTCGGTGGGACCGCCCTCGGGCGCGGGTTCGTCGACGAGGTCCGGGACGGACTCGACGTCTACGCCCAGGCACGCGGGTACGACGGGCCGGTCGACGTGCTGCACGGCACCGCCGACGAGATCGTCCCGGTCGAGTACGGCCGGCGCTACGGCGAACTGCTCAGCGGGGCGACGTTCACCGCGGTCGAGGGTGCGGACCACGTCTGGTCGTCGGTCCCGTGGCGCGAGCAGCTCGTCGACCGCCTGCTCGACCGCGTCAGGGAGCGGTCCGGGCGATGAGGTCCTGCACCCGCGCGCGCACGTCGTCGCGGATCGGCCGGACGGCGTCCAGGTCGAGCCCCGCGGGGTCGGTGAGCTCCCAGTCCTCGTAGCGCTTGCCCGGGAACACCGGGCAGGCGTCCCCGCACCCCATCGTGATGACGACGTCGGCGGCACGGACGGCATCGGTGCTGAGCAGCGCGGGCTGCTCGCTCCGGATGTCGATGCCCTCCTCGAGCATCGCCGCGACGACCACGGGGTTGAGCTGGTCGGCCGGTTCAGAGCCGGCGCTCCGGACGTCGACGCGGCCACCCGCCAGGTGCTGCAGGAAGCCGGCGGCCATCTGGGAGCGGCCGGCGTTGTGGACGCAGACGAACAGGACGGTGGGCATGCGGAGTGCTCCGATCAGAGGACGACGGCGCCGAGCAGGCCGGCTCCGATGACGACGGCCCACGGGGGAGCGGACCAGCGGGTGAGGGCGGTGAAGGCGGCCACGGCGAGCGCCAGTGCGGGTGCCGAGCGGATGCCCTCGGTGATGACCGGGTCCCAGAGCGCCGCGGCGAGGAGCCCGACGACCCCCGCGTTCACACCGGCCAGCACGCGCCGGGCCCACGGCAGGGCACGGAGCACGTGCCAGAACGGCAGCGCGCCGATGACCAGGAGTGCCGCAGGCAGGAAGATCGCGACGAGTGCCACCGCAGCGCCGAGGAGCCCGCTCGGACTGCCGTCGGCGACGGCGCCGAGGTAGGCGGCGAAGGTGAAGAGCGGCCCGGGCACGGCCTGTGCGGCGCCGTACCCGGCCAGGAAGTCCGCGTGGCCCACCAGGTGCGTGGCCACGGTCTGTGACTCGAGCAACGGCAGGACGACGTGGCCGCCGCCGAAGACGAGCGAGCCCGCCTGCGCGAAGACCCCGAACAGGCGAACGGCCCCGGTGCCGCTCGCGGCGACGGGTGCCGCGACGAGCAGGGCGGCGAACGCGACGAGCGCCGACACGGCGACCCAGCGGGGGAGGCGCACGGCGATCTGGGAGCCGGCGTCCTCGGTGTCTCCGACATCCTCGACCGAGTCGACCACCCGACCGAGCCACAGCACGCCGACCACACCGCACACCGCGATGACCGCGACCTGCGGCCCCGGGCCGGGGACGAGCAGCACCACGATCGCGGCGGCGGCCGCGA
The DNA here is from genome assembly GCF_003234435.1 of Curtobacterium sp. MCLR17_044. Classification (NCBI taxonomy): domain Bacteria; kingdom Bacillati; phylum Actinomycetota; class Actinomycetes; order Micrococcales; family Microbacteriaceae; genus Curtobacterium; species Curtobacterium sp. MCLR17_044. The sequence continues at coordinate 59,220 of NZ_QKTC01000011.1, read as the reverse complement.
TGGTCGCCCGACGGCGGTCCGGTGTGAGCGAGCGTGCCATGCCGAGCACCGCCTGCGCCACCACCGCGGCTGCGGCGGCCTGCAGCCCGAGCAGCCACCCGGCGCCGGCCAGGTCGGGCGTGCCGGAGACCAGCAGGGCGAACGCGACGAGCAGCACCGCGGACGGCAGGGTGAACCCGCACCACGCGGCGAGGAGCCCGAGCAGTCCGGCGCGCTGCAGCCCGAGTGCCATCCCGACCTGGCTCGACGCCGGTCCGGGCAGGAACTGGCACAGCGCGACGAGGTCGGCGTAGGCGTCGTCCCGCAGCCAGCGGCGACGCACCACGAAGGCTTCACGGAAGTACCCGAGGTGTGCGACCGGCCCGCCGAACGAGGTCAGCCCGAGCCGCAGGAACACCAGGAACACCGATGCCGCGGACGACCGCAGGGGCTCAGGGCTCGTCGTCACCCGCTCATCTTGACGACGGCAGATGGTTCAGTCAACATTGAACCGATGAACACCGGGCGGCAGGACCTCGAGCGGCGTGCGACGCAGCACGCGGCCCTCGGCGACGTCGCCCGCCTGGCGATCGTCGACCTGCTCGCCGCGTCCGACGCCAGCCCGAGCGAGGTGCGGGCCGCCCTCGGGATCTCCGGGCCGCTCCTGGCGCACCACCTGCGCGTCCTCGAGCAGGCCGGTCTGGTCACGCGACGCCGCTCCGACGGCGACGGGCGCCGCAGCTACCTGCACCTCGAGCTGAGCGGCGTCCCGCACGGTTCGGCAGCGGTGCGCCGACCGGTGTCCCGCGTGCTGTTCGTCTGCACCGGCAACTCCGCGCGCTCCCCGCTGGCCGCGGGCGTCTGGGCGCAGGTCAGCGAGATCGGCTCGCTGTCCGGCGGGACGCGTCCCGCGGCCGCCATCGCCCCCGGGGCGGTCGCCGTGGGGGAACGCCACGGCCTGGACCTCGGCCGCCACGTTCCGCGAGCCTTCCGCGACCTCGTCGCCGACGGCGACCTGGTCGTCACGGTCTGCGACCGTGCGCACGAGTCGATCGACGACGGCGACAGCCTTCACTGGTCGCTGCCGAACCCCTCGCGCGTCGGCACGCCGGACGCGTACGAGGCCACCTACGCGGACCTCCGGTCCCGCGCCACCGCGCTCGCTGCGCGCCTCGCCGCCTGACGCGGCCCCACGAACGGAACGCCCCGATGAGATCCCCCCTCCTCATCGGGGCGTTCTCCTTGCTCGACCGCCTGCGGACTGGAGGCCCGGGGCGGGCCCGCACCGCGCCTCCAGTCCGTCCCGTGGTGCGCCCAGGGCGGCGCGCGCTCGCGGGGGAGCCGTCACTCAGGGCCGGCAGCTGCCGGCGACCAGCCGGAGGACCTGATCGGTGTGCCGCTCCGCCGTCGCGAGCCGCGCGTGCTCGACGGCGGCGGCGGTGTGCGGCCGCAGCAGCGTCCGGTCCGAGGCGAGTTCGATGATCGTCGTGGCGAGCCCGAACGCGGTCTCGTCGTCGGTCAGGACGGCGGCGGAGCCGAACTCGCTCGCCAGGCGGATGTCGGACACGATGACCGGACGGTGGTCCCGGAACGCCTCGAGCGCGGTCATCGGCTGGCCGTCGTGCTCGAGCGAGCAGACCACCGCCGCGTGCCCGCACAGCAGCAGGTCGTGGACCGCCTGCGACGACAGGCGGCCGTGGACACGGACCGACACCGGCGTGCGGGTCGGGGGGACGGTCCCGCCGGCGACGTCGACCCGCACGGCGTGTGCCCCGAGCCGGATCTCCACCAGCCGGATCGCGTTGAGGAGGACGTCGAGGCGCTTGTCCGGGGTGAACCGCGACGCCCAGACGAGCCGGAGCGGGCCGAGTTCCGGCGCCGGCGGCGGTTCGACCGGCCGGCGGCCGAGTGCGTTGGGCACGACGTGGACCGGGCCGACGCCGGCTTCGCGGAGGACACGGGCCTGCCGCGTCGTCGGGGTGACGACGACGTCGGCCGCCCCGGAGACGGCCACGGCCATGTTGCGGCGCGCGTCGTCCATGGGGTGCCCCGTGAAGCGGTGCCGTGTGGGCCGGATGCCGGTCACCACACGGTGCGCGTGCCGTGCGAGGGGCGCCATCGCCGCAGCGGTCCGGCCCCGGACCGGCGCCGAACCGTGCACGGTGTGGATCGTCGGCAGCTCGAGGGAGCGCGCCGTGGTCAGCGCCGCCGCGGCGAGGCCGAAGTCCGAGTGGGTGACGACGAGGTCGATCCGTTCCTCGAGCATCAGCGTGCCGAGGCACCGGCGGACACGGACCGAGTTGCGGACCACCGGCAGGTCGCTCTCCGGCGCGCTGATCGACGGTTCGACCTCGAACAGGCGGACGCCGTGCTTCCGCAGCTCCGCGGTCTCGCTCGAGCGCGGAGTCGCCACCCAGACGACGTGACCGGACTCCGCGAAGGCCTTCGCCTGCTCGACCAGCGCGGCGCGTTCACCCCGCATCGCCGACAGCGGGAAGTCGCTCACGAGCAGGACCGTCGCCTTCGCCGCCGCCACGTCAGCGGCCGGTCTCGAGCACGGTGGTCTGGCGGGGGCTGCGCATGCGGTCTCTCACGGTTCGGGAGCGGAACGGGGTGCTGGGAACCGTAGGCGTTCAGAAGACGATCGTCTAGTGAACCGCCGTGCTGCTGAGCGGGCCTTCACGACTCCCCGGGCCGACGCTCAGCCGGGCGCGCGGCGGACGGTCGGGCACTGTCCGGTTCCTGCGGAACATGGACACGTCTGAGCCGTGGTCGACGTACAGTCTCCGGAAGCTACCCCGCCGGACCCTACCGGCGGGTGCCCGACCCCCCGTTCCCGGGCTGGCCTCGTCATGACCACCGCGTCGAACCCGACGGCGTCGTAGCGCGAGGACGTCTGCTCCTGACCCGAACTCGTGCAGACGTCCTCGCACCTTCCCGCTGTCGTCGAGCGGACGGCGGGTCCCCGACCTCGGGCGCCGCGTAGGACGTGGAAGTGGCCGACCAGCCCAAGGACTGATCGGCCACTGCGCGGTGTCCGACGACTAGCGGTCAGACGCCTCGACGACGCAGCTCTCGACCTGCTCGGCGGCCTTCGAGTCGTCGGCGAACGGCGTCGGCGCATCCGAGGTGGTGGTCGTCTCGTCGGCGACGGCCTGCTTGGCGACGTCGTTCACGGCGTACAGCGGGCCGTCGAAGTCGTCGGCCGTGGGGTCGGCGGTGGTCGCCCAGATGGTGACCTCGTCGTCGTTCGAGTCGTTGCTGTCCGCGGGGACGATGGCGGCACCGAGGTACCAGCCGCCGTCACCCTTCTGGATGTTCGCGAACTCGGTGGTGTCGTGCGACCCGACCGCCTTGTCGATCATGTCGACGGCGGCGCTGGCGGCCACGTCGCACTGGGCCGACTGCGACTTCTCCTCGGAGCCGGGGACCTTGCCGACGGGGTTGATGTTCTGCGCTCCGCCGGGGTCGCAGGCGGTGAGCAGGAGGGCTACGGTGGCGGCGCCGAACAGCGCCGTGACGGTCTTCGCTCGCGTGGACATGGCCCTGAACGTAGGCCGGCCCCGGTGGGCGGCGGTTCAGCCAGGAGCGTCCCCCGACGACGGACGGGAGGCCCGGCGCACGTCGTGCCCCGGGCCTCCCGTCCGTCACCTGGTCCCGTTGCCGGACCGGCGTCCCGTCACAGGATCGGGGTGCCGCCGGTGACGGCGACCCGCGCGCCGGAGACGTAGCTGCCGTCGTCACTGGCGAGCAGCACGTAGACGGGCGCGAGTTCGGCCGGCTGGCCGGGACGGCCGAGCGGCGACTGCTTGCCGAACTGCTCGACCTGCTCCGGCGGCATCGTCGACGGGATCAGCGGCGTCCAGATCGGACCGGGGGCGACGCTGTTCACGCGGATCCCGCGTTCCCCGAGCAGCTGCGCCAGCGCGGCCGACAGGTTCGCGACGCCGGCCTTGGTGACGTCGTAGGGCGCCAGGTTCGGCTTCGGGTTGTCGGAGTTCACCGAGCTCGACCCGATGATCGACGACCCCGGGCCGAGGTGCGGCAGCGCGGCCTTGACGAGGTGGAAGTAGGCGCTGAGGTTCGTCGCGAGGGTGTGGTCCCACTCCTCGTCGCTGATCTCCTCGATCGTCTCGTGGGTCATCTGGTAGGCGGCGTTGTTCACGAGGACGTCGAGCCCGCCGAGTTCCGAGACCGCCTGGTCGATGACGGATCGGCAGTACGCGGGATCGCTCACGTCGCCCGGGAAGAGCACGGCCTTCCGACCGGCCTCCTCGATCCAGCGCTTCGTGTCCTGCGCGTCGTCCTCCTCTTCCGGCAGGTAGCTGATCAGGACGTCAGCACCCTCGCGCGCGAACGCGATCGCGACGGCCTTCCCGATGCCGCTGTCCCCACCGGTGATGACGGCGCGCTTGCCGGTGAGCTTGCCGGAGCCGCGGTACGACTCCTCGCCGTGGTCGGCCTTCGGGGTGAGTTCCTGGTCGCTCCCCGGGGGCTGCTGCTGCTCGGTCATGTCTCTCCCTGTGGTCGGTTTCCCTGGACGTCCCCGATGCTGGGCGGGCGCCACTGAACGCCTGTCCAGGGTCACGGCGTACCCCGTTCGATGCTCGAAGATGTGTACCCGGCACGTCGGCGGCCTACCGTGGCACCGGATCAGGGAACCGTCACCGCGACGGAAGCTCCTCTTCACCAGGGAGCAACGTTGAAGTACGTGAACTACGCGGGCACGGTCCGTGTCCTGACGAGCGACTCGATCGCCGACGCGGTGATCCGGTACGCCGCCGCTCTGCACCAGAGTCGGCTGAGCGACGTCGTGTCGATCCCGACGGCCGACGACTTCGGGGTGGCGAGCACGATCGAGGTGCTCCTGGCCCCGGCGATCCCGGTCGCCCTCGAGCCCGCTCCGGACGACGACCTCGAACCCGAGGGCGAGGTGTTCCTGCTCGAACTCGGTCGGCGCACCGAGGCCGTGCTCGCCGTCGACACCAACGCGTCGCCGCCGGACTTCGGGCGCTGAGCGGTCGCTCCGCGGGGGCGCTGCCTACGCCACCGGCCCCTCGGTCAGGTCCGTCCGGGTGTCCGCGTGGATCACCTCGTCGTGCTCGAACGTCAGTGCTGCGGCCCGCAGCCGTGCCACGAACACGGTGTCCTCAGCCTCGAGTTCGTCCTCCTCGGCGTCCTCGACGACGAGCTGGCTCGACGGACCGATGAGCACCTTGGTGGTCGTCATGGTGCCGTCGGCCGCCACGGCGGGGATCGCCACGGTGTCCGCACGGCTGCCCCCGGCCAGTGCGGCGGCGTACTCGATCACGGCATCGGCCACGTCGTCGCTCGTCAGGATCGTCGAGCGGTCGTACTGGATGTACTTCATGTTCGACCTCCTGGAGCACAGCCAACAGCGCCGTTGCTGGCCGCCGTACAGGAACACGGCGCGTCGCTCGTTGCGCCGACGCCGACTTGTCGTCAGGATCATCACGTGCCCGAGACCATGCACCGCCTGCTGCGGGAGATCCAGACCGCCGAGCCGTCGGTGGCGGCCGAGGCGATGGCCCGGACGCACATCACCCACGGACTGTCGGTCGAACCGACGGACGCCGAGTTCGTGTTCGAGGAGCGCGTGCGCGGAACGGCGCTGCTGTCGCTCGAGTCGACCCGCTGCACCGGGGTCCTGAGCGGCACGATCGAGCCCGGCGACGCGATGATGATCTTCTGGATGAAGTCCGGGGTCGCCCAGCTCGACGAGAACACCGTGAAGATCGGCCGGCCGACGCTCTTCCGTCAGGGGCCCCAGCGCTTCCGCTGGATCGCCTGCAACAAGGACGTCCTGCGGATCGACCGCTCGATCGTCGAACAGGTCGCGGCCGAGCGCGGCGACTGGGCCCCGGGTCCCATCGAGTTCCGTCCGCGGCACGTCCCCGAGGGTGCGCCGCTCGCTGCCTGGTGGCTCATGGTGCGGTCCATCGCACAAGAGGTCCTGGCCGGACCGGACGCCGTCCCGATCGAACGCGAGCGGGAGCTCGCGCGCTTCGCCGCCGGTGGGCTGCTCACCGCGATCCCGCACTGGCCCGTCGGGCAGCACGAGCCGGCGATGGCCGCCACCGCCCGCTTCGCCCGTGCCGAGACCTTCCTGCTCGAGCACGCCACCGAGCAGATCACCGTCGACGACGTCGCCGAGGCCGCAGGCCTGAGCGTGCGTGGCGTGCAGGCGGCGTTCCAGCGGCACCACGGCATCACCCCGACCATGTACCTGCGTCGCATCCGGCTGCTGCTCGCCCGCGAACAGCTCGAGTCGGGCGACGGTCGGAGCATCGCCGAGATCGCCCGGGCCACCGGGTTCGCCCACCTCGGCCGGTTCGCGGGGAGCTACCGCGAGGAGTTCGGCGAGCTGCCCCGGCAGACGGCGTCCACCGCGCGGGACGGCGCCCGCGCCTAGCGAGCAGCCGCGCGGGCCCGCAAGAATCCCGCAACCGCCCGCCGTCCGGCCGATCGCCGACGATCGTCGCCCTACGTTTGCGCTGCACGGACACGCAGCCACGACGAATGGAGACCCCATGGCCGGCTCAGCAGCACCACCCGTCCCGACCACGGCCGTCCCACCGACGACCGATCCGTCGACGTTCGGCCGTCGGCTCGTCGAGGACGCCTCCTACGCCCGTGAGCACTTCGTCTTCACGGCACTGCTCGGATCCCCGCTGCTGCCTCGGATCGTCCGGCGGCTGCTGCTCCGTGCCGCCGGGGCACGCGCCGAGTCCGGAGTGGGCACCGGGTTCTCGCTGACGGGCGACCCGAAGCACCTCACCATCGGCCGGGGCGTCTTCTGCAACCGCAACGTGACCGTCGAGGCCGTCGCCCCCGTGACGATCGGTGCGAACACCGCGATCGGGATGCAGGTGCTCATCATGACGAGCCACCACGAGATCGACGCCGAGGGCCGGTGGAGCGACGTCGCGACCGGCCGCCCGGTGGTCGTCGAGGAGCACGTCTGGATCGGCGGCCGCGCTACGATCCTGCCGGGCGCCCACATCGAGCACGACGTCGTGGTCGCCGCCGGCGCCGTGGTCGTCGGCCGCCTGGCGGCGCACGGCGTCTACGCCGGCGTCCCCGCCAAGCGGATCCGTGAGCTCGCCCCGTCCGCGCGACCGCCGGTGGTGGACCCCGCCGTGTGACGGCCTGGAGGCCCGTGGCGGCGCCGCCACGCGCCTCCCGTCCGGCGTCGGTGCTGCTTCGAACACGCCGGTGTGTTGCTGCGACGCCGTGCCGTCGTCGAGACGCCGCCGAATGTGGAGGCGTCTCGACGACCTGGCGGCGCCGAACGAAGACGACGGCGTCTCCTTCCGCGGGGACGCGCACTCTGCCAGCATGATCACGACGCGGGCGACGACGCCCGCGCAGGACGAGGGAGATCGTCATGACCGTTCGCCTCAACCCCTACCTCGGGTTCCGGAGCGGAGCCCGCGAAGCGCTCGAGTTCTACCACTCGGTCTTCGGCGGCACGCTCACCATCGGCACGTTCGGTGAAGCCGGCATGAGCCAGGACCCCGCCGACGCCGACAAGGTGATGCACGGCCAGCTCGACGGCGACGAGGGCCTGCTCCTGATGGCCTCGGACGCGCCGTCCGGCATGCCGACGCCGGCCGAGAGCAGCATCTCGCTCTCGCTCAGCGGTGACGACCACGAACTGCTGACGCGGTGGTGGAACGGCCTCGCCCAGGGCGCAACGATCGTCGAACCGCTCACCACCGCCCCCTGGGGCGACACCTTCGGCATGCTGACCGACCGCCACGGGGTGTCGTGGCTGGTCAACATCAGCGGCGCGACGAGCTGAGCGGCACCGAACCCACGCGTGCCGGCACCGGCCACCGCGGCACCCAGCACCGGACCTGCTCGGCGTAGCGACGGAAGTCGTCGCCGAACCGTTCCGCCAGGTCGGATTCCTCGAGCGGGCGGACGATGCAGTTCCAGACCACGGAACCGGCGACCGCGTAGACGACGACCAGCCACGACGACAGCAGCAGGCCGACGGCGACGCCCTGGGTGATGCCGGCCAGTGCCATCGGGTTCCGCACCGATCGGTACGGCCCGGCGACCACCAGGCGGTTCGCGGTGGCCGAGGGAAGCGGCGTGCCTTCGCCCTTCGTCGACATCGCCGCTGCCGACGCGATGCCGAGCGCGCTGGCCAGCAGGAGCACGACCACACCGACGACGGTGAGGGTGGTGACGAAGGGTGCCGGCAGTTGCGGGTGGAGGCCCCAGCGGTGCTCGGCGAACGCGATGAGCAGGGGGAACGCCCCGAGGAACAGGCCCCAGAAGACGACGATCTGCAGCGCGGTCGCGGTGACGTGCCGGGAGCGCGGGGCGCTGGCGTCGGCGGTGCGGATCCGCAGCGGACCGCTCGTCACCCACTCCGTCGGGACCCGCCCGAGCAGCACCAGGGCGAGGGCGAGGGCCGAGCCGATCGTGGCGGCGAGCATGACGAGCACGCCCCAGCCGGCCTCGCCGGTCACGGTCGCCCAGACGCTCAGGGCGACGAGCACCAGGGCGGTCCACACCGTCGTGACCACCGCGGCGGCTCGGACACCGGCGGCGGCGAGCGCTGAGGCGACGACGAACAGCGGGACGTCGAACACGGCGACGAGCACCGGGTCGAGCGAGCCGAGCGTCGCCGTGCGGATCCAGGGCAGCGTCGCGACGGCGATCCACCAGGCCGATCCACCGACGGCTTGCAGCGCGTAGTACCGCCGGCCCCAGGACATGGGTGCACGGTAGCAGTGCGCGGCGAGGGGCCGGGCCGTGGGCGCCCTCGCTCCCGCTGGGGGGTCAGTCGGTGTGGTTGATCTGTCCGAGCCAGCGACCGAAGGACGGGGTGCGCTCGTCGTGCAGGGTGGGCAGGACGGGCTTCGGCAGGCAGGCGCGCTCGTCGGTGACGGTTCCGGCGCCGGTGCTCTTGTGGAGGTCGAGGCTCATGGTGGGCTCCTTCGTGGTCGGTGGAGTGTTCGACACCGGGCGGGGCCGTTCCATTCCCATCTGACCCGGCCCGCCCTGCGCAGTCGTCCAGCACGGCCGGGTTTGCTCGACCGCATGAGCGAGCACGACGACGAGCAGACCCGGGCCGACTTCGACGACGCGGTGAACATGACCGCCACCGAGTTGCGGAAGTGGCTCGACACCGACGAGTCGAAGTCCGTCGGGCAGAAGCCCTCGGGTGGCGGCGAGTCGACCGGGCACGAGAGCGGCCGACACATCATCCGCATCCTCGAGAAGCACAGGGCCGACCGCACCGACGACGACCTGGCGCACATGCGGAAGGTCGTCGGCTACGTCGCCCGGCACTCGGAGCAGCGTCCCGACGGCGACGTGCACGACACCCCCTGGCGGTACTCGCTCATGAACTGGGGCCACGACCCGGAGAAGCACTGACGGCATCGGGCAGAATGGGTGGTGTGAACGAGACGGGCATGCCGCGCTTCCGACGGATCTGGTCGACCGTGCAGGTCGGTGTCCTCGCGATCGCCGTCGCGTTCTGCGTCGTGATGCTCGTGATCGGGCAGGGCAAGCTCGACCGGGTCTACGCGGTCGCCGCGGTGTTCTTCGGACTCGCCCTGGTCGGGCACAGCACCTACCTGTGGCTCGTCGCACGGGCGAACCGCCGTCCCTGACGCTCGTCCGCTTCGGCGATCCCGGCTAGGCGTTCTGGTGGACCCGCAGCCAGTCGATGGTCATCTGCTGGGGGAACCGTGTCGAGGCGTCGGGCGAACCCGGCCAGTTCCCGCCGACCGCGACGTTGAGGATCACGAAGAACGGCTTGTCGAACACCCACGTCGCCGAGCCGACGTCGGCCCGGGTGACCGTCCGGTACGCGATGCCGTCGACCGTCCAGGTGATCGAGCCGGGGCGCCAGTCGACCCCGTACACGTGGAAGTCGTCGGCGAACGCTGCTCCGGACGGGTTCGTGTACGCCGCCGAGATGCCCTGCGCGCCGGAGTACCCGGGCCCGTGCACCGTGCCGTGCACGATCCCCGGCTCGTACCCGACGTTCTCCATGACGTCGATCTCGCCGCACGCCGGCCAGCCGACCTGCCCGATGTCCGCGCCGAGCATCCAGAACGCCGGCCAGATGCCCTGGCCGCGGGGGATGCGGATCCGCGCCTCGATGCGGCCGTACCGCGCGGTGTAGGTGCTCTCGGACTTCAGCCGGGCCGACGAGTACGACCCGTCGGCCTCGCGGTGTGCGGTGATCACGAGGTTGCCGGCACCGTCGAGCGCCGCGTTCCGCCGCGAGTCCGTGTAGGTCTGCAGCTCGGCGTTGCCCCAGCCGCCCGCACCCAGGTCGTACCGCCAGATCCCCGGGTTCGGCGCGCTGCCGGCCGGGCCGTCGAACTCGTCGGCGGCGAGCAGCACGGGGGCAGCGGTCGGCGCCGCAGCTCCGGTCGCGGCCTGTGCCGACTCGTCCGAACCGATCGCCGTCGCGCCGAGGGCGGTCGTCGCGGCTCCGGCGAGTCCGAGCGTCATGAAGCGCCGTCGATCGATGTGCTGGTCCATGTCGTGCTCCCTGCAGCGCGATGGTGGTGTGGTCGTCGGATCATGCACCATCCGGCCGCACCTGAACAGGCCCGGATCCCGCTTCGTCCGCGGGACGCACCCGTCAGCCGAAGCGCATCGCCAGCGGCACGAGCAACCCCGCGACCCACACGAGCACCATCACGAGGGCGCCGACCGCGATGAGCCGTCGGCGACGCCGCAGCTTCGGGCTCCGCTCCTCGCCCCACATCTGTGCACGGACCAGCACCCGGTTCGCCTGCTCGACGACCTTCCGCACCTCGGGGTCGTCGACGTCGAGGACACCGGCGCGGGCGTGCTCGGCGATGATCGCGGCTTCGTCGACGGTCAGGTCGTCCTTGCGCATGCTCCATCTTCGCACCGCGTGCAGGGGTACGACCCGGCTGTGCGGGAACGGACCACGGCCGGGTACCAAGGACACATGGGACATCGGTACCGCGGGAAGATCGTCGTCATCACCGGAGCATCGAGCGGCATCGGGAGGGCCGCCGCACACGAGTTCGCCCGGCAGGGCGCCACGCTCGTGCTCGCCGCACGCGGGCACGACTCGCTCGAGGCCGCAGCCGCCGAGTGCCAGAAGCTCGGCGCCGAGGCGATCGCGATCCCGACCGACGTCGCCGACGAGCACCAGGTCAAGGACCTCATCGGCACGGTGACGACCCGCTTCGGTCGCATCGACGTCTTCGTCGGCAACGCGGCCCTGTTCGTCTACGGCCTGTTCGAGCAGACCCCCACCGAGGCGTTCAAGCGCGTCGTCGACACGAACCTGTACGGGCACCTCAACGCGATCACGCACCTGCTGCCGCACTGGAAGCAGCGCGGGAAGGGCACCTACGTGCTCGTCGGCTCGATCCAGTCGCTGCTCTCGGCGCCGTACCAGTCGGCGTACGTGACGAGCAAGCACGCTGCGCTCGGCCTGGTCGACGTGCTCGGCGACGAGTTCGCGGGCACCGGCATCAAGTTCACCGCGCTGCTGCCGTCCACGATCGACACCCCGATCTACCAGAACGGTGCCAACTACACCGGCAAGACCTCGCACCCGCTCCCGCCCACCGTCTCGGTCGAGCGGGCCGGACGTGCCGTCGTGCAGGCCGCCACGCATCCCAAGCGCTACCGCTTCGTCGGACGGATCCAGGCGTCGCTCGTGCCGCTGCAGTACGTGTTCCCGGGCCTGTTCCACAAGATCACGAAGCCGATGGTGGAGACGTTCGCGCTCCGTGGCAAGGGCGCCCCCACCGACGGGAACCTCTACGCCCCCGCCGACGCCGCGAACGCGACGGACGGCGGCTGGGTCGCGAAGCGACGGCGCGTCACGCGCCCCCTCGTCTGGCTCGGCGTCGCGGCTGCGGGCGCGGCGGTCGTGCTCGGCCGCTCGCGTCGGTAGACGCGTCCGCTGACGGACGGGAGGCCCGGTGCCAGCTGGCACCGGGCCTCCCGTCCGTCCGTGCGTGCGTCCACAGCCGGGCGTACCTGCCCGAACCGGGCGTACCTGCCCGATCCGGGCGTACCTGCCCGATCCGGGCATACCTGCCCGAACCGGGCGTACCTGCCCGAACCGGGCGCACCTGGCGGAATCGGGCGTACCTGCGGTGTTCTTCTTGGCAGGTACGCCCGATCTCGCCAGGTATCGCAGCTGTTCTGGGAAGGAACGGGCAGCTAGAAGAGCTTGGCGCTCGCGCGCCGGGCACCCTCGCCGAGGGACTCGAGCTTCGCCGCGGCGATCTGCGGGTGCACGCGACCGCCGAGGCCGCAGTCGGTGCCGGCGATCACGCGCTCACGCCCGACCACCGAGGCGAACCGCTCGATGCGCTGCGCGACGAGGTCGGGGTGCTCGACGACGTTCGTGGCGTGGCCGACGACACCCGGGACGATGACCTTGCCCTCGGGCAGGGTGACGTCCTGCCAGACGGTCCACTCGTGCTCGTGGCGGGCGTTCGCGGCCTCGAACGAGTACGCACCGGCGTCGATGTCGAGCATCAGGTCGACGATGTGGCGGAGCTCGATGTCGGTGGTGTGCGGACCGTGCCAGGAGCCCCAGCACAGGTGGAAGCGCACGCGGCTGGTGTCGAGGCCACGCAGCGCGTGGTTGAGCGCCTCGACACGGATGCGGGTGAAGGCGCGGTAGTCCTCGATGCTCGGCTCGGGGTTGATCTGGTCCCAGTTCTCGGCGATCGAGGGGTCGTCGATCTGCAGCACGAGGCCGGCGTCGAGGATCGTCGTGTACTCCTCGCGCAGGGCGTCGGCCCACGCCCAGATGTGTTCTTCCTCGGTCGCGTAGTACTCGTTCGCGATGCGGGCGGCGGAGCCGGGGGAGAGCGCCGTGATGAAGCCGTTGTCGGCGCCGGCGGCCTCGACTGCGTGCTTGAGGTTGGCGGCGTCGGTGGCCGCGGCCTCGTGGCCGGTGTACGTGATCGGGCCGGTCGTGGTCGGGAACGCGGTGGCGTTCTTGCCGGTGCCGATGCCCGACTCGGGGTCGGTGTAGGCGTCGTGGAAGATCGTCCAGTCGCGGCGGTCCGGAAAGCTCGTGAGCCGGATGTTCCCCGGGGTGGACCGGACCGGCTGCTGCGAGAAGATGTTCTCGTCGGTCAGGCTCAGGCCGCTGACGCGCTGGAACGAGTAGCCCCACCAGGCGCCGTAGTCGACGCTGTTCGACATCGCCTTGCCGAACTCGCCGTCACCGGGCTGCGTGATGCCGAGCGCGGTCTGCCGTGCGACGACGTCGTCGACGGCCGCGCTCGTCAGGGCGCGGACCTCGTCGGTGGTCTCGAGCGTGAAGCCGTCGGCGGCCACGGGCCGTGCGGCGTTCGCGGCGATGAGCTCCGGGGTGCGGGGGAGCGATCCGGCGGTGGTGGCCTGGATGCGGTCGGTGTTCTCGAAGGGCATGCGCTGCCTTCCTCTCGATGGGTGCGGACTGTCGGGAGTCGGGGGCCGCGCGCGAGGCTTCGCGGTGCGCTGCAGTGCCACTCTGCCACGAGGGGCCGGGCCCGTTACGTTCCGCGACTGTGGCTTCGTGCGGACGCCGAACGACAGGGTCGATGTCGTACGACACCGACTCGGTCGCCTGTTGCGTGCGCGGACGGTTGCACGCGCGTGCGAACGACAGGGTCGATGTCGGACGACGTCGACGGTGTCGTTCCGCATCGGCCCGCCCGCGCCCCGCCCGCCGCCCGCCGACGCACGGCGACACGATCGTCGCGCCACCGGGCCACGAGTCGTACGGTCGACCCATGAGCACGACGACCCCGACGAGCGACACCACCACGACGAACCCGGCCGCACCGACCTTCGCCGAATCGTGGACCGCCTGGCACGACGACCACGAGCAGGCCCGGGCGAGCGAGCACGGCTTCCTCGCGATCACGAGCATCCGCTGGCTCACCGCCACGCCGGAACGGTTCGACGACGCCCCGGGCACCTGGTCGACGGACGAGGACGGCCCGGTGGTCGCACTGACCGACGACGAGACGATCGAGGTCGACGGACAGCCGGTCACCGGGACGCACCGGTTCGGCCCGCTGCCGGAGCGCTCGAGCACGAACGTGGTGTGGCACGACGGCGACGAGGCCGTGGTGATCGAGGTCGCCCGGCGCGGCGGCAGTGACCTGCTGCGCCCGCGGCACCCGTCGAACCCGACCCGCGTCGAGTACCAGGGCACCCCGGCGTACGCCCCTGCTGAGCGCTTCGTCGTGGACGCGCACTTCGAGCCGTTCGACACTCCGCGTGAGGTCACCGTCGGCAGCGTCGTCGACGGCCTGCTGCACGTGTACGAGGCCCCCGGCGTCCTGACGTTCGACCTCGACGGGCCGCGGTCGCTCCTGGCGTTCAACGGGCACGCCGGCGGCCTGCACGTGCTGTTCACCGACCGCACGAGCGGGGTCACGACGTACGCGGCGAACCGGAGTCTCGACATCGCCGCACCGGATGCCGACGGTGCCACCCGCATCGACTTCAACCGGTCGAAGAACCTGCCGTGCGCCTACACCCCGCACGCGACCTGCCCGCTGCCGCCCGCCGAGAACCGGCTCGACGTGGCGATCGAGGCGGGCGAGCAACTGCCCGCAGCCTGACCGCGGAGCACGCACGGCCCGCCGAGCACACACGGCCCCCGGGCACGCACGCCCCGCCGCGCACGCACGGCCCCGGGCGCGCACCGGCGCAGCCGACCCGTCCACGAGAATGGGGGAGCCATGCCACGACCCACCTCCCGCATCCCGCTCAACACCCTCGCCGTCCCGTTCGGCCTCGCCGGCTTCGCCGAGACGTGGTCGTACGCCGCCCCCGTGCTGCACCTGCCCACCGTGGTGCCGCAGGTGTTCTGGGCGATCGCCGCCGTCGCGTGGGTGTGGCTGCTCGGTGCGCACATCGTCCGGGGCGCACGCGTCAGTGAACGGCTGGTCGACCAGCTCCGCCACCCGGCGCAGGGCCCGATCGCCGCGCTCGTCCCCGCGACCGCGATGCTGCTCGGCGTCGACCTGGCGCGGTTCGCCCCCGTCGCCGGGCAGGTCGTGGTGCTCGCCGCCGTGGCCACCGCGGCCGGGTTCGCCGCCTGGCTGCTGAGCACCTGGTTCGAGGGCCGGCTCGCCCTGGAGTCCGTGCACGGCGGCTACCTGCTGCCGACCGTCGCCGCGGCCCTGGTCGCCGCGGTCGCCACGCACGAGGTCGGCGTCGGCTGGCTGTCCTGGCCGGCCCTCGGCGTCGGCGTGTTCTTCTGGGGCGTCATGACCGGTCTGCTGCTCATCCGGCTGGCGTTCCGACCGGCGCTGCCGGGGCCGCTCGTGCCGACGATGGCGATCCTGGTCGCGCCGCCGGCGGTCGCCACCCTGTCGGTGTTCGCCCTCACCGACGGTGCTGTGACCCTGCCCGTGCAGGCCATCGCGGGCCTCGGCGTCCTGATGGTCCTCGTGCAGCTGGCCCTGCTGCCGCGGTACGTCCGCCTGGCGTTCTCGCTCGGGTTCTGGTCGTTCGTGTTCCCGGCCGCCGCGGTCGCCACCGCCGCAGTGGAGTGGTTCCGGGCACTCGCGCTGCCGTCCGCCTGGATCCCCACCGCCACGTTGCTGGCGCTGCTCAGCGTGCTCGTCGCGGTCGTCGGTGCCCGCTCGATCGGCCTCGCCGTGCACCACCTGCTCGGGCAGGCCGAGCGCACCCTGCACGACGCCGACGACGAGGACGCCGCCCCCGGCCCCGTGACGGGCGCGACGCGCGTGGTCTGACGAGCGGGGCGGTCGGGCCGCGCAGGCGGCGGACGGGAGGCCCGTGGCGGCCCCGCCCCGCGCCTCCCGTCAGGTCGCTGGGACGCGTCTCCAGCCGCTGGTCGCCCGCCAGGCGGGCGCGTCGAAGTGGAAGACGCTGCCCATGCCGGGCTGGTCGAGGGCGCGCGTGATCGGGACGCCGCGCAGGTGGGCCAGGAGCAGCGCGCCGACCGCGCCGTGCGACACGATCGTGACGTCGCCGGTGGCGCAGTGCCGGCGGACGGCTGCGACGATGCGCTCCTGGGCGTCGATCGCCCGCTCCCAGCCGCGGACCGACTGCTCGGGTAAGGCGAAGAACGAGTCGACGACGGCCTCGAACTCGGACGGCGGCAGGTAGCCGGTCGCGCTCCGGTCGATCTCGCCCAGCAGGGGGTCGCGCTCGACCGGCAGTCCGACGGCGCTGGCGAGCAGGTCGGCGGTCTCGACGGCCTTGCGCTCGGTGCTCGAGACGATCCGCCGGGAGCCCGGCGTCCACGCGAGCCGGTGTGCGGCGGCGGCCCGGACGCGTCCCTTGGGCGACAGCCCCCACGACTCGATCGGGACCGCGGGGTCGACCACCACTTCCGCGTGGGTCAGGAACGACGAGACCATCCGGCGATCCTCGCACGGTGCGCGGTGCGTCACACGGCGACACCGTCGGTCACGTTCCGCAACACCGCTTCGCCGCCCGGCCGAACCGTCCTAGCGTCGCCCCATGACCGTGCCCGACCGCATCACCCTCGTCACCGCGCTGCAGGGCGCCGGGTGGCACCCCGCCGCCTGGCGCGCCGCCGGCCCAGCAGCGCAGCGCCTCACGAGCCTCCGGCACTGGCGCGACGTCGTCGTCGAGCAGGACCGGCTCGGCATCGACGCCGTCACCCTCGAGGACTCCTTCACCGCCGGCCCCACCGACCCCGACGGCGACCTCGACACGTCGACCGTCGTCGGCCGCCTCGATGCCCTCCTCGTCGCGAGCGCGGTCGCCCCCGCGACCCGCGCGATCGGTCTGGTGCCGACCGTCTCGGTCACGCACACCGAACCGTTCCACGTCGCCACGGGCCTCCAGACCCTCGACCACGTCTCGCTGGGGCGGGCCGGTTGGCGGATCCAGGTGAGTCCGACGACCCGCGAGGCCGCCCTGTTCGGGCGCCGCCCCGGCGGCGACGACGCTGCCACGCTGTTCGACGAAGCCCGCGAGGCCGCCGAGGTCGTCTCCCGCCTCTGGGACAGCTGGGACGACGACGCGATCATCCGCGACGTCACGACCGGCCGGTTCATCGACCGCGACCGCATCCACAACGCGGCGTTCTCCGGTTCGTTCGTCTCCGTGCACGGCGCGTCGATCGTGCCGCGGTCGCCGCAGGGGCGCCCGCCGGTGTTCGCGCTCGCGCACCGCGCTGACGCGGCGGCGTTCGCGGTGGACGCCGCGGACGTCGTGCTGGTCACGCCCGGCTTCGACGGCCTGGAGGATCGGGGTGCGCTGGACCTCGTCCGTGACGCCGAGCAGGCGGCCGGGTCCGACCTCCGTCGTCCCGTCCTCGCGGACCTCGCGGTGCTCATCGGGTCGTCGCCGGCAGCCGCCGCCGACGAGCTCGCCGCGCTCGACGCGGCAGCGGGCGCCCCCTACGCCGTCGGCGCCGGGTCGGACACGTCCGTCCTCGCGACGACGGTGCCGGACCTCGTGGCACGGATCGGGGACCTGCGGGCCCTCGGGTACGCCGGCGTCCGGCTCCGTCCGCTGCGCATCCCGATCGACTCGACCGCCATCGCGCGGCAGCTCGTCCCGGCGCTCGTCACCGCGGGGCTCCGCGCCGACGTGGCGTCCCGTCCCACCGCCGACCTGCGCACGCGGCTCGGCATCGCGCCGGCGGTCAGCCGGTACGCGCGTCCTGCCGTCACCGGTGCCGGTGTCGGTGTCGGTTCCGTCTCCTCGGGGGTCTCAGCATGAGCGCCAAGCGTCAGGTCCACCTCGCCGCCCACTTCCCGGGCGTCAACAACACCACCGTCTGGAGCGACGACCGCGCCGAGAGCCAGATCGCGTTCTCGTCGTTCGAGCACTTCGCCCGGAACGCCGAGCGGGGGTTCTTCGACTTCCTGTTCCTCGCCGAGGGGCTGCGGTTGCGCGAGCAGAAGGGACGCATCCACGACCTCGACGTCGTCGGACGCCCGAACACGCTCGCGATCCTCGCCGCGCTGGCCGGGGTCACCGACCACATCGGGCTCGTCGGCACGCTGCAGACGACCTTCAACGAGCCCGTGGAGCTCGCCAAGCAGCTCGCCACGCTCGACCACCTGACCGACGGCCGCGCCGGCTGGAACGTCGTGACGAGCTCGGACGCGTTCCACGGTGCGAACTTCCGCCGCGGCGGGTTCCTCGACCACGCCGACCGGTACACGCGGGCAGCGGAGTTCGTGGAGCTGTCGCGTGAGCTCTGGGACTCGTGGGAGTCGGACGCGATCGTGGCGAACGGGTCGGGCGCCGCCGGGACCCTGGCCGCCGGCGCCTTCGCCGACCGCTCCCGCATCCACGACGTCGACCACCACGGTCCGCAGTTCGACGTGACCGGCACGTTCCCGGTGCCGCGCAGCCCCCAGCGGCACCCCGTGGTCGTGCAGGCCGGCGACTCCGACGAGGGCCGCGACCTCGCCGCCGGGCACGCCGAGGTGGTCTTCTCGCTGCACACCGAGTTCGACGACGCGCAGTCGTTCTACCGCGACGTGACCGAGCGA
The DNA here is from genome assembly GCF_003234435.1 of Curtobacterium sp. MCLR17_044. Taxonomy (NCBI): domain Bacteria; kingdom Bacillati; phylum Actinomycetota; class Actinomycetes; order Micrococcales; family Microbacteriaceae; genus Curtobacterium; species Curtobacterium sp. MCLR17_044. The sequence continues at coordinate 40,726 of NZ_QKTC01000011.1, read as the reverse complement.
CTCGAACGGGTCGGACGGTCGAAGGACGAGCTGCTGATCCTGCCCGGCGCGACCTTCGTGCTCGGCGACACGGCGGACGAGGCCGAGGAACGTTCCCGGGCGATCCGCCGCGCCCAGGTCAGCCCGGCGACGGCGATCGCGTTCCTCGAACAGGTGTGGAACCGCGATCTGTCGTCGTACGACGTCGACGGGCCGTTGCCCTCGATCGAGCCGGACCTGGAGGGCGCCGACATCACCCGTGGCCGCGTCCGTCACACCCGCGACGTCCCCGCGCTGGTGCAGTCGTGGCGTGACCTCGCCGCGGCCGAACACCTGTCGATCCGTGACCTGGTCATCCGGGTCTCGACCCGTGGCGGCTTCGTCGGGACGCCCGCACACATCGCCGCCGAGATCGACCGGTACGTGCAGGAGCGCGCCACCGACGGCTTCGTCGTCGTGCCGCACACCAACCCGTACGGGCTCGACGAGTTCGTCGACCGGGTCGTCCCGCTGCTGCAGGAGCGCGGCGTCTACCGGCAGTCGTACGACGATGGCGCCACGCTCCGGCAGACGCTCGACCTGCCCGGACGGGTCCTCGACCGGCAGCGGGTCCTCGCATGAGCCGCGTCCCGCTCTCCGTCCTCGACCTCGTCCCGGTGAGCAGCGGGTCGACCCCGGCCCAGGCCCTGGCGAACACGGTCGACCTGGCCGTCGCCGCGGAACGTGCCGGGTACGCCCGCTACTGGCTCGCCGAGCACCACCTCAACCCCGGCGTGGCCGGCAGCGCACCGACCGTCGTCATCGGTGCGGTCGCCGCAGCCACCTCGACCATCCGGGTCGGCAGCGCCGCGACCCTGGTCGGCAACACCCGGGGGCTGCAGATCGCCGAGACCTTCGGTACGCTCGCCGCGCTGCACGGGCCGCGCATCGACCTCGGGCTCGGCCGCTCAGGAGCACCAGCGCCGGGCACCCCGAAGCCGCCGTCGCTCGCCCCGCGGACCGACCAGGTCGTCGACGGCCTGCTCGTCCCCGCGCCGTTCGAGTTCCGCATCGCGCCGGGCAGCAGGTTCGCGCTGCAGGGTGAACTGCTCGGCCGAGTGCCGGGGGACGTCGACCGGTTCGAGGGCGAGCTGGAGCTCATCCGTGGGCTGTTCGCCGGCACGTGGTCGCGGGACGGTGCGGTGGTCGAGGCCCCGCCGGCCGGGGGTGCCGCCGTCGAGCTGTGGATCCACGGCTCCACCGGCGGCGAGAGTGCCCGGATCGCCGGCGCGCTCGGCCTGCCGTACGGCGCGAACTACCACACGTCGCCGGGCACGGTCCTGGCGTCGGTGCAGGCCTACCGCGACGCGTTCCGCCCGGGCGTGCTCGACGCCCCGCACGTCATCGTGTCGGCCGACGTGCTCGTGGCGCCGACCGCGGCCGAGGCGGACGAGCTCGGGCTCGGGTACGCCCAGTGGGTGCACTCGATCCGCTCCGGCGTCGGGGCGATCGAGTACCCCACCCCGGACCAGGCTCGGGAGGTGCGGCTCCCCGCTGAGGCCGAGGCGTCGGTGGCGGACCGGCTCGCGACGAGGTTCGTCGGCGAACCGGTACACGTCGCGGAACGGCTCGAGACGCTCCGGCGGGTGACGGGAGCGGACGAGTTGCTCGTCACGACGATCGCGCACGACCACGACGCCCGGGTGCGCTCCTACGAGCTGCTCGCTGCGGAGTGGGCGGCGCCTGTCGTCGAGGGGGAGTCCGCTCTGGCTGCGCGCTAACTCGCTGCGTGTGCATGGTCCGACGTCCCACCTGTCGTTCGACGGGTGGGACGTCGTTCGTTGCCCACGCATCGGGTGCGTGTGCATGTTCCGACGATCCACGAGTCGTTCCCCTGGTGGATCGTCGATTGTCGATTGTCGATCGTCGAGCGGGGAGTGCCGCCCCCCCCCCCGCACGCACGACACCCCCGCGACCACGATGGCCACGGGGGTGTCACGGCACACCTCAGCTGTTGTCGAGCGGCAGGCCCTCGGGGTTCACCTCGGACGTCTTCACGGCCTCGTTCGACAGGTTGTAGGCCGCGAGCCACTTCGCGTAGGTGCCGTCCTCGATGAGCTCGTTGATCGCCGCCGCGACGGGCTTCGCGATCCCGCTGCCCTGCTTCGTCGTCGCGGCGATGAGCCCCTGCAGGGACGAGCCGGCGCCGGAGTACGTGCCCGCGGTCTTCGTCGCCTTCGCGGTGCCCTTGCTCTGCGTGTTCTGGTAGGCGATCGTCGGGTTCGGGCCGAAGTATGCGTCGATCTTGCCCGAGTCGAGCGCGAGCTTGATCGCGTTGCCGTCCGGGTAGTACTTGATCGTGAAGTCCTCGCCCTTCGCCCGGAGTTCCTTCTGCCACTCGAGCAGGATGTTCTCCTGGTTCGTGCCGGAACTCACGGACAGGGTCTTCCCGGCGAGCACGGACGGGTCGCCGTCGAAGCGCAGCGAGCTCGACGCCAGCACCTGGAACGCCAGGTTGTCCTGCCGGTACGAGGCGAAGTCGTACTTCTCCTTGCGCTCCTCGGTCACCGTGACGTTCGAGAAGCCGGCGTCGTACTTGCCGCTGTCGATGCCGACGAACAGGTTGTCCCACGTGGCGTTCTGCACGTCCGCGCGCAGCCCGAGCTTCGCGGCGACGAGCCGTCCGAGGTCGGGCTCCGAACCGGTGATCGTCTTCTGGTCGTCACCGGTGAAGGCGAGCGGCGGGAACCCGGCGGGCAGGGCCCCCACGCCGATCGTGAGCTTGCCGGATTTCCGGACCGCGGCGGGGAGCGCGTCGTGCAGCTTCGTGTCCTCGGTGACCTCGACGGTCGTCTCCTTCGCCGCACCGTTCGAGGCGGCGCCGATGGTGACGGAGCCGTCGGGTGCGCCGCTCGTGTCGGCGGAAGCGCCCGCGGAGCACCCGGCGAGGGCGACGACGACGCCGGCTGCGAGGACGAGGAAACCGGCGCGGTTGCGCCAGCGGGCGGGGGTGATCGTGGACATGGTTCTCCTTGGGGTGCGTGCGGGGATCAGGGGTCAGGGGTCAGCGGACGCGGGACAGGAAGTCGCGCGTGCGGGTGTGCTGCGGGTGGTCGAGCACCTGGGCCGGCGGCCCCTGCTCGACGACCCGCCCGTGGTCGAGGAACACGACGTGGTCGGCGACCTCGCGGGCGAAGGCGATCTCGTGGGTGACGATGACGAGCGTGGTGCCCGTGTCCGCCAACCCCCGGATGACCCCGAGCACCTCGCCGACGAGCTCCGGGTCGAGCGCCGAGGTCGGCTCGTCGAGCAGGACGACCGACGGCTCGAGCGCCAGGGCCCGGGCGATCGCGACGCGCTGCTGCTGCCCGCCGGACAGCTGCCGGGGGCGGGCGGAGCCGCGGTCGCCGAGTCCGACCCGATCGAGCAGGGTCTGAGCCCGCGCTCGGGCCGTGGCGACGGGGACCCCGGCGGCGATCGGCCCCTCGGCGACGTTCTCGAGCGCGGTGAGGTGCGGGAACAGGTTGAAGTGCTGGAACACGAACCCGATCCGGGCACGCTGTCGCAGGATGTGCCGCTCGGGCAGCTCCTTCCAGCGCGGGACCCCGTCGCGGCCGGTGCGCAGGCGGACGCCGATGGGCTCGTCGCCGACGGTGACGACCCCGCGGTCGAGCGGTTCGAGGTGGTTGATCGCCCGGAGCAGCGTGGACTTGCCGGAACCGGAGGGGCCGAGGACGACGGTCACGCTGCCGGACGGCAGCGACAGGTCGACGCCGTCGATGACGACGCTGTCCCCGAACGCCTTGACGGCTCCGTGGATCGCGATGGCGGCGCTCATCAGATGCTCCTGTCGTCGACGGTGGAAGCGGACCCGGACGCGACCGCGCGCTCGGCGGCGGCTGCCCGTGTGCGGCGACCCGCGCCTCCAGGCCGTCCCGGACCACGTCCGGTCCCGCCGCCCCGCAGCGCGCTCCGCACCCGCTGCCACGGTGTCGGCGGCAGCGCACGGACCGACCCGCGGGCCGTCCAGCGCTCGACGTAGTACTGCACGATCGAGACCGCGCTGGTGAGCGCGAGGTACCAGATGGTGGCGACGACGAGCAGCGGGATGATGTCGCCCGGGTACGTGCTCGACAGGTTCTGCACCACGCCGAACAGGTCGAGCAGCGACACGTAGAACAGCAGCGACGAGGCCTTCAGCAGGCCGACGACCTGGTTCACGAACGCCGGGACGATCGACCGCAGCGCCTGCGGCATGATCACCCGCAGGAACTGCCGGCGACGGGGGAGCCCGAGCGCCTGCGCCGCCTCGTGCTGCCCGTGGTCGACGGCGAGCACCCCGGCACGGACGATCTCGGACGCGTAGGCGATCTCACTGAGGCTCAGCCCGATGACCCCGATCGCCAGGTCGCCGAGCAGGTTCGCGGTCGGCACCTCGAACTGCGGCCCGAAGGGGATCCCGATGCCGATGGTCGGGTACAGCGACCCGAGGTTGTACAGGAAGACGAGCACCAGGATGAGCGGCACCGACCGGAACAGCCACACGTACCCCCACGCCAGCCCGGACAGCACCGGGTTGTGCGACAGCCGGGCGATGGCCACCAGGATCCCGCCGGCGAAGCTGATCACGGCGCTCAGCGCGGTGGCGGTGAGTGTCAGCTGCAGGCCGGTCAGGACGGCGGGGCTGAACAGCCACTTGCCGACGGCCGGCCAGCCCCACTTCTCGTTCGTGAACAGGGTCTCGCCGAAGTTCAGCAGCACGACGAGCACGAGGGCCGCGGCGATCCACCGCAGCGGGTGCCGCAACGGCACGACGGAACGGTCGAGTGCGGCGTGTCCGGCCGCGTCGATGGTCGCGGTCTCCGGCCTGGAGGCGCGGCTCGCCCCGGTCGTCCGGCCCGCGTCGTCGACGCTGGTCGCCTCCCACTGCGGGGCTCTGGTGGTCTCGGTCATGTCGCGACCGTAGGAGGGCCGGACGCCGCCGACAACGCCTCGCGCAACACCCCGCCACGCGGCGCAACACCCGGCCATCCGGCGCAACGCGGCGTCACAGAACGGTGTCCTGCGTGACGTTCCGTGACGGCCGACGGAGCGCTACCGTTGCGCCATGACAGCGCATCGTGTGACCGCCCCGGTGCCCCCGGCGGACGGCACCAAGGTGAAGGGTCCGGCGTCGTACTTCCCGAGCATCGAGACGACGTACGGACGCCCGGTGCAGGAGTGGCTCGACCTGGTCGCCGACCGGCTCGCCGACCACCAGCACATGGAGGTCGTCGGGTGGCTCAAGGCCGAGCACGGCCTCGGGCACGGGCACGCGAACGCCCTGGTCGCCTACGTGAAGCAGGGGCTGGCCTCCTGAGCGGTTTTGCGTGGCGTGGTGCCGCGGCGGTCGCGGTGCGTGGTGCGGCGGTGTCGGTCGCGGTGCGTGGTGCGGCGGGTGTCGGTGGTCGTTCCTAGCGTGGGGGCGTGGCCGAACCCGTCGATGCGTGGTGGCGCCGCCGACAGTGGTCGCGCGGCGAAGCGGTGCCGTACGCCGTCGGACAGTTCCGCGCCGACTGGGCTCCGTACCCGGTGCTCATCCGGCAGTACCACCCCGACTGGAACCACGGCGTCGTCCTGACCCAGGTCCCCCCGGCGGCCGAGGTCCTGCTCACCTGGGAGTGCGACGTCGGGCACGTCTTCGTGGCGACCCCGTCCGAACAGCGGTCCCGCCCGGGCCGTGAACGTCGGCGATCCGTCTGGTGCCCCGAGTGCGCGGTGCAGGCCCAGCCGCAGCGGTGGCCGGTGCTGCCGTCGGACTGGCCCCAGGCGGTCCCCGTGCCGCAGCGGGTCGTCCGGAGTTCCGGACGACAGACGCTGCCGGCGGCTCCGGTGCGCGGGGTCCCGGCCGGAGCCGTCGCGTCGAGCCGTTCCCGGTCCCGTCGGCCCGTCGCCGGGTCCGCCGGTTCGGCCGGAGGGGCGGCACGGCGGATTGCTCAGCCCGTTCCCCGCACGATCTGCCCGAAGACCCCGCGGCTGCCGTCGGGTGAGTCGTTCACGAGCGTCTGCGCCCCGGCGACGGCGTCGGCGGTCGAGGCCGAACTCCGCGGCATGCTGTCCGAGCGGTTCGCGTTCACCTACGACCACTCCGCGATCCGACTCGACCGCCCGTTCTTCGACCACGTCGAGGCCTGGCCGGACATCATCCTGCCGGAGCTCCGCGTCGCCATCGAGTACGACTCCACCGGGCGGCACGGCCTCGAGCACGTCGGCCCGCGGCAGGAGACCGACCGGAAGAAGGACCGCGCCGTCCGCGCCGTGGGGTGGGAGGTCGTCCGCATCCGCACCGGGCGGCTCCCCGCGCTCGGCCCGCACGACCTCCAGGTGTCGGGGATCTCCGGCCGGACCGTCGACCGGCTGGCGGACACCCTGCGCGAGCTCCGGGGCGCGCTGTTCGTCGACGCGTACGCCCGGTGACGCCGTCGATCGGGGTACACGCGCGACCCGGCGGGGTACGGCCCGGCTGGGAGCGGTCGCGAGCGACGGGTAGGTATACATGGTGACCACCGTCTTCTGTCTCCACGCCCTCGGCGCGAGTTCCGAGGAGTTCGCGCTGCTGCGCGCCGAGCTCCTCGGTGACCTCGACCTGATCGGCATCGACCTGCCCGGCTTCGGCCGCAGCCCGGCGTCGTCCGGCACCACCGTCGAGGAGATGGCCGTCCTGGTCGAGCGCGCGATCGGGGCGAGCGGCTCGACGGAGTGGATGCTCCTCGGACACTCGATGGGCGGCAAGGTCGCCACGGTGGTGGCCGACCGCACGATCTCCGGCGCGAACGGCCTGTTCGGGCTGCGGGCCGTGGTGCTCCTCGCCGCGTCCCCGCTCGCTCCGGAGCCGATGGACGACGACCGCCGCTGGACGATGCTCTCGTGGGCTGCCGGTGGCCCGATCGGCACCGATGACGCCGAAGAGTTCGTCGCCGCCAACACCGCGTCGCCCCTGGCGCCCGCGCGGCACATCGCGGCGGTGCAGGACGTCGAGCGGACCGACCCTGCCGCCTGGACAGACTGGCTGTCCCGCGGCAGCCGCGAGGACTGGTCGGACGCCGCACCGAACCCCGTGCCCGCCCTGGTGCTCGCCGGTGTCGAGGACGGCGACCTCGATGCCGACGCCCAGCGCCGCCTGACCCTGCCGCACTGGCCGAACAGCGAGCTCCACGTCGTCGACGGCGCCGCCCACCTGCTGCCCTGGGAACAGCCCGAGGCCGTGGCCGAGCGCATCCGCGACTTCTGGCAGCGCCGGGTCGCGGGGTCGCCGGTCGTCCCCGTGGAGCACGCCCGCGTGATCGCCTCGCCGCGGGTCAGCGCCCGGACCCGCGGCCTGCTCGCCGAGCGCGCGCTGCCCGACGACCCGTCGGCCGCACCCCACGCGCTGACGCCGACGCAGTTGGACACCCTGCGCGCCGTCGCACGGATCGTCGTCCCGCAGCCCGGCACCGACCAGGTCGACCTGGCGCTGCGGGTCGACGCGCAGCTGGCCGCGGGGCTCGGCGACGGCTGGCGGCCGGACGGCCTGCCGGTGGACGCCGAGGCCTACCGTGCCGCGCTCGACGTGCTCGCTGCACCTGCCCGCGACGGCGTGCTCGACCAGGCCCTCGAGTCCGTGGCGGTCGGGCGGTACCGCGCTGACGGCGACCTCGACGCCGAGCAGCTGCGCGCGTGGTTCGAGGACGCCAGCGTCGACCTCGTGAAGCACTGGCTCGCACACCCCGCCACCATGGCCGCCATCGACTTCGACGGCTACGCGAACGGCGGCGACGGCATCCGCAAGCAGGGCTTCCAGCTGCTCGCGGCGGGCGAGCGCGAGGCCTGGGAACCCGAGGCCCCCGCCGGCACCACCACCACGATCGACACCGCACCGACGACCGGAGCTGCACGATGAGACTCGACGGACAACGCACGTACGGCACGGACGACGTCGTCGACGTGGTGGTGGTCGGCACCGGGGCCGGGGGAGCACCGCTCCTCGCATCGCTGGCCCGCCGAGGCCTGACGGTCGTCGCGCTCGAGGCCGGCCGCAACACCGAGCCGGGCGACCACGTCCCGGACGAGGTCGCCGCCCCCGGTGACATCAACTGGATGGACGAGCGGCTGAGCGGCGGCGGAGCCCCCACGGCCTTCGGCCCCAACAATAGCGGCACGGGCGTCGGTGGCTCGACGCTGCACTGGGGCGCGTTCACCCCGCGGCCGAGCGAGCACGACCTGCGGCTGCGGACCGAGAGCGGCGCGGGGCAGGACTGGCCGATCAGCCACGCCGAGCTCACCGGCTGGATCGAGCAGGTCGAGCACGACGTCGGCGTCGCCGGCCCCGAGCACTACCCGTGGGACCCCTCCCGCCGGTACCGGATGCGCCCACCGGCCCGGAACGCCTCGTCGGACATGATGATGCGCGGCACCGCGGCCGCCGGGATCACCGCGACCGACGCCCCGGTCGGCCTGACGACCGAGGACCGGCACCAGGAGCACCACGGGCTGCGCCAGGCCTGCGTGTCCTGCGGCTCCTGCCACCAGGGCTGCCGCAACGGCTCGAAGGTGTCGATGGACACGACGTACCTGCCCGCCGCCGTGGCGTTCGGTGCCGAGATCCGTCCGGAGTCCTTCGTGCACGGCATCGAGCTCGACGCGGCGGGACGGGTCGAGGCGGTCCTGTACACCGCCGACGGGCGCGAGCACCGCCAGCGCTGCCGGTCACTCGTCCTCGCCGCGGGCGGTGTCGAGACGCCGCGACTGCTGCTGCACACCGGTGTCGCGAACGGCAGCGGGCAGGTCGGCCGGAACTTCACGGCGCACGGAGCCACCCAGGTGTGGGCGCGGTTCGACGAGTCGATGCGCTCGTACCGTGGGTACCCGTCGTCGATCATCACCGAGGACTTCGTCCGACCGGCGGACGCCGACTTCGCGGGCGGCTACCTCATCCAGAGCCTGGGCGTGCAGCCGCAGACCTTCGCGACCTCGCTGGTCCGGGGCGGCGGACTCCGCGGTGCCGAGCTCGTCCGGGCGCTGCAGGACTACCCGTTCTCGGCCGGCGTCGGCATCAACGCCGAGTGCCTGCCGTACGACGACAACCGCCTCGAGCTGACCGACGAACTCGACGAGCACGGTGTCCCACGTGCCCGGGTCTCGTTCACCCCGGGCTCGAACGAAGAGGCGATCCGCCGCCACGCGGTCCGCACGATGACGACCATCGTCGAGGCCGCTGGCGGTCAGGACGTCCGGGTGCTCGACCGCACGGCGCACACGATCGGCACCGCGCGGATGGGCACCGACCGCGAGACCTCCGTCGTCGACCAGGACGGCCGCTCGTGGGACGTCCCGAACCTGTGGATCGCCGACAACTCGGTGTTCCCGAGCGCGGTCATCGCGAACCCGGCGCTGACGATCATGGCGCTCTCGCTCCGCACCGCCGACCGCATGCTGCAGGCCGTCTGAGCAGGAGCCCCGACCGCCCGGTCGGGGCTCAGCCTCGGAGCGCGAGCGCCTCGCTCGTCCACCGGGCGTGCAGGTCCCACGGGTCGTCGACCCCGGCAGCGACGGTGTCCACGTGGGCGAGGAGTTCCGGCGTGACCCGGAACCACTCGGTACCCGGGTACCGGCTGGCGGCGAACGTGGCGTGCCGTCGGCGTTCGAGGGTCCGGTCACCGCGCTCGAACGCCAGCAGGTCCTGGTGCGGGATCGCCGCGAGCCGCTGCCGGGGATTCATCGTCGTGCCGATCTTGATGCGGTCGCCGAAGTCGTCGCGCATCCGCAGGTAGTAGACGACGTCGACGCGCGGGGGAGCGAGGTCGCCGTCCGGCACGTCACCCCACCGCCACTCGCACCGGGCGCACACCATCCCCGAGGGGTAGCGCACCCCGATCCGCGAACCGCACGCCGGGCACGGGCCGGGCAGGGCGTCCTCGACGCCGGGGTGTTCGGCCGCGAGGTCGGCGACGAACGCGACGTGCGCGCCGCACAGGGGGACGCCCGCGAGCCCGTCCGCGAGCACGCCCGCGCAACCCGGCACGCAGCACGACGAGGTGACCATGCGCCGAACGCTAGCCCGACCCACCGACGTGCCCCGGGCCTCCCGGCCGCCGCGCGCGCTGGGCCCACCGGGCGTCCCGGGCGTCCCTGGTCGAACCGGGCGTCCCTGGTCGAATCGGGCGTACCTGGTCCGATCTTCTGACCAGGTACGCCCGTTCCCACCAGCCATCGCGCCCGTTCTGGGAAGGAACGGGCGTACCGACCAAGAACGGGCGGGCCGGGCGTACCTGGTCGAATCGGGCGTACCTGGTCCGTTCTTCCGACCAGGTATACCCGTTCCCACCAGCCATCGCGCCCGTTCTGGGAAGGAACGGGCGTACGTGCGACAGCCGGGCGCCCCGGCCGCCGGGCGTGCCGGCCGAGAACGGGCGTGCCGGGCGTGCCTGGTCGAATCGGGCGTACCTGGTCCGTTCTTCTGACCAGGTATGCCCGTTTCAACCAGCCATCGCGCCCGTTCTGGGAAGGAACGGGCGTACCTGCGGGAAACGGGCGCCACGCACGTCCGCCGATCCGGGCGTACCGCCCGAGAACGGGCGTACCGACCGAGAACGGGCGTACCCGGTCCGTTCTTCCGACCAGGTATGCCCGTTCCCACCAGCCATCGCGCCCGTTCTGGGAAGGAACAGACACGTAGGCCGCCGTCAGTCGGTGAAGATCACCCCGACGGGCTCGCGCTTCTCCTCCTGGAACTCGTCCTCACCACGACCGAGCGCCCAGTACGCCGACAACGACATCTCGCGCTTCTCCAGCCCCCAGTCGTCCTGCAACAGCCGACGGATCGCCTTCATCGCGGTCCGCTCGCCGTGCGCGAAGACCTGGACCGGCCTGGAGGCACGCGGCAGCCCGCGGGCCGTCTCCAGCAGGAGCGTGCCCGGCTGGGCGCCGGTGGCGTCCCGGTGCAGCCACCGCAGGTCGACCCCGGCCGGGTGCCGGATGTCCTGCTCGTCGGCGGGCCCTGCCACCTCGACCAGGGCGACCCCGGTGGCGGAGTCGGGCATCGACTCGAGTGCCGCGCCGATCGCGGGCAGGGCGCTGTCATCACCGAGCAGCACGTGCGTGACGGCCGGGTCGGTGCTCGGCGCGTAGCCGCCACCGGGCCCGGACAGGGCGAGCCGGTCGCCCGGCTGCGCGGACGCTGCCCAGGGACCGGCGAGGCCCTCGTCGCCGTGCACGACGAAGTCGATCGCGATGGTCCGCGTGGTGTGGTCGACCGCCCGCACCGTGTAGGTGCGGCGGGCGGGGCGGTCGTGTTTCGGCAGGGTCTCGCGCAGGGCCTCGAGGTCGTACGGCGGCACCAGTCCGAGCGACGGCTTCGCGAGCAGGAGCTTGACGTACTTGTCGGTCGAGCCGAGCCGGTCGGGGTCGGCCTGGGCGACGAAGTCCTCGAAGGCCGAGCCGCCCAGGTGCACGCGCACCATGTGGGGCGAGAGCCGTTCGGTGCGGTCGACGACGAAGACGTGCTGGGGGCGTTTGGGTTTCGAGCTCATCGTGGGGGAGCTTCCTCTCGCGGGTTCGGCGCCACCTGGGTGATCCCTGCTTGACGCGCGCATCACTAAGGTTAGCCTTACCTCATGGACTCGACCGTCATCCCGTTCTCCGAGCTGCTGCGGCGTCGCACGCGGCGCTCGCACGGTGCCTCGGCCACGAGCGGCTTCATGCAGGACCTGCTCGGCGGCGACTGCGACGTCGCCGACTACGCGGCCCTGCTCGGACAGTACGCCTTCGTGTACGACGCGCTCGAGCGGGCGGCGGAACGCATGGCCGACCACCCCGTGGCGGCGCCGTTCGTCACCGCGCAGCTCACCCGGATGCCGGCGATCCGTGCCGACCTCGAGTACCTGATCGGCCCGGACTGGTCCGAACTGGTGTGCCCGCTGCCCGCGACGACCGCGTACGTGCGACGCCTCAACGAGGTCGCGGCGGAATGGCCCGGCGGCTTCGTCGCACACCACTACACGCGGTACCTCGGCGACGTGTCCGGCGGGCACGTGATCGGGCAGGTGCTGGCCGAGCGGTTCGGGTTCGACACGAACGGTGTCCTGTTCTACATCTTCGACCAGGTCGCCGACCCGAGCGACTTCGAGCACACCTACCGCGCCCAGCTCGACGCCGCGCCCTGGACGGCCGACGAGCAGGAGCGGGTGATCGCCGAGGTCGAGCTCGCCTACGACCTGAACCGTGGGCTGCTCGCCGGCCTCGATGCCCGCCGTGCTCCCTTCCGTCAGGAGCCGGGGGACACGACGGTCGCCGCCGTCACGGCCTGACCGCACAGTGGGTGTCGTCGAGGCAGGCCAGCGCGGACCCTGCCCCGCGTCCGTCCGGACCCGGCCCCGCGTCCGTCCGGACGGTCGACTTCATGCGCCCCCGGGTGCCGATACGCTGCTGGGACCCGGGACCAGCCTCCCGGACGACCCGGAAAGGACTCCATGACGGCGATCGACGGATCTGCACGCCACGAGCGCGCGCGGGACGACGTCAGCGGTGCGGTCGACAGTGACCTGCGCGCCGACGTCCGGTACCTCGGCAACCTCCTCGGCCGGGTGCTGCGGGAGAACGGGGGCGACGAACTGCTCCACGACGTGGAGTCGTTGCGCGCCGCCGTGATCGACGCCTACGAGGGCGACCACGCCGAGGGCGCAGCGCGGGCCCAGGCGATCGTCTCGGGCATGTCGGCCGAACGCGCCGAGGCCGTGGCGCAGGCGTTCACCACCTACTTCCACCTGACGAACCTGGCCGAAGAGCACCACCGCGTGCGGGTCCTCCGGCAGCGCGGTGACGACGGTGGCGTGGCCGGCGACTCGTTCCCCGCCACCTACGCCGAGCTGGTCGCCGAGGTCGGCGAGGCCGAGGCCGCTGAGCGCCTCCGCACCCTGCGGTTCCACCCGGTGCTGACGGCCCACCCGACCGAGGCCCGCCGCCGCGCGGTCACCACGGGTGTCCGCCGCATCACGGACCTCATCGACAAGCGCGACCGCGCCCGCAACGCGACGGCCCGCGCCGAGAACGAGCGCCGCCTGCTCGAGGAGATCACGACCCTCCTGCGCACCTCCCCGCTGCGCACCACCCGGCCGACCCCGCTCGACGAGGTCCGCACCGCGATGAGCGTGTTCGACCAGACCCTGTTCGAGATCGTCCCGCAGGTCTACCGCCTGCTCGACGACCGGCTGCAGGGCGACGACGCCGGCCGCGCTCCCGTGATCGCGCCCGCGTTCGTGCGGTTCGGCACCTGGATCGGCGGCGACCGCGACGGCAACCCGCACGTGACGGCCGACGTCACCCGCCAGGCCGCCGAGATCGCGGCGGAGCACATCCTGCTCGGCCTCGCCCGCGCGACCACCCGCATCGGCAGCGCCCTGACACTCGACGCGAGCGACACCCCCGCCGACGCCGGCCTCACCGCCCTCGTCGCCGCGCAGGAGTCCCTCGACCCGGGCATCGCCGAGCGCATCGGCGTCCGCGCACCCAACGAGACCCACCGTCGTGCGCTCCTGTTCGTCGCCGCGCGCATCGACGCCACCCGGACCGGCACCACGCCGCTGGCCTACGACGGCCCCGAGGCGCTGCTGGCCGACCTCCGCACGATCCAGGCGTCGCTCATCGCAGCCGGCGCGATCCGCCCGGCCAACGGCGAGCTGCAGAACCTGATCTGGCAGGTCGAGACCTTCGGGTTCCACCTGGCCGAGCTCGAGGTCCGGCAGCACTCCCAGGTGCACCGCACGGCCCTCGCCGAGATCCGCGCGGGTGGCGAACTGAGCGAGACCACCGAAGAGGTCCTCGCCGTCTTCCGCACGATCGCCGGGCTGCAGTCCCGCTACGGCGTCCGCGCGGCGAACCGGTACATCGTGTCCTTCACGCAGTCCCCGGCAGACCTGGCGAACGTGCACGAGCTCGCGGTCGCCGCGCTCGGGTCCGCCGAGGCTGCGCCGGTGCTCGACGTCATCCCGCTGTTCGAGACCTTCGCCGACCTGCACGCCAGCGTCGACATCCTCGACGAGGCCGTCCGCACCGAGGCGTTCCAGCGACGCCTCGCCGCGACCGGCCGTCGGCTCGAGGTCATGCTCGGCTACTCGGACTCGTCGAAGGACGTCGGCCCGGTGTCCGCGAACCTGGCGCTGTACGACGCCCAGGCCCGCATCGCCGACTGGGCCCGCGACAACGACATCGAGCTGACCCTGTTCCACGGCCGGGGTGGTTCGCTCGGCCGGGGCGGCGGTCCCGCCAACGAGGCCGTCCTCGCGCAGCCGCCGGGATCGATCGACGGCCGGCTCAAGCTCACCGAGCAGGGCGAGGTCATCTTCGCCCAGTACGGCGACCAGGACATCGCCGCGCGCCACCTCGAGCAGATGGCCTCGGCGACGCTGTTCGCGTCGACGCCGTCGAACGAGGCGCGGACCGCCGCCGCGGCCGCCCGGTTCGCCGACCTCGCCCAGCAGCTCGACGACGTCTCGCGCGTCGCGTTCTACGACCTGGTCAAGGCCGACGGCTTCGCGCCGTGGTTCGCCCGGGTCACCCCGATGGAGGAGATCGGCCTGCTGCCCCTCGGCTCCCGCCCGGCCCGTCGTGGCCTGTCGGTGGAGTCGCTGGAGGACCTCCGCGCCATCCCGTGGGTGTTCTCGTGGACGCAGGCGCGCATCAACCTCGCCGGCTGGTACGGGCTCGGCTCCGCGCTCGAGGCCGTCGGCGACGTCGATGTCCTCCGCGCCGCCTACGCCGAGTGGCCGCTCTTCGCCGCGATGATCAAGAACGTCGAGATGTCGCTCGCGAAGACCGACGAGCACATCGCCCGCCGGTACCTCGAGCTCGCCGACCGCGACGACCTCGCCGCGAAGGTGCTCGACGAGATGGTCCGCACCCGCGACTGGGTGCTCCGCGTCTCCGGCGGCAGCGACGTGCTCGAGGACCGACCCGTCCTCGCCCGCGCCGTGCGCCTCCGCAGCCCGTACGTCGACGCACTGTCGCACCTGCAGCTCCGTGCGCTGCGCGCCATCCGCACGTCCGGCAGCACGGACCCGACGGACGCCGACCACCGGCTCCTGCTGCTCACCGTCAACGGGATCGCGGCCGGCCTGCAGAACACGGGCTGACGCCCCCACCCGACGGACAGGAGGCCCGGTGCCAGCTGGCACCGGGCCTCCCGTCCGTCCGCGCGCACGTCCCGGGCCGCGCCGTCGAGTGGTCACGAGGCGTCGGCTGCGCCGTCGCCGGGCGACGGAACACGACCACTCGGCGGACGTGAGCGGGGTGTCGTGACCGCGTGCGTCCCCGGACGGGAGGCCCGTGGCGGGCCCGCCACGGGCCTCCTGTCCGTCCCCGCGCACGTCGCAGGGCCGCACTTCGTGAGCAGGAACGGTCGCCTCCGGCACCGCGAACCGACCGTTCCTGCTCACGAAGTGCCCGTCGAATCGATTCGGGGACGCGTAGCGTGTCCGAGGTGACGACGGAGCGCAGCCTGGGACCGACGACGACCGTGCTGCCCCCGATCGTGCCGCTGGCGCTCATCGTCGGGGTCTCGCCGTTCGCGACGGACATGTACATCCCCGCACTCCCGGCCATCGCGCGCGACCTCGACACGACGCCCGGCGCCGTGCAGCTGTCGCTCACGGCGTTCCTCGTGGCCTTCGCGGTCGGCCAGCTGCTCGTCGGACCGGTGAGCGACGGGATCGGTCGTCGGCCGATGCTCGTCGTCGGGACCGCCCTGTTCGCCCTCGCGTCGGTCGGCTGCGCGCTCGCCCCCGACGTCGTGACGCTGGTGGTGGCCCGCGTCGCCCAGGGACTCGCCGGTGCCGCGGGCGCCGTGGCCGGTCGGGCGATGGTGTCCGACGTGACGAGCGGCACCCGGATGGCGAAGGTGTTCGGCACGCTCGCGGCCATCAACGCGATCGGGCCGGTGGTGGCCCCGCTGGCCGGGGGAGCGGTGCTCACGGTCGGCACGTGGCGGCTCATGTTCGTCGTGCTGGCCGTGCTCGGTGCCGTGTTCTTCGTGGCGGTGGTCCTGCGGTTCCGCGAGACCCTGCCGCCGGAGCGTCGTGGTGGCGTCGGGTTCGCGGCGAACGGGCAGCGGATCCGCGAGCTCCTGGCGATCCAGCGATTCCGGGCCTACGTGCTGAGCGGGGTGCTGTCGACGGTGGGGTTCTTCGCCTACATCGCGACGAGCTCGTTCGTGTTCCAGTCGGAGTTCGGGTTCTCCGAGGGGCTGTACACGCTCGTCTTCGCCACGAACGCGTCGATGATGATCGTCACGACGCTGTTGTTCGGCCGGCTCGTCGGGCGGTTCAGCGAGGACGCCCTGCTGACCCTGGGTCTGCTCGTCGGGACGGTCGGAGCCACCGCCGTGCTGGTGTCGGCGCTCCTCGGGCTCGGGCCGGTGCCGGTGTGGTGCGCCCTCGCGGTCGTGACGGCCGCGTGGGGCTTCGTCCTGCCGGCGGCGATGACCCGCACGCAGCACGTCGGTGCGGCACACCCGGGCACCGCGGCTGCCCTGCAGGGCGGCCTGACCTTCGGCATCGGCGGTCTCGGCACCCCGCTCGCCGGCGCCCTCGGCGGCACCGCACTGGCGATGGGCGGGGTGATGGCAGCGCTGATGGCCGCGGCCGTCGTGGTCCAGGTGACGGCGACGCGGCGAAACCGGTCCCACAACTGAGGGGCTGAGCCGGTAGGTTGCTGGTTGCAAGGCGCACCGATCTGAGGAGACCCACCGAGATGGACATCGTCGTACACGAGGCGGAGACCGACACCGCCGTCCTGGAGTGCAGCGGCCGGCTCAACATGGTCTCCGCGCCCACGTTCCGCGAGACCGTCGCCCAGATCGTCGGCAACGGGCGTTCGCGGCTCGTGGTCGAGCTCTCCGGGGTCGAGTTCATGGACTCCTCCGGCCTCGGCGCCCTGGTCGGCAGCCTGAAGACCGCGCGGCAGGCCGGCGGCGACCTCCGCATCGCGGCACCGTCGGAACAGGTCCAGATGGTGCTCAAGCTCTCCAACATCGACAAGATCCTGCGGACGTACCCCGACGGGGACGCCGCGGTGACCGACTGGTGATGACCGCCCCCGTCGCCGAGCACATGCTCGCACTGGCGTGCCCTCCGGACGACGTGTCCGCCGTGCACGAGTTCCTGGCGGGCGTGTGGCAGCACGAGCCGTCCATCGCTGCCGAGGACCGGATGGCCCTCGAGCTCGCCCTCGTCGAACTCACCTCGAACGTCATCGAGCACGGCGCCCGCCCGGACGGTGTCTCGTGCGAGCTCCGGCTCGAGATCGGTGACGAGCGCTTCCAGGCGCTGCTGTCCGACGACGGGGTCGCGGCGACGGTGGACCCCGACGCCGCCGTGCTGCCCGACGACTTCGCCGAGGGCGGTCGTGGGCTCGCCCTCGTCCGCATGGTCGTCGACGACCTGCGGTACGAACGCGTCGCCGACCGGAACCGCTGGACGGTGCTGCGCTCCCGGCACTGAGCGGGAGCACGGCCGTCGCGCACCGACGGAGCCCACCGGTCGTCCGCCCAGCGCACTCCGTGGGCCGCAAACCGCAATGACGGGTCGGCGATTGTCGCGTTTCCCGGACACCGTGTCACGATTCGCGCGATGACTGTCGACCCAGATCCCCGGATCCGGTTCGAGACGTCCGGCGCCGGACTCGACGCGGCCGTGCAACTGTACGAAGAGGCCTACGAGAGCACGGGGTTCTCGGCGTCCCGGACCGATCGTCCGTTCGCGTACCGGTTCCAGGTCGTGGGCGACGGATCGATGACGTTCCGCTCCACCCGGTTCGACGGGCGGATGCAGGGCGAGGTCGAGGTCCCCGACGAGTACGTCGTGATGTGGACGTCGGACGGCGGTGGCCGCGTCGACGTCGGTCGCCAGGAGGTCGACTTCGCACCGGGGGCCCCGCGGGTGTTCCCGACGCGGCGTCCCTTCGTGTTCGACCTGCAGGACGTCCGCCAGAGCCTCGTGCAGTTCGACCGCACGTACCTGGAGGGCGTCGCCGCCGAGGTGCACGGCACCCGGCCCGGCCCCCTCGTGTTCGACCACACCGCAGCGCCCCGGCCCGAGGACCTCCGCGCCTGGAACGCCCGGGTGCAGCGCGCCGCGGCGATCGTGCTCGGCCCGGCACCGCTCACCGCACTGGCCCTCGCCGAGACCGTGCGGGAGACCGCGCTGGCGTTCCTCGACACGTTCCCGCACGAGACCATCGCCCCCGACGTCGCGCTGCCACAGGGTGCCACTGGTCGCGTCCGCGAGGCCGTGGAGTTCATGCACGCCTTCGCCCACACGCCCGTCACGACGACGGACGTCGCCGAGCACGTCGGCCTGAGCGTCCGGGGGCTGCAGCAGGCGTTCCAGCGGCAGGTCGGAACGGCGCCGAACGCGTTGCTGCGGGGGATCCGGCTGGACCGCGTGCACGAGGAACTCCGCCGCGCGTCGGCGGGCGACCTGACGGTGGCGAGCGTTGCCTTGCGCTGGGGCTTCGCGCACCTCGGTCGGTTCTCGGCGGCGTACGCGTCGCGCTTCGGGCAGTACCCGCGCGACACGCTGCAGCAGCCCCGGGGCGCAGTCCCGCAGCTCTGAGCTGGGCAGTGCACCGCGCGTCACACTCCGGAACGGTGCCTCGCTTCTTCGCTACGCTGCCCCGGTGAGCAGAGCGCGACCGTGGGTGATCGTCCCCGGCATCTGGAACTCGGACCCGGACCACTGGCAGTCCGTCTGGGAGCGGGAGCAGCAGGACGAGCGCGACGAGCACGACGAGAACGACGAGCACATCCAGCACGACCACCGCCCCCAGCAGCCCGCCGCCGTCCGCATCGCCCCCACCTCGTGGAGCGACCCGGACCCGGACGACTGGCGCGCCGCGATCTCCACGGCCGTGGCCCCGTGCCCGGAGCCCCCGGTCCTCATCGCCCACAGCCTCGGCGTCCTGGCCGTCGCCGACTGGCTCGCCACCACGGCGGACGCTCCCGCGCTCGTCGCCGGTGCCTTCCTCGTCGCCCCGCCCGACCCACTCGGGGACACGTTCCCGGACGAGGCATCGGGCTTCGTGACACCGCGTCCGGTGCCCCCGGCCCAGCAGGTCCCGACACGCCTCGTCGTGAGCGACGACGACCCGTACTGCAGCGCGGACCGGGCACTCGTGTTCGCCGATGCGATGGGCGCGGACGTCGTCCGTGTCGGCGCTCTCGGGCACGTGAACGTCGCGAGTGGCGTCGGTGCCTGGCCCGCGGGCCGGGAACTGCTGCGGGCGTTCGAGGACGGCCTCCGCCCACCTCGGTGACGACGGGCGCGACACGCCGCTCAACTCCGCCGCGATATGGCAGGCGGTGCAGCGACACACCGCGGATGTCCCGCGTTTCGGCCCGCGCGATATTTATCCTTCGGACATGGAGACCCAGTCCGGCGCACGCACCCCGCTCGTGGACCCGTTCGGCCGCGAGCTCGAGGAGTGGCTCCGCGACGCACCGGCGACCCGTGCCCCCTACGTGCCGGACCTCGTCGTCCCGCCCGTCACCGGCCCCGTGCAGCGCCCCGGACGCGCCGCGAGCAGCACCTCGACCGCCGACGAAGCGGTCGTCGACCCGACGACCGCCCCGGCGCACGTCGCCACCTCGACCCCGGCTGACGAGACGGCCCCGGCCGACGAGATCAGCCCGTCGGCACCCGCCGCCCCCGCGTTCCGCCGCGACCGCGCCCGCCACGCCGCCGTCTGCGCCCCGTCCTTCCCGGAGCCGCCGGAGCGTCTGGCCCTGCGCATCGAGGACCTCGCGGTGGAGGTGTCCTCGTCCACGGGCCGCAGCAGCATCGAGCGCATCGTCCTGCTCGAGGACGAGGTCCGCCGCCGTGACGAGGACCTCGCTCGCCTCGCCGCGTGGGAGGCCACCGTCGCCGGCTCGGAGGACCCCGAGGTGACGGCCGCCCGCGCCTTCGCCCACACCGTCTTCGCCGACCTGCTCACCGACGCCGCCGCCGAGGCGGACCGCCGCGACCGTGCCGCAGCCCGCCGCGCAGCGACCGCGCCGGTGGCGCTCGTCACCCGGCCGGCACCCGTGCCGACCCGCGCAGCACCGAGCGTCCCCGCAGCAGCGCAGGCCGCACCCACCGCGGAAGCCGCGCCGGTGGTGGCACTCGTCACCCCGGAACGCGACGAACCCGTCCGACCGGTGCTGGGCCTCCCGGCCGTGTCCCCGGTGTCCGCGGCCACGCGACCCACCCCGCTCGTCCTGCCCGCCACCGGGCCGACGGTCATCGACCGCGCGGCCTTCGCCGCAGCGCTCACCGCGCACCAGGGCGTCACCGCGAGCACGCCGGTCGTCCTGCCGGACGCCGTCGCCGCACCCGTCGTCCCGGCCCCCGTCGTGGACGCGACGGAAGCCGACACCGACTCCGCCACGGCGGCAGCGCCGGCCCCGGCCGGCTGGTGGTCGCGACTCGTCGACCGCCTGCTCGGCCTGCTCGGTCGTCGCTGACGACCCGCGGCCGCGGCGCGGTCGGCTGCACCGCTTCCGGTCACAAGGCTTCCGGCTGCACTGCCTGGAGGCCCGGATCACCCCACACGGACCGGCTGCCCCGTGCGGGGCGGTCGCCTCGGTAGACTGACGGGATGCCGACGCTCCGCGAACTCCAGGCCGTGATCGAGGACCTGTGGCCCGCCGCCGGTGCCGAGTCGTGGGACTCCGTCGGACTCGTCGCGGGCGATCCGGCCGCCACCGTCGAGCACGTGCACCTCGCCGTCGACGCGGTCCCCGCCACCGCACGGGAAGCCGTCGAACTCGGTGCCGGGCTCCTGCTCACGCACCACCCACTGCTGCTCCGCGGGGTGACGACGATCGCCGAGTCGACCTACAAGGGCAGGGTCCTCGCAACGCTGGTGCGTGGCGGCAGCGCCCTGCTCGCGGCGCACACCAACGCCGACGTCGTGACGACCGGCACCTCGGCCGTCCTCGCCGACCGCCTCGGGCTCACCGAGCAGCGCCCGCTCGACGCCGGAGCCGACCCCGACACGGGCATCGGTCGCGTCGGCGTGCTGCCCGAGGGGACGACCCTCGGCGCCCTCGCCCGGAAGCTCGTCGACCTGCTGCCGCCCACGGCCACCGGGGTCCGCGTCTCCGGTGACTTCGACCAGCCCGTCCGCACCGTGGCGCTCTGCGCGGGTGCCGGCGACTCGTTGCTCGGCCACCCCGCCGTGCTCGACGCCGACGTCTACATCACGAGCGACCTGCGGCACCACCCGGCCTCGGAGTTCCGCGAACAGGCGCTCCTCGGCGGCGGGCCGGCGCTCATCGACACCTCGCACTGGGCCACCGAGTGGCTCTGGCTCGACGTCGCCGCGGAGCAGCTGCGCACCCGGGCCGGGGTCCGCGTCACCGTGAGCGACCTCCGCACCGACCCGTGGGACTTCGCCGTCCTGCCGGCCGCCGAACCCACCACCCCCACAGAAGGAGCCTGACCATGAAGGCAGCACCCGAGGACCAGGTCATCCTCCTCGACGTCCAGCGTCTCGACAACGACGTCACCCGCATCGCGCACCGCATCACGTCGTTGCAGAAGGGCGACCAGCTGACCGAGCTGAGCAAGCAGGCCGCGGCGCTCCGGAGCGAACTCGTCGCCGCCACCGGCGAGGTCGAGGACGCCGAGCGCGACCTCGCCCGCCTGGAGTCCGACACCGCGGTCGCGCAGGCCCGTGTCGAACGCGACACCACGATGCTGCAGAACGTCGCGAACGCGAAGGACGCCGCTGGACTGCAGAGCGAGCTCGACTCGCTGCAGCGGCGCATCGGCGGCCTCGAGACCGCCGAGCTCGAGATCATGGAGAACCTCGACGGCCTCCGCGCCCGGGTCGGTGACATCGAGGCGAAGCTCGCCGACGTCGAGGCCGCCCGCGGTGGTCTGGTCGCCGAGCGCGACGCCGAGATCGCCCGGCTCACGGCCGACCGCGAGTCCGCCGAGCAGGCCCGTGCCGACGTCGCCGCCAAGGTGCCGGCTGAGTTGCTCGCCCTGTACGACCGGCAGCGTGCGCGCTACGGCTTCGGCGCCTCGCTGCTGCAGGGCGGCGTGTCGACGGCCTCGGGCGTGGCGCTCAACAACTCCGACCTGCAAACCATCCGCCGGGCTGCGCCTGACGACGTGGTGCTGTGCCCCGACAGCGACGCGATCCTGGTGCGGACGGCCGAGTCCGGGCTGTAGACGCGAGCGACGTCCGTGGCGGAGGCGCGGTGCCAGCTGGCACCGCGCCTCCTGTCCGTTCGTGGGCTGGTCGCAACGCGTCGCTTGCCGGGCGCCGAAAGGTCACGAACTGTCGGCTGCGGCCCTGCCGGCCGACAGTTGGTGACCACTCGACGAACCTGAGCGGGGAGTCGTGACCGTGCGTGCCGCCTGACGGGAGGCGCGTGGCGGCGCCGCACCGCGCCTCCCGTCCGTCGTGGGCTGGTCGCAACGCGTCGCGTGCGTGCCGCCGAGCGGTCACGAACGGTCGGCTGCGGCCGTGCCGGCCGACACTTTGTGACCACTCGGCGAACCTGAGCCGGGAGTCGTGACCGTGCGTGCCGCCTGACGGGAAGCCCGTGGCGGCGCCGCACCGCGCCTCCCGTCCGTCGTGGGCTGGTCGCAACGCGTCGCGTGCGTGCCGCCGAGCGGCCACGAACCGTCGGCTGCGGCCGTGCCGACCGACGGTTGGTGACCACTCGTCGGACTTGAGCGGGGAGTCGTGACCGTGCGCGCCGCCTGCCGGGAGGCCCGTGGCGGCGCCGCACCGCGCCTCCGGCCCGTCGTGGGCTGGTCGCAACGCGTCGCGTGCGTGCCGCCGAGCGGTCACGAACTGTCGGCTGCGGCCGTGCCGACCGACAGTTGGTGACCACTCGGCGAACCTGAGCGGGGAGTCGTGACCGCGCGCGCCGCGCGCGACGTCCGCGCGACGCGGGCCAACGCGGCACGGAGAAGGGGCGAATGGGCCGGCCGTACGCCGGGTTCTGTCCCGCCGCTTGCACGGCGGTGACGGCCATCTCTCTCGGACCGACGTTGCCGTCGGCCTCCAGCGGTCTACCCGAGGACTCGGCGAGCAGCCTCAACGTCCTCTGTCTGACCTTGCTCCGGGCGAGGTTTACCGAGCGGATCCGGTCACCCGGACCCCTGGTGGTCTCTTACACCACCGTTTCACCCTTACCGACGTTGCCGCCGGCGGTCTGCTTTCTGTGGCACTGTCTCGCGGATTGCTCCGGGTGGGTGTTACCCACCGCCCTGCTCTGTGGAGCCCGGACGTTCCTCGGCGCTCCCGGGGGAGCGACGCGACCGTCTCACCGACCCATTCGCTGGAGCGAGTCTACCCGGCTCCGCGGCGCCCGATGCGAGGGGAGCCCCACGCACACGCGTACCTGATGAGAACGGGCGTACCTGGTCGGAAGTTCCGACCGGGTACGCCCGATTCGACCAGGTACGCCCGACCGGGCGCCCCCGACCAGGTACGCGCGACCCGGACTAGACGCTGCGCGCCGCCAGGGTCGCGGCACCGATGATGCCGGCGTTGTTGCGGAGCGTCGCGGGGATGATGTCGGCCTGCAGGTCGAGCAGCGGGAGGAACTCCTCGTACTGCTTCGAGACCCCGCCGCCGACGACGAACAGCTCGGGGGAGAGCAGGGCCTCGAGCGTCGAGTAGTACTTCTGCAGGCGCTTCGCCCAGTGCTTCCACGACAGGTCGTCGCGCTCCTTGGCGGCGAACGAGGCGCGCGACTCGGCGTCGTGCCCCTCGATCTCCAGGTGCCCGAGCTCCGAGTTGACGATGAGCACGCCGTCGTTGATGAGCGCGGTGCCGATGCCGGTGCCGAGCGTCGTCACGATGACCAGGCCGTCCTTGCCCTTGGCCGCACCGAACTGCTGCTCGGCGAACCCGGCGGCGTCGGCGTCGTTGACGAAGTGGATGGAGCGGCCGAGTTCCTTCTCGAACAGCGCCTCGGCCTCGAAGCCGATCCACTTCTTCGACACGTTCGCGGCGGACATCGTCTTGCCGTCCCGCACGATCGCCGGGAAGCAGACGCCCACGGGGACGTCGTCACCGGGGGCGAGCTCGCCGATGATCTCCTTGACCACCGCCGTGATGTCCTGGGGCTTCCCGCCCTCGGGCGTGGCCTTCTTGATGCGGTCCGTGGTGAGGGCGCCGGACGCAACGTCGACGATCGCGCCCTTGATGCCCGTACCACCGATGTCGACGCCGACTGCGAGGGAGATCATGAGGTTGTCGTGCCTTTCGGTTGCCTGCCGGAGGTGTCCGGTCAGGAGACGGTGAGGAGCTCCGCGCCGCGTTCGGTGACGACGAGGGTGTGCTCGAACTGCGCGGTCCACGACTTGTCACGGGTCGAGACCGTCCAGTCGTCGGACCAGATGTCGGCCTCGATGCCGCCGAGCGTGAGCATGGGTTCGATGGTGAACACCATGCCGGGTTCGATCACCGTGTCGTACTGCGGTGCGTCGTAGTGGGGGATGATCAGGCCGGAGTGGAACGCCCGACCGACGCCGTGTCCGGTGTAGTCGCGGACGACGCCGTAGCCGAAGCGCTTCGCGTACGCCTCGATCGCGCGGCCGATCACGTTGACCTGCCGGCCCGGGGCGACGGCCTTGATGCCGCGACGCAGTGCCTCTTCGGTCCGGGTCACCAGGTCCGACACCTCGGGCGCTGCCTGCCCGACGACGAACGTGCGGTTCGTGTCGCCGTGCATGCCGTCCTTGTAGGCGGTGATGTCGATGTTGACGAGGTCGCCCTCCTGCAGGACGGTGTCGTCGGGGATGCCGTGGCAGATGACCTCGTTGAGGCTCGAGCAGAGCGACTTCGGGTAGCCGCGGTACCCGAGCGTGGAGGGGTAGGCACCGTGCGCGACGACGAACTCGTGCCCGATCCGGTCCAGCTCGTCCGTGGTCACACCGGGGCGGATGGCCTCGCCGACGGCGTCGATGGCCTGCGACGCGATGCGTCCGGCGACGCGGATGCGCTCGACCTCGTCCGGCGTGTAGGTGTCACCGAGACCGTGCTCGTGGGGCTCGACCTTCCCGACGTACTCCGGACGCTCGATGTCCTTCGGGACGGCGCGGTGCGGGGAGATGCGGCCGGCGGTCAGGTGTCCGTGTTCGTCCCGGGGCATGCGGACCACTCTAGCCGCGGCGCGACGCGCCGAGCGCAACCGCCCCAGGGCGCAGCCCGACGCGCCGAGCGCGACCGCCCCGGGGTGCGGCCCGACGCGCCGAGCGCAACGCCCCGGGGTGCGGCGCGACGTGGTGGACGTGACTGCCTGGAGGCCCGGTGCCGGTCCGCCGGACCGGCACCGGGCCTCCAGGCAGTTGCGTGGGTACGGTGGGCGGCATGAGCGAAGAACGCATCGAGTCCCAGTGGTGGTTCAACGACAAGACCGGCCAGGTCGAGCAGGGCCCGCAGTCCCCGCAGCGTGACCGGATCGGCCCGTTCGCGACGCGTGAGGAGGCGCAGCACGCGCTCGACCGCATCGCCGCGAACAACGAGAAGTGGGACGCCGAGGACCGCTGAGCACCGCGGCCGGCGCCCCGCCGACGCCCCGGTGACGGCGCGTCGCACGGCCCCGCACACACCGCCGGACCACTAGCCTGGGACGAGGCCCGCCAGCGGCCACCCGATACACGGAAAGGTCGTGCATGGACAAGCAGACGGACTTCGTGCTCCGCACCATCGAGGAGCGCGGCATCAAGTTCATCCGACTCTGGTTCACGGACGTCATCGGGACGCTGAAGTCGGTGGCGATCGCCCCGGCCGAGGTCGAGGGCGCGTTCGCCGAGGGCATCGGGTTCGACGGCTCCGCGATCGAGGGCCTCACCCGTTCCTACGAGGCCGATGTCCTGGCACACCCGGACCCCTCGACCTTCCAGATCCTGCCGTGGCGCGGCGAGATCGACCCCACCGCGCGGATGTTCTGCGACATCACGACGCCGGACGGGCAGCCCGCCGTGGCCGACCCCCGCAACGTGCTGAAGCGCACCCTGGCGCGGGCGAGCGACCGCGGGTTCACGTTCTACACGCACCCCGAGATCGAGTTCTACCTGCTCAAGAGCCGCGAGTGGAAGGACGGCGGCCCGCAGCCCGTCGACCAGGCCGGCTACTTCGACAACGTCCCCGGCGGCAGCGCGCACGACTTCCGCCGCCGGTCGGTCCGGATGCTCGAGGACCTCGGCATCTCGGTCGAGTTCTCGCACCACGAGGCCGGCCCCGGGCAGAACGAGATCGACCTCCGCTACGCCGACGCACTGACGATGGCGGACAACATCATGACCTTCCGCACCGTGGTGAAGGAAGTCGCGATCGAGCAGGGCGTCTACGCGACGTTCATGCCGAAGCCGATCTCCGGCCAGCCCGGTTCCGGCATGCACACCCACGTCTCGCTGTTCGAGGGCGACCAGAACGCCTTCTACGAGGCCGGTGGCCAGTACCAGCTGTCGCAGACCGCCAAGCACTTCATCGCCGGCGTGCTCAAGCACGCGCCGGAGATCACCGCGGTGACGAACCAGTTTGTCAACTCGTACAAGCGGCTCTGGGGCGGTGACGAGGCCCCCTCCTTCGTCACCTGGGGCCACAACAACCGCTCGGCCCTGGTGCGCGTGCCGCTCTACAAGCCGAACAAGGGCCAGTCCTCGCGCATCGAGTACCGCGGCATCGACTCGGCGGCGAACCCGTACCTGGCGTACTCGCTGCTGCTCGCCGCCGGCCTCAAGGGCATCGAGGAAGAGTACGAGCTCCCCGCCGAGGCCGAGGACAACGTCTGGAGCCTCAGCGACTCGGAGCGTCGGGCCCTGGGCTACAGCCAGCTGCCCGCGAGCCTCGACCACGCGCTGAGCCTCATGGAGGACTCCGAGCTGGTGGCCGAGACCCTCGGCGAGCAGGTGTTCAACTTCGTGCTGCTCAACAAGCGGCAGGAGTGGAAGCGCTACCGCGACCAGGTCACCCCGTTCGAGCTCGACACCAACCTCGGCGCGCTCTAGAACCGAGCGCCCTGACCCCTCGGGAGCACGTTCCACATGACCGGTCGGACGACGACGTCACGTTCGGAGCTGGCCCGTCTGGGGTTCGCCGAGCTGTCGGAGAGCCTCGAGCGGGCTGCCGACCTGGAGGCCCGGTTCGGCCCCGACATGCCGCTGCCGGTCGCCGGGTCTGCCGCGCTCTGGGGCGGCACCGCTGATCCGGACGGCGCCCTGCGGATGCTCGAGCGGCTGCTCGAGCGCGCGCCGGACGAGCTCCGCCCCGTCCTGACGGACGACGCCGCGACCGAGCGCCTGATCCGCCTGCTCGGCGCCTCGATCGGGCTCGGGGAGTTCCTGCACCGCCGTCCGGCCGAGCTGGCACTGCTGCTCGAACCGGTCGGCGAACCGTGGTCGCAGGAGCGCTACACGGCGTCGCTGACCGAGGCCGTCGACGGTGCCACGGGTGAGGACGCCCGGATGCGCCTGCGGGTGCGCTACCGCCGACACCTGGCCCAGATCGCCCTGTTCGACGTGCTGCACCCCGTGCCGACGGACGCGTTCCCGGCCGTCGCGGCGGGCCTCGCCGACCTGGCGGGCGCCACCCTCGACGCCGCCGTCGACATCGCGCGGCGCGAGGTGCCGTTCCCCGCGGCCGACGTCGCGGCGACCCCGCTCGCGGTGATCGCGATGGGCAAGGCCGGTGCCCGCGAGCTCAACTACGTCAGCGACGTCGACGTCATCTTCGTCACGGAGCCCACCGACGACGTCCCCACCGACCGGGCCGTGCTCGTCTCCACCCGCATCGCGATCGCCGCCATGCACGCGATCACCGACCTCGCCGCCGAGCCCGCCCTGTGGGAGGTCGACGCGAACCTCCGGCCCGAGGGCAAGGACGGTGCACTCGTCCGCACCCTCGACTCGCACGTGGCGTACTACGAGCGCTGGGCAAAGGGGTGGGAGTTCCAGGCGCTGCTCAAGGCCCGCCCGATCGCGGGATCCTCAGACCTGGGTGCCCGGTACGCCGAGGCCGTCGCGTCGTTCGTGTGGAACTCCTCCACCCGGCCGGGGTTCGTCGAGTCGGTGCAGCGCATGCGCGAGCGGGTGACCGAGCACATCCCCGACGCCGACGTCGACCGGCAGCTCAAGCTCGGCCCCGGTGGCCTGCGGGACGTCGAGTTCACCGTGCAGCTCCTGCAGCTCGTGCACGGCCGTGACGACCCGTCCGTGCGGGTGCGATCGACGCTCGAGGCGATGGACGCCCTGACCGACGCCGGGTACGTCGGCCGTGCCGAGGCCGCTCGGTTCGGGCCGGACTACGCGCTGCTCCGGGTGCTCGAGCACCGCATCCAGCTCCGTCGCCTGCAGCGGACGCACCTCATGCCCTCCGACGAAGAGGAGCTGCGGGTGCTCGCCCGGTCGAGCGGCGTCGCGGCGTCGGCGCCGGCGCTCGAGGCCCGCTGGCGCGCCGTGAAGCTCGAGGTCCGCGGGCTGCACGAGCGCCTGTTCTACCGGCCGCTGCTGTCCGCGGTGGCCTCGACCGAGGACGAGATCGTCCTGACCAACGACCAGGTCGTCGACCGGCTCGCCGGTGTCGGGTTCGTCGACCCCGCCGGAGCCGTCGGCCACATCCGCGCCCTCACGCAGGGGACGAGCCGACGCGCGGCGATCCAGCGGAACCTGCTCCCGGTGCTCCTGCGCTGGATGGCCGAGGGGCCCGCGCCGGACCGTGCGCTGCTGGCCTTCCGGCGGTTGAGCGACGGGCTGGGGGAGTCGAGCTGGTTCCTCCGCATGCTGCGCGACTCGTCCGGCGCCGCACACTCGCTCACCACGGTGCTGTCCGAGTCGGCGTTCCTGTCCGGGCTGCTCGAGCGGTTCCCCGAGGCGGTCGCCTGGCTCGACGAACCCGAGGCGCTCCTGCGTCCGCGGCCGATCGACTCCCTGCTCGCCGAGATGACCGCGACCACCGCCCGGCACGGCAACGACGTCGACGGCTCCGCGGCCCTGCTCCGGTCGGCCCGACGTCGGGAGACCCTGCGGCTCGGCATGGCCGCCGTGCTCGGCTCCCTCGACGTCGACGGCCTGGGCCCGGCCCTGAGCGACGTCACCGAGGCCACCCTCGCCGGTGCCCTCGCGCTCGCCCGCCGGGACGCCCCCGAGGGCTTCGAGTTCGGGATCATCGCGATGGGCCGGTACGGCGGGCGGGAGCTCGGCTTCGGGTCGGACGCCGACGTGCTGTACGTGTACCGGGCCCCCGACCTGGCGCCCGAGGTCGCGTCACGGACCGCCCAGACCATCGTGCGCGAGCTCAACCGCCTGACCGAGGACACGATCCACCCGCTCGACCTCGACATCGACCTGCGCCCCGAGGGCAAGAACGGTCCCGTGGTGCGGACGCTCGAGTCCTACGGCGCCTACTACGCCCGCTGGTCGCTCACGTGGGAGGCGCAGGCGCTCCTCCGCGCCCGCGGTGCCGTCGGTGACGCACAGCTCCTGCGTGACTTCGAGCACCTCGCCGACCGCACGCGGTACCCGGAGCGGATCGACGACCACCAGGTGCGCGAGGTCCGCCGCATCAAGGCCCGCGTCGAGTCGGAGCGGCTGCCCCGCGGCGCCGACCCGGCCCGGCACCTCAAGCTCGGTCGCGGGTCGCTCAGCGACGTCGAGTGGTTCGTGCAGCTCCTGCAGCTGCAGCACGCGCTCGAGATCCCGTCGCTCCGCACCACGTCGACGCTCGAGGCGCTCGACGCCGCGGTCGACGCCGGACTCGTCGGTGCCGAGGACGGCGAGCGGCTCGGGGCCGCCTGGCGCTTCGCATCGCGCACCCGGAGCGCCCTCGTGCTGTGGTCGGGGAAGACCACCGACGTGCTGCCCGTCGACCGCGTGCAGCTCGAGGGCGTCGCACGGCTGATGGAGTACCCGCCGGGCTCCGCGAGCCGCCTCGAGGACGACTACCTCGGCGTCACGCGGCGCGCACGGCAGGTGTTCGAGCGCGAGTTCTACGGCACCTGACCCGCCGCCGACGCAGCGCCGAGCACCTCGCGACACGCCCGAGCGTCTGCGGACGGACCCGACCTGAGCAGCCATCGAAGGTTAATTCTCCGTGTCGCATGACGTCCCCCGACGGCACCCTCTTCGTACCCCTGTTCGAAACAGAGCCCGGCTCGTTACCGGGCCGTGACCGAACTCCCACCGGACCGCGAGGGGACCTTTTCCGACGTCCCCCGACACGCCGCGTGATCACCTGCTGACCTGGGCTTTCCGTCGGACCCGACCCGTGCCTCCAGGCCGCACCTGTCGCCCATCAGGGCGACCCGGCGTCGAGGCGTGGTCCGCAGGAGTGCTGTCAGCACCACGGGGGACCGCTCCGACCGGCCGAGAGGGGGACCGGTGTGTACCCCGTAACGCGCCCGTAACGCCCCCGGACGGGGGCCGCGTTGCGCGCGCGTTCAGGTTCTGCATCAATTGCATCACCCGAACCGGCCCTGATTCCCCGATGAAGCGGAATCTCCACCTCGAACGTTGAAGCAGGGATCAGTGTTCACCTTCATTCTGCAGATCAGGCAGATGGTCGAAGGCCACCCCGAGTTCTACCTGTTCGCCGTGTACTCCGCGGTGATCTGGTTGCTCTGGTTGCTCAAGGTCGTCATCTCCGCCCGCTACCGCCCCTTCACCGGCACCTTCGTCGGTACCACCAGCGTCGTCGTCCCCGTCGTGGACGAACCGCTCGACCTCTTCCGTGACGTCATCGGCCGCATGGTCGAGCAGCAGCCCGGCGAGATCATCGTCGTCATCAACGGTGCCCGCAACGAGGCGCTCGAGGAGGTCTGCGACGAGTTCGCCCCGCTCGTCCGCTGGACCCACACGCCCATCCCGGGCAAGCGCAACGCCGTCAAGGTCGGCACCGAGATGTCCAACGGCGACATCACCGTGCTGGTCGACTCCGACACCGTCTGGACCCCCGGCGCGCTCGAGGAACTCCTCAAGCCGTTCGCCGACGAGTCCGTCGGTGGTGTGACGACCCGGCAGCGCATCCTCGAACCGGAGCGCAGCTGGATCACCCGCTGGGCCGACTGGCTCGAGAACTCGCGGGCGCTCTACTCGATGCCGGCGCAGAGTGTCCTCGGGCAGATCGGCTGCCTGCCCGGGCGCACCATCGCGTTCCGCCGGAGCATCCTCATGCGGGTGATGGACCGGTTCATGCACGAGAAGTTCATGGGCGTGTTCCTCGAGGTCTCGGACGACCGGACACTGACGAACCTCACGCTCAAGGAGGGGTACCGGACCGTCTACCAGTACACGTCGCTGGTCTACACGGACGCCCCGCTGCAGGTGAAGAAGCTGTTCAAGCAGCAGCTCCGCTGGGCCCGCGGCTCGCAGTACAACACGCTGCGGATGCTGCCGTGGATGCTCGGCCACGCCCCGGTCCTCGCGGCGTTCTTCATCACCGACATCATCCTGCCGTTCATGCTCTTCGGCGTGATCGCCGGCTGGATCTACCGCGCCTTCACCGGCCAGGGCGAGAACCTGTACCAGGGCATCCTGTCGCAGTACGGCTTCTCGACCGGGTTCGTCTACGTCGCGGCGCTCATGGTGATCTCGAGCGTGCTGAGCATGGCGATCCGCCAGATGCGGCACCTGTCCGAGAAGCCGAGCGACTTCTTCCGCCTGCCGATGTTCATCATCGTGTCGACGTTCTTCCTGATGCCGATCCGGCTCATCGGCTTCTTCCGCCTGGCGCACGCCTCCGGCTGGGGGACCCGGGCCGGCGCCTACGCCGGTGGTCCGATGCAGGAGGACCCTGCGGACGCCGTCCAGCCGCTGTCCTCCACGGCGCAGATCCCGGTCAGCCCGATCGACGCCGAACGTGCCCGGTCGGCCGGGTCCGGGCAGGCGGGTTCGGGCGCTGGTTCACCCGCTCCGCTCGAGACCGTCGACCAGGTGGCCGTGGACCGTGCGTTCGACGAGCTCTTCGGCGCCGACGCGGCGACCAACTCCACCACCACCGTGCTCGCCACCCGCCGTGAGGCCGCAGCCGCGGTCGCGCAGCAGGAGGCCCAGCGAGCAGCCGCGCCGGCCCCCGCCCGAGCCCGCCGGTACAACCCGTACGCAGCGATCCCGTACGTGATCGGCATCGCGATCTTCGCCCTGGAGGCGTTCCTCATTGTCTGACTTCATCCGTTCCTCGAGTGCTTGGTGGGCGCAGTCCAGCAAGCACGCCCGCCGGACGGCCATCGGCACGACCGCCATCGTGCTGGCGCTCGGCCTCATCACCTGGTCGGTGTGGATCTCACCCTCCGGCCCCGTCTCGACCGCCGTGCACCAGGCTCTGGGCGTCGAGGCGCCGAAGGCCAAGAAGGTGTCCGCCGCCGAGCTGCAGACGCAGCTCGACGCCGCCCAGGAGCGCATCTGGACGCTCGAGGGCAAGCTCGACTCCCGCACGGCCCAGGCCGGGTCGCGTGGCGACCAGATCTCGGAACTCAAGGCGCAGATCGCGTCGCTGCAGTCCCAGCTCGGTTCCGCGAAGGACTCCGGAGGCTCGTCCAACGTCAACGCCGCGGGTTCCGGCAGCGGTGGCTCGGGTTCCGGCGGGTCCGGTACCGGTTCGGCCGGTGCGTCCGGGTCCGGCTCGGGCTCGTCCGACAACGGGTCCGGCAGCGGCTCCGGTTCCGGCAACGGCTCCGGGTCCGGCCCTGGTTCCGGCAACGGTGGCGGCTCGAAGCCGAACCCCGGTCCCTCGACCGACCCGGGTGCCACCCCGGTCGTCACGCCGACCAAGGCCGAGATCCTCGGCCAGCAGTCGCGCTGGTACGGCCTGTACACCGCGCAGTCCCCGTTCAACTGGGCCGAGTACGACGAGGTCTCCCGTCAGGTCGGCACCGCGTCGAACATGACCGGCTTCTTCCAGGGCTTCGACCAGGAGTTCAACGCCCCCGCGGTGCAGCGCTCCTGGGCCAACGGCCGTGTCCCGCTCATGACGTGGGAGACCGTGCCGGCGCAGACCGGCAACGACCAGAAGTACGTCCCCGGGTACACCAACGAGGACATCTCCGGTGGGTCGTTCGACGCCTACCTGACGAAGTACGCCAAGGCGCTGGCGGCCAACGGACAGCCGATGGTCATCCGTCTCGACCACGAGATGAACGGCTCCTGGTACAACTGGTCCGAGGGTGACGACCAGAAGAACCCGGCCGGCTCCTACGTGAAGATGTGGCAGCACGTGCACGACGTCTTCCAGGCGAACGGCGCGAACAAGTACGTCATCTGGGACTGGTCCCCGAGCCGCATCGACAAGCTCGGCAACCCGAAGTACCAGACGCTCGACTACATGCAGCAGTACTACCCGGGTGCGGACTACGTGGACTGGGTCGGCATGAGCGGCTACTACCGCGACGCCACCGAGCAGCCCACGTTCGGCACGACCTTCGGAGCGACGCTCACGCAGCTCCGCCAGATCGCGCCGGGCAAGGGCATCATGCTCAACGAGATCGGGGCGACCGAGACCGGCACGAGTGTCGCGAACCCGCAGAAGACGCAGTGGATCAACTCGCTCTTCGATGCGCTGGCGGACCCCGCCAACAAGGACATCGTCGGCTTCGCGTACTTCAGCGAGACCGCGACCACCATCATCGACGGCAAGCGCACCACGAACGACTGGCGTCTCAACTCCCGCGCCGATTCCCTCAAGGCCTTCGCCGAGGGCATCAAGCGCAACGACATCGACTACGACCTGCAGGAGGTCACGCAATGAGCGAGTCCAAGAAGTCGACCGCATCGGCCGACACCCGCCCCGCACCCGTCATCAGCGTCATCGGCACCGGCTACCTCGGCGCCACCCACGCGGCCGCCATGGCCGAGATGGGCTTCGAGACCATCGGTGTCGACATCGACCCGTCGAAGCTCGCCGCACTGTCCGCCGGTGAGGTCCCGTTCTTCGAGCCCGGTCTGCCCGAGCTCATCACGAAGCACGTCGCCAGCGGCAAGCTCCGCTTCACCTCCGACATCGCCTCGGCCGTCGCGGCTGCGGACGTCCACTTCGTGTGCGTCGGCACCCCGCAGAAGGCCGGGTCGCACGCCGCGAACCTGGCCTACGTCGAGAGCGCCACCCGTGGCGTCGCCGAGAACCTCACCCACCCGGGCCTCATCGTCGGCAAGTCGACGGTCCCGGTCGGCACGGCAGCGCGGCTCCGCGGTATCGTCCGCGAGTTCACCCCCGCCGGCATCGACGCGGAACTCATCTGGAACCCCGAGTTCCTGCGTGAGGGCAAGGCCGTCGAGGACACCCTGCACCCGGACCGTCTGGTCTGGGGTGGAGCCTCCGAGGCCGCCGACGCCGTGATCCGCGAGGTCTACGCCGCACCGATCAGCGAGGGCACCCCGGTCATCACGACCGACCTCGCCACCGCGGAGCTCGTCAAGGTGAGCGCCAACGCGTTCCTCGCCACGAAGATCTCGTTCATCAACGCGATCTCCGAGATGTGCGCCATCACCGGCGCCGACGTCTCCACGCTCGCCGACGCCCTCGGCCACGACGCCCGCATCGGCCGGAAGTTCCTGAACGCCGGCCTCGGCTTCGGCGGCGGCTGCCTGCCGAAGGACATCCGGGCGCTCATGTACCGCGCGAACGAGATCGGCGCGGGCCAGGTCGTCGGCCTCATGCAGCAGGTCGACGAGATCAACATGGGGCAGCGCCAGCGGGTCATCGACATGGCGATCGACTCGGCCGGGGGATCGGTGCTCAACCGTCGCGTGGCCGTCATCGGTGCCGCGTTCAAGCCCCTGACCGACGACGTCCGGGACTCCCCGGCGCTGAACGTCGCCGCTGCGCTGCACCTCCGCGGCGCGCAGGTGACGCTCTGGGACCCGGAGGCGATGGAGCCCGCGAAGCGCTCGTTCCCGACGCTGAGCTACGCCGCGTCGATGACGGACGCGATCGAGGGCGCCGACGTCGTCCTCGTGCTCACCGAGTGGGAGGACATCATCACCGCCGACCCGGTCGCCCTCGGTGACCTCGTCGGGCGCCGCGTCGTGATCGACGCGCGCAACTGCCTCCCGGTCCTCGACTGGGTGAAAGCGGGGTGGACCGTCCGTTCCCTGGGACGTCCCACGCCGGTCACGGGTGCACCCGTGAGCGTCGCAGCGGGGACGAACGACGCGTTGGCCACGAGCCGCTAGTCACCGTTCGCGAGACGGGGTCCGTGCCGGGCGGCGCGGGCCCCGTTCCCGTGCGCCCGGGGGCTGGTCTGTCCGGGCGTACCGGGTCGAATCGGGCGTCCCTGGTCGAATCGGGCGTACCTGGTCGGAAGTTCGGACCAGGTACGCCCGATCCTGCTTTCCAGTCCGGCTGCTTTGGGAAGGAACGTGCGTCGCGACCGCCTGGAGGCCCGGCGTCCGCCCGCTGGACCGGCACCGGGCCTCCAGGCGGTCGCGTCCGTACCCCGCGCGCACGGTGGCAGCGTCCTCTCGCGAAAGCGACAGAATCCCGCGGAACGTTCGCGGCGTTCTGTCGCTCTCGCGGGTGCCAGCGCCCTGGCAGTCAGCGCACTGTCGCTTTGGCATACACACGAAGGGCCCCGCACCTGACGGTGCGGGGCCCTTCGTGTGGTGTCAGCGGGACTCAGACCCCGAAGTACAGCTCGTACTCGAACGGGTGCGGGCGCTGGGCCAGCGGGAGGATCTCGTTCTCGCGCTTGTAGTCGATCCAGGTCTGGATGAGGTCCTCGGTGAAGACGTTGCCCTTCGTGAGGAACTCGTGGTCCGCCTCGAGCGCGTCGAGCGCCTCGTCGAGGGAGCCGGGGACCTGCGGGATGCCCTTTGCTTCCTCGGGCGGGAGCTCGTAGAGGTCCTTGTCGACCGGCTCGTGCGGCTCGATGCGGTTCTGGATGCCGTCGAGGCCCGCCATCAGCTGCGCGGCGAAGGCGAGGTACGGGTTGCCGGAGGCGTCGGGCGCGCGGAACTCGATGCGCTTGGCCTTCGGGTTGGTGCCCGTGATCGGGATGCGGATCGCCGCCGAGCGGTTGCCGGCCGAGTAGACCAGGTTGACCGGAGCCTCGAAGCCCTTGACCAGACGGTGGTACGAGTTGATCGACGGGTTGGTGAACGCGAGCAGCGCCGAGGCGTGCTTCAGGATGCCGCCAATGTACCAGCGGGCGAGGTCCGACAGGCCGCCGTAGCCGTTCTCGTCGTAGAAGAGCGGCTTGCCGTCCGACCAGAGCGACTGGTGGGTGTGCATGCCCGAGCCGTTGTCGCCGAAGAGCGGCTTCGGCATGAACGTGGCGACCTTGCCCCACTGGTCAGCCGTGTTCTTGACGATGTACTTGAACTTCAGGATGTCGTCCGCGGCGTGGACCATCGTGTCGAACTTGTAGTTGATCTCCTGCTGGCCGCCGGTGCCCACCTCGTGGTGCGAGCGCTCGAGCTCGAAGCCCGCGTCGATCAGCTTGAGGGTGATGTCGTCGCGCAGGTCGGCGGTCTTGTCGACCGGCGACACGGGGAAGTAGCCACCCTTGTACGGGGTCTTGTTGGCGAGGTTGCCGCCCTCTTCGTCACGACCGGTGTTCCAGGCGCCCTCTTCGGAGTCGACCGCGTAGAAGGACTCGTTCTGCGTGACCGAGTAGCGGACGTCGTCGAAGATGTAGAACTCGGCCTCGGGGGCGAAGAACGCGGTGTCCGCGATGCCCGTCGACGCGAGGTACTTCTCGGCCTTCTTCGCCACCTGGCGCGGGTCGCGGCCGTAGATCTCGCCGTTCCGCGGGTTGTAGATGTCGAAGATCATGATGAGCGTGCGCTCGGCGCGGAACTGGTCGACGTACGCCGTGGTGACATCGGGGATCAGCTGCATGTCGGACTCGTGGATCGACGCGAAGCCGCGGATGGAGGAGCCGTCGAACAGCTGGCCGACCGAGAAGAAGTCCTCGTCGACGGTGGATGCCGGGATGTTGAAGTGCTGCTGCACACCGGGCAGGTCCGTGAAGCGGATGTCGAGGAACTTGACGTCGGTGTCCTTGATGAAGGCCAGGACCTCGGAGGAATCGCTGAACATGGGGCCGATCTCCAATGGGTTGGGTGATGTCGGAGGCACCGGTCAAGGCACCTCCGACGAGGCTATTGACACGGGGTTTCCCGGACATGACTGGTTTGTTTCGGGCGTGTTACGCCCGGGCCGTCGCCTACGCTGGGGACCATGGCCCGCAGCACTCCCAGTCCGTCCGCGCCCTCCGAGCACCCGGACGGATGGCCGGGCAAGGACCTCGGTCTGCCCGAGTCCGGGCCCCGGAGTGTCGGGCGGATCGGTCGGCGGGTCGTCGCGCTCCTGATCGACGGCGCACTTGCTGACCTGGTCGCCTACGTCACCGGGGTCTGGTCGCCGGTGAACGGTTCGGGCGACATCGCGCACTCCTGGGTGCAGATCGCCATCTTCGCTGTGCTGCAGATCGTGTTCATCTGCCTGCTGTCCGGGTCGTTCGGGCACATCTGCGTCGGGCTGCGGGTCGTCCCGATGCGCGGGGGCTACGTGGGGGTGTGGCGGCCGATCCTCCGGACGGTGCTGCTCTGCCTGGTGGTCCCGGCGCTCATCATCGACCGCGACAGCCGTGGTGCGCACGACCGCATCGCGGGGACGGTGCTCGTCCGCCGCTGATCGCGTCGGCCGGGGTTGCGGGTGCGGCGCGCGGGTCGTGGCTGTCGTCCGCGCCGTCGCACCGTGCGAGGTTGCTCATCGGGTGCGAGCTTGCCTGCCCCATGCGCCGTCGGAGTCCCGCACCGAGCTGGCAACCTCGCACGGTTCAGCGAAGGTCGCACGGTGCGTGCTTCGCGAACACCCCCGCCCCCGCCGGCACTCCACGCACGCACGAGAACGCCCCCGACCAGATCTGGTCGGGGGCGTTCTCGTGCGTGTGGAGCCTGGGTCAGCGCGGCCGTCCGGCGCGGGCCCGCATCGGGTCCATGCCCTTCGGGATCGAGGCCGCGGGGCTCTGCGTCAGCGAGTCGAGACGGTTCGCGACCGCCAGGACCTCGTTGCGGTTGAGCGACTTCTTGAGCTTGTTCATGGCACGGGGCAGCTTGTGCAGCGTCAGGCTCTCACCGGTGCCGTCACCCACGTGCAGCACGTGCACGGCGACGTTCGGGACGATGCGCTGCACCTTGCGGCGCTCCTCGTCGACCTGGCGGTTGAGGTTGCCACGCTGGCCCTCGGTGATCAGGACGACGCCCGGGCGACCCACGGCGCGGTAGACCGCTGCCTGCGAGCGACCGTGCACCGCGACGGGCATCTCGCTCGAGCGCCACTGGCGACGGAGCGAGTTCGACAGCACGGCACCGACGGCGCCGGGCTGGCCTTCGATCTGCGAGTACGCGGCGCGTTCGGCCAGACGGCCGAGCACGATGAGGAAGAGCAGCACACCGAGCAGCACACCGGCGACGATCCACAGGACGATCGCGAGCCAGTTCTGCCCCGGCAGGAGCAGCGCCAGCAGGACACCGAGGACGACCGGGCCGACGAAGGCGAGGGCGAACCACCAGACCGACGACGGGTCGGCCTTTCGGGTCATCTGGAAGACCTGGAACATCTGCTTGAGACGCCCCGGCTCCTTCGCCTTCTTGTCTGTGGAAGAGCTGCGTGCCATGCGAACAGGATACGGCCTCCGTGCGCCGGGGGAGACCGTCGCGTGTCCGGCTGTGCGCGAACACGTCTTGTCCACAGGTGGTGCGGGAGAGCCTGGAGGCCCACCGCGCCACCGCCACGCTGGTCACCATGGAGACGAGCACCGACGACCACCCGGATCGCTGGATCGCGACCGGCAACGAGCACGACGTGCTCAGCTGGATCGCCGACCGCTCCGCGGCCGCCGAGCGGCACCTCGTCCCGGTGGCCGCGGTCGGTCGGACCCCGACGGGGCATCTCGTGGTCGACCTCGACCGGCCGACCGGCACACCGGTCGTGGCGGCGCTCGACCGGCTCGGCACCCCGACCACCGGCGTCGCGGTGACCCTGACGGTCCCGCTCCTGGAGCTCCTGGTGGCGGTGCACGACGGCGCGGTCCTGCTCGGTGCCGCCGGCATCGACGACGTGCTGGTGGACGACTCCGGGGCCGTCGTGCTCTGCGACCGCCCGACGAACGCGACGAGCCCGACGACAACGAACCCGATGAACCAAACCAACGCGAGGACCCCGACGCGCGCCGTGCACTCGACCGACGCGACCCGCACCCTCGTGCTCGCAGCCCGGACGGTGTGGGACCGCGTCGACCCGGCCGATCCCGCTCAGCAACCGGTGCTCGACGCGCTGCAGGACGCCCTCGACGGTGACGGACCGAGCGCACGAACGGCACTCGACGTCGTCCACGGCACCGCCCCGCCCCGGCCGTTCCGCTGGACCCCTGTGCCGAGCGACCTCGTGTTCGCCGAACCGCCGACACCGGACGGGCAGGACGGACTGCTCGAGCGCCTGCGGGACGTGGTCGAGCACGGCGTCCCGCTCGGAGCCGACCGACGGCTCCCGCTCCGCCGCGTGCTCGTGGGGTTCGTCGTCGCCGTCGGGTCGGTGGTCGCCGCCCTGACCCTGCTCGGCGGCGGGTGACGCCGAACCCGCCCGTGAACGGGAACGGGAACGGGAACGGCCCCGGTTCCCACGAGGGGAACCGGGGCCGTCGGCCGTGCTGCTGGGATCAGTACCCGAGGTTCGGGGCGAAGTTGCCCTCTTCGAGACGGTTCTTCACCGCGACGAGGTACCGCGAGGCATCCGCACCGTCGATGATCCGGTGGTCGTACGACAGCGCCAGGTAGACGAACGAGCGGATGGCGATGGCCTCCTGGCCGTCGACCTTCACGACCGCCGGACGCTTCGTGACGATGCCGGTGCCGAGGATCGCCGACTGCGGCAGGAACACCACGGGGGTGTCGAACAGCGCGCCACGCGAACCGGTGTTGGTCAGCGTGAACGTGCCGCCAGCCAGCTCGTCGGGCTTGAGCTGGTTGTTCCGGGTGCGCTCGGCGAGGTCCGCGATGGACTTCGAGAACTGCGCCAGGTCCAGCGAGGCCGCGTCCTTGATGACCGGGGTCAGCAGGCCGCGCTCGGTGTCCACCGCGATGGAGACGTTCTCGGACTCCGGGTAGACGATCTCGTCACCCTCGACCGTGGAGTTGATCTTCGGGTGGGCCTTCAGTGCCTCGGACGCCGCGAGGGCGAAGAACGGCATGAAGGAGAGCTTCGAGCCGGTCTTCTCGAGGAACTCCGCCTTGTGGGCGTCGCGGAACTGCGCCACCTTCGTGACGTCGACCTCGACGACGCTCGTGAGCTGTGCGGTCGAGGTCATCGACTGCACGGCACGCTCGGCGACCACCTTGCGCAGGCGGGTCATCTTCTCGCGGGTCCCGCGCAGCGGCGAGACCTCGGCGACGAACGGGCCGGACGCGGCGGCGGGTGCTGCTGCTGCCGAGGCGGCCGGGGCCTTCGCGGCGGCGGCGAGGACGTCCTCCTTGCGGATGCGCCCCCCGACACCGGAGCCGGTGACCGTGGACAGGTCGACACCCTGCTCGTTGGCGAGCTTGCGCACCAGCGGGGTGACGTAGCCGGAGGCTGCGCCGTCCTGCGTGGGGTTCGGCACCGCTGCGGCGGCCGTGGTGCTCGGCGCGGACGCCGGAGCAGGAGCGGCCTGGGCCGGCACGGCTGCCGGCGGAGCGGCTGCGGGCCCGGAAGGACCTCGCGGCGTTCACGGCGGCGCTCGGTGCGCGTGGGGGGCCGTACCACGTGCTCGGCACCGGCG
>NZ_QKTC01000010.1:0-150411 GCF_003234435.1 Curtobacterium sp. MCLR17_044 | reverse complement strand
GGTGCGGGGGGTGCGGGGGGTGCGCATCACGGGACCTCGGCGGTCAGGGGGTCGGACGTCGTCGACGCGGAGCCGACGGCGTAGGTCAGGGTGACGGACCAGGTGCCGCTCGACACCTTCGCCGCGGGGAACGACACCTGCGCGCAGTTCACCGACGAGGCACTCGCCTGTGCGGTGCTCGTGGCGGTGCGCGTGACGCCGTCCTTCGTCGCGGTGAAGGTGCACTTCCCGCTCGTGTCGGTCGTACCGGAGACCAGGCCACCGGCCTGGAGGGTCTTCGAGCCGGTGTCCCAGCCGGCGAACGTGACGACGGACGTGGCCGGGTACTCCGACGGGTCGGTGTCCGGCTGGTTCGTCGCGCCGCTGCCCGGGAACGCTCCGGGGGTGTCGTCGTCGGAGGCGCCGGCGTCGTCGCCGTCACCGTCGTCGGACCCACCGTCGGTCGGCGTCGAGGCCGCGTCGGTGGGGACCGAGGTCGCCGAGTCGTCGTCCGTCGGGGTCGCACTCGGGGTGCGCGAGACGGACGCGGACGGCGACGGGGTGGCGTCGTCGCCACCACCGGAACAACCGGCCAAGAGGAGACTGAGTGCACCGACCACCGCGAACGCAGCGATCGGCCTGGATGCGAGGAGCATGCTGACGGGCCGTCCTGTGGATGTTGACAAGGGTCCGGGTTGCAACAACGGTAACTCGAAAGTGAAGGTTGAGGGTTGGATCGGCCGGAATCACCCCCACTCGGGGTGCACGACGGCCGTCGCCCAACCCCGTCCCGCGGGCCCGGTGAGTATGCTGTTCCGGTCCTGCCCCCACGAACGAAGAGACGTATGGTCGACCAAGCCCGCATGACCGCGCTCGCGAAGGAACCCCTCGTCGTGATCGGCGCTCCGACGAGCGCCTTCCGCGGGACCTTCCGTGAGCTGCGCGACGTCTTCCGGCAGCGCGAGATGCTCGGCATGCTCGTCCGACGTGACCTGAAGGCCCGCTACAAGGACTCGGCACTCGGGTTCGTGTGGACGCTCGTGCGCCCGCTGACCCAGCTGCTCATCTACTACTTCGTCATCGGCAAGGTCCTCGGCGCCGCCAACGGCATCGACAACTTCGCGATCTACGTCTTCACCGGCCTGACCGCCTACACGCTCTTCAGCGAGATCGTCGCCGGGTCGACCGGGTCGATCGTCGGCAACTCCGGGCTGATCAAGAAGGTCTACGTCCCGCGCGAGGTCTTCCCGCTCGCCAGCGTGGGCGCGGCCCTGGTGAACTTCACCATCCAGTTCGCGATCCTGCTGGCGGCGACGGTCGTCATCGGCGTCTTCCCCTGGCACGAGGGCCTGGTCTACCTGATCCCCTCGCTCGCGGTGATCCTGGTCTACGGCGCGGCCATCGGCCTGGTGCTGTCCGCGCTCAACGTGTACCTGCGCGACGTGCAGTTCGTCATCGACGTCGGCCTGATGGTCCTGCTCTGGGCCTCGCCGATCGTCTACTCGTACTCGCGGGTGGTCGCGACCGTGAACGCCGACTGGCTCCTCACCCTCTACACGAACAACCCGCTGACCCTGTCGGTGCTCGGCCTGCAGAACGCGATCTGGTTGCACGACCCGGCCGACGTCACGTACCCGGACCACCTGATGCTGCGGCTGGGGATCGCGTTCGTGATCGGCGTCCTCTGCCTCATCGGTGCGCAGCGGATCTTCTCCCGCCTGCAGGGCAACTTCGCGCAGGAGCTCTAGACCATGGCCATCAGCACCCCCGTCGCCCCGACGACCGCCGGCGAGACCGCCGAGCGTCCCGACGTCATCGTCATCGACCACGTCCGCAAGCGCTTCACGGTCCGCAAGGACAACACCCTGCGCGAGCGCATCGTCACGCTCGGTCGCGCCGGGCGGAAGCACCGCCAGGACTTCTGGGCCCTCGACGACGTCACGGTGTCGATCCAGGCCGGCTCGACCGTCGGGCTCATCGGCCAGAACGGCTCCGGCAAGTCGACCCTGCTCAAGGCCATCGGCGGCATCATCCAGCCGACCTCCGGCACGGTGTCCCGCCGCGGTCGCCTCGCCGCCCTGCTCGAGCTCGGCGCAGGGTTCCACCCCGACCTGTCGGGTCGCGAGAACGTCTACCTCAACGCGAGCCTGCTCGGCCTCAGCCGCAAGCAGACCGACGAGAAGTTCGACGACATCCTGGCGTTCTCGGGCATCGGGGACTTCATCGACACCCAGGTGAAGTTCTACTCATCGGGCATGTACGTGCGGCTCGCGTTCGCCGTCGCCGTGCACACCGACCCCGACGTCCTGCTCGTCGACGAGGTCCTGGCCGTCGGTGACGAGGCCTTCCAGCGCAAGTGCCTCGACCGCATCCGCACCTTCC
This sequence comes from Curtobacterium sp. MCLR17_044, assembly GCF_003234435.1. Taxonomy (NCBI): domain Bacteria; kingdom Bacillati; phylum Actinomycetota; class Actinomycetes; order Micrococcales; family Microbacteriaceae; genus Curtobacterium; species Curtobacterium sp. MCLR17_044. The sequence goes on along the minus strand of NZ_QKTC01000010.1, from coordinate 148,050 downwards.
AGGAGGCCGGCAAGACGATCATCATCGTCACGCACTCCCTCAGCCAGGTGCAGGAGATGTGCGACCGCGTCGTCCTGCTCAACAAGGGCAAGGTGCTGCACGACGGTGACCCGGTCCAGGCCGTGAGCATGTTCCGCGAGGTGCTCGAGGAACGCCGTCAGGGCGAGCTCAGCACCGACGTCGCCGTCGGCCGGGGCAAGGTCATCGGCGCGAGCGTGCGCGTCGACGGCAAGGAGCCCCGCGCCGAGGTCATGCCGGGCGACGACCTCGTCGTGGACATGGAGTTCGAGCACCTGGACGGCATCGCCGACTGGGAGGCCGCGGTCCAGATCAACAACGCCGGTGGCCAGGTCGTCTACGGCACCACCACCGGCATCATGGGCCTCGAACTGCAACCGCTGCACGGTCGCCGGAAGCTCCGCCTGCGGATCGCCGACACCGCGTTCGGCACCGGCAAGTACTTCATCAACGTGTCGATGATGGACTCCGCCGGGCGCCACCTGCACGACATGCCGGAGTGCGACTCCTTCGAGGTCCCCGGGTTCGAGCACGCCGTGGGCACGGTCTACGCCGAACCCTCGATCGAGGAGCTCGACTGACCCCGGACGACGGCGACACCGGGACCAGCGCCGACGGCATGCCCCGTGGTGACTCCGCGCCCCGGACCGACGGCACGCTCCGCACCGCGGTCGTCGTCGTCAACTGGAACCGCGCCGACCTGACCACAGCGGCCGTCCGCGCCGTGCTCGCCGAGGGCACGGCCGACGACGTCATCGTCGTCGACAACGGGTCGTCCGACGACTCCGTCGCGGTGCTCCGCCGTGCCCTGCCGGACGCCACCGTCATCACACGCGGCGACAACGGCGGCTTCGCAGCCGGGGCCAACACCGGCATCCGGCACACGGACGCCGACGTCGTCGTGCTCCTGAACAACGACGCCGTGCCCGCACCGGGCTTCGTCGCGGCGCTCCGCGACCACCTGGCGCACGCCGGGCCCGAGGTCGCCGCGGTGACGGGCCGCATCGTGCTCGCCGGACGCTGGACGGGCCTCCCGGCCGGGGTGGAGCCAGCACCCGGCCAGCGCGTGCTGCGCGACCACGACGGCCGTCGCTGGACGCCGTCGGCGGACGGCGAGGTCCGGCTCAACTCGACCGGCGTCCGTGTCGACCGCGACGGCAACGGGATGGACCGCGACTGGTTCGCGCCCGTCGACCGGGTCGCCGACGTCGACGTCTTCGGGTTCTCCGGCGGCGCGTCCGCGCTCCGCCGATCGGCGCTGGACGACGTCGGCCTGCTCGACGAGTCCCTGTTCATGTACTACGAGGACACCGAGCTCGCCTGGCGGCTGCGCCGCCGCGGATGGCGCGTCGAGCACGCGGCCGACGCGGTCGTCGAGCACGACCACTCGGCGTCGTCCGGCGTGCAGAGCGACCTGTTCGTCTTCCGGAACGCGCGCAACCGCATCGTCGTCGCGCTCTGGCACGCCCCGTGGCCGACCGTCGCGCGGGCGAGCGTCCGCACCCTGGTGCGCGGCCTGCGCGGGCTGGCCTCCGGTCGCACACGCCGGGAGGCGCGGCTCGTCCTGACGGCGTTCGCGGACGTCGCGGGGACCCTGCCGGTCCACCTCGCGCGCCGGCTGCGCGAGACCCGGCGCGCGTCCGTCCCGCGCCGCAGCGTGGACCCGGGCGCATGAGTGCAGCGGGCTATCCTGGACACTCCCCCGTCGACGGCCCCGGCCACGACGTCCCCGCCCGGAAGGAACCACGCGTGCCGCAGCTCACCGTCCTCGTCGACGGGACCGCGGTACCGCAGGCGCTCGGCGGCGTCGGACGCTACGTCGAGGGGGTCGTCTCGCACCTGAACGACCCGTCGCTCGACGTCCACCTGGTCGTCCGCCCCGTGCACGCTCCGCACTTCGCCGCCGTCGCGCCGCACGCGACCGTGCACACCGCACCGGGCTGGACCGACTCGGTGCCGCTGCGGTTCCTGTGGGAGCAGACCGGGCTGCCGGCGCTCGGCCGTCGGCTGGGGGCGCAGGTGCTGCACTCGCCGCACTACACGTTCCCGTTCGGCTGGCGCGGCGGGTCCGTCGTCACGCTGCACGACGCCACGTTCTTCTCGAACCCCGAGTGGCACTCGCGCCTGAAGCGCACCTTCTTCACGTGGTGGAGCCGCCGGTCCCTGCGCACCCGGCCCGTCGTCATCGTGCCGAGCGCCGCGACCGCGACCGAGGCCGCCCGGGTCGTACGGGGCATCCGCGCCGACGTCCGGGTCGCACCGCTCGGCGTCGACCGCACGGTGTTCCACGAGCCCGACGTCGCCGCGGTCGAGGACGCCCGGATCGCCGCCACCCTGCCCGAGGGTGCCCCGTGGATCGCGTTCCTCGGCACCATCGAACCGCGGAAGAACGTCACGGCGCTGCTCGACGCGTACGCCTCGGTGCGCGCCGCGCGTGCGGCAGCCGGGTCGGACGGTGGCCCGGGTTCAGAGACCCCGTGGCTCGTGCTGTCCGGGGCCCGCGGCTGGGACCAGGCGGCCATCGCGCGGCTCGACGCCCTGCAGCCCACCGACCACGTCATCGAGGCCGGCTACCTGCCGCTCGAGGACCTCGCCGGGTTCCTCGGCGGTGCCGAGTTCGTCGTCTACCCGTCCCTCGGTGAGGGCTTCGGGCTGCCCGTGGTCGAGGCCATGGCCTCCGGCGCGTGCGTCCTGACCACCCGGCGGCTGTCGCTGCCCGAGGTCGGCGGTGACGCGGCCGTCTACAGCGAGCCCGACGCGACCGCGCTGGCGTCCGCGATGACGGCGCTGCTGGACGATCCCGCGCTCGTGGCCTCGCACCGTGCGGCGGCGCTGACGCGGGCCTCCGCGTTCACCTGGGACGCCACCGCCGCCGTGCACGTCGAGGCCTACGAGTCCGTCGCCGGGGGTGCGCGGTGATCCGGGTCGCGGTGCTGACGGTCACCTACAACACCGGCGAGACCATCCGGCCGTTCCTGGCGAGCGTCGCCGGTGCCTCGAAGGACCCGGTCGCCGTCGTCATCGCGGACAACGGTTCGGCCGACATCGACGCACTCCGGGCGATCGGTGAGTCCTACGGCGCCGTCGTGGTGTCCTCCGGTGGCAACCGCGGCTACGGCGGCGGGATCGACGCGGCCCTGAGCGCCCTCGACGACGTGCTGCCGGACGTCCGCCCGGAGTTCCTGCTCGTCACGAACCCCGACGTCGTGCTCGGTGAGGGCTCGATCGACGAACTCGTGGCCGCCGCGGACCGGTTGCCGTCCGGTGGGTCGTTCGGGCCCCGGATCCTCGACGACCAGGGCGAGACCTATCCGTCCGCCCGGCAGCTCCCCTCGCTCCGGACCGGCCTCGGCCACGCGGCGTTCTCGCGGTTCTGGCCGGCGAACCCGTGGAGCCAGCGGTACTGGTCCACCACGAAGGTCGTCGAGCGCGAGGCCGGATGGCTCTCCGGCGCGTGCTTCCTCATCCGGACGTCGCTCTTCCGCGAGCTCGACGGGTTCGACGAGTCGTACTTCATGTACTTCGAGGACGTCGACCTCGGGCAGCGCGTCGGTCGGTCGGGCCGAGCGAACGTGTACGTCCCCTCGGCGGTCGTCACCCACACCGGAGCCCACTCGACGTCGTCCAACCGGCGCCGCATGGAGATCGAGCACCACCGCAGCGCCTACCGGTTCCTGTCGCGGAAGTACCGGGCGTGGTGGCTCTGGCCCTTGCGCGTCGTGCTGCACGCGGGCCTGTCACTCCGCGCCCGCTGGGTCACGCGCAAGTAGCTCCCGCTCGGTCGGGCTGTCCCGCTCGGGCGGGCTGTCCCGTTCGCAAGACACCGGTGTTCGCGCGTTGCACCGCGGTCTGCGGGTGTTCCGAGTGCGAACACCGGTGTCTTGCGGGCCCGTTCGCACCCGGCGGCGTCAGGGGCGGCGCGAGTGCAGGCGGGTGCGCTCGGTGCGGGCGGCGGCCAGCAGCACGGCAGCGCGGGCGTCGAAGGAGTGCTCGGCGGCGATGCGCTCGGCCACGGCGGCCCGCTCGGCAGCCGACGGCCACGCGTGCGCCGGGTCGAGCAGGTCGGCCAGCTCGTCACGAGAGCCCGCCACCACGAGCGTCGGGACGTCCAGCACGTCGGACAGCCCGGCCACCGGGTCGGTCACGACGACTCCCCCGGACGCCAGCACGTCGAACACCCGGTTCGACACGAAGCCCCCGGCGGCCATGTCGGGCCAGTGGTCGTTGAGCACCACACGCGCCGAGGCGTAGGCCGCCGCGACCTCGGCCCGGGTCAGCGACGGTTCGCCGAGCGACTCCGCGGGGACGACCTCGTCCCAGCCCGGACCGTGCACGCGCAGATCGGCACCGAGCGCGACCGCGTCGGACACGATGGGTCGCGCGGCGCCGCGGGTCGAGCCGACGAACACCACGCGGTCGGCATCGGGGCTCGTCGCCGTGCGCGCGCCCGGGTGGAACACGGCCGGCTCGGTCGCCTGCAGCAGGGTCCGGACCGGCACGCCCGCACGCGCAGCGGCTGCGGCTGCCCACACCGGGCCGGCCGCGAAGGCCGCGTCGAACGACCGCAGTTCCGTGTCGGCGACGTCGTCGGGGTGGCTGATCACCCAGAGCAGGTTCACCGACGCCGGGTTCGGCGGCACCCGGTCGAGGCCCCGGATCACCAGGGTGACGTCGTCCGAGGCATCGTCGTCCCGCACGTGGGCGTCGCGTCGGTCGATCCGGACCCGCTGCCCGAGCCGCTCGAGTGCCCCGGCGAGCTCGGCCGCGAAGTGCACGTCGCCCCAGCCGTCGCCCTCCGGCCCGGCGGGCGCAGCGATCTTGAGCGACCAGACGAGGTGTTCGGCGTCGCCACCGGTCACGCGCGCGGCCGGCGACACCGGCCGGGCACCCCAGGGCGGCAGCGGCGGTCCGGCGACGACACCGGCGCCCTCGGACGCGCGGTCGCGCCAGGCGGTGAACGCGTCGACGGTCGCGGCGTCGACGGTGCGGCCGGCCTCGACTGAGCGGGTCGCCTCGCCGACGACGCGCACCGGTCCGCCGTGGGCATCGGCGACCGCGCGGCTCCAGGCCGTCAGGGTCATGCGTTCGTCCGGGAGGCACGGTGCCGGCACCAGCGCCGCCCCCGGCACCGAGAGCACCGGCTGGTCCGCCGCGAAGACGGTGTCGACGTCGGTCACGGTGTCGGCGCGGTCGTCCGACCACGGCAGGGCACCGGGGCGCAGCAGCCGGGCACCGGAGCGGAAGGTGCCGTCCGGCCATCGGACCCGGGCCTGCGCGACCGAGCCCGCGGCCGCCAGCGCGTGCAGTGCCGGCACGTCGACCGACACCGAGGTGTCGACGACCACGAGCGTCCGGCCCGCACCGGCTGCGACCCCGGTGTTGATCGCCGAGCCGAGGCCGTCGACGGGTTCCGGTCGGACCCACGGCAGGCGACGGCCGAACGGGTCGACCGGCGAGGCATCCGCGACGTAGCTCACGGCGCGGACGTCGACCCCGCGGCCGAAGGCACCACGGGCGACCGACACGAGTCGGGCGACCTCGGCGTGCCGGTCCGAACGGGTCGTGACGAGCACCGTGACGTCGTGGTCAAGCCGCGGCAGGGGACGGTCGAAGCCGTCCACGCGCGCCACGTCAGTCGGCGCTGCGGGCGCGGGACGGGCCTCCCGGTCGGGGTGGTCGGGAGCCGTCGTGTCGCGACGTCGGCGACCGAACCAACCGGGGGTGGGGGTCACGTGCGGAGCTAGACGCCGAGGAGTCGCTGCAGGTAGACGCCGTAGCCACCCTTGACCAGCGGCGCGGCGAGCTCGGCGAGCTGCGCGTCGTCGATCCAGCCGTTCCGCCAGGCGATCTCCTCGATGCAGCCGATCTTGAAGCCCTGACGGTCCTCGATGACCTTCACGTACTCCGACGCCTGCATCATCGACTCGAACGTGCCGGTGTCGAGCCACGCGGTGCCGCGGTCGAGGACCTGGACGCCGAGCTCGCCGGCCTCGAGGTAGCGCTCGTTGACCGTGGAGATCTCGAGCTCGCCGCGGGCGCTCGGCTCGATCGTCTTCGCGATCTCGATGACCTTGTTGTCGTAGAAGTACAGGCCGGGGACGGCGTAGTTCGACTTCGGTTCGGCCGGCTTCTCCTCGATGGAGACGGCGGTGAAGTCGTCGTCGAACTCCACGACGCCGTACGCCTTCGGGTCGGCCACGTGGTACGCGAAGATCGTCGCGCCCTGGACGTCGGTGTTCTTCCGGAGGTTCGTGCCGAGGCCGGTGCCGTGGAAGATGTTGTCGCCGAGGACGAGGGCGACGCTGTCGTCGCCGATGAACTCCTCGCCGATGACGAAGGCCTGCGCCAGACCGTCCGGGGACGGCTGCACGGCGTACTCGATCTCCATGCCGAACGACGAGCCGTCGCCGAGCAGGGCCCGGAACTGGTCGTTGTACTCCGGCGTCGTGATGACCAACACCTGTCGGATGCCCGCCATCATCAGGGTCGACAGGGGGTAGTAGACCATCGGCTTGTCGTAGATCGGCATGAGCTGCTTGCTGATGCCCTTGGTGATCGGCCAGAGGCGCGTGCCGGAACCGCCGGCGAGGATGATGCCCTTCATCGGTGTCCCGTCCCTTACTTCTTCGTCCGGAGCGACTCGGTGTACGCGACGCACTCCTCGTACGTCGGCAGCAGGCCCTGTGCCGCGGCTTCCTCGAGGGTGGGGGCGCTGGTGTCCTTCTCGGACAGCACGAGCTCGCCGAGGCCCTCGGGCAGGTCGAGCCCGACCGTCGGGTCGAGGATCGTGATCCCCTTCTCGCGCTCGGGGTTGTAGTGCGCGCTGACCAGGTAGTTCACGGTCGACTGGTCCTCGAGCGCGACGATCGCGTGGCCGAGCCCCTCGGACAGGTAGACGGCCTTGCGGTCGACGTCGTCGATCCGGACGGAGTCCCACTGGCCGAACGTCGGGGACCCGACGCGGATGTCGACGATGTAGTCGATGAACGCCCCGCGCACGGCGGTGACGTACTTGGCCTGGCTCGGTGCCACGAGGGCGTAGTGGATCCCGCGGGCGACACCGGCCGCGGAGATCGACATGTTCACCTGGCGGAGGTCGAGCGGGTGACCGACGGTCTCCTCGAGCACGTCGGCGCGGTACGCCTCGAGGAATGCTCCTCGTGCGTCGCCGTGCTGGACGGGCGTGAACTCCCACGCGCCAGGGATCTTCAGTTCGCGGATCTGCACCGGGGAAGCCTAGCAAGCCGTGAGTTCGCATAGGCTGTCCTGGTTCTGTGCCCCGCGCCCCGCGCGCTGCGACTCCCGAAACGAGACCAAGCGAGCCCGTGAAGCTATTCGTCCAGATCCCCTGCCTCAACGAGGAGAACACCCTCGCCAGCGTCATCGACTCCATCCCGCGGGAGATCGACGGCATCGACGAGATCGAGATCCTGGTGATCAACGACGGCAGCACCGACCGCACCGTCGAGGTCGCCAAGGAGCACGGCGTCAAGCACTTCGTGCACCACACCACGAACATGGGCCTGGCCCGCTCGTTCCGTGACGGCGTCGACTACGCGCTGCTGCACGGTGCGGACATCGTCGTGAACACCGACGGGGACAACCAGTACCCGCAGGCACAGATCGCCGAGCTCGTGCAGCCGATCCTCCGGAAGGAAGCCGAGATCGTCATCGGCGACCGGCAGACGCGCACCATCGAGCACTTCTCCGGCTTCAAGAAGATCATGCAGCGCTTCGGCTCGTGGGTCGCCAGCCGCGCTGCCGGGCTCGACCTGCCCGACGCGGCCAGCGGGTTCCGCGCGTACTCGAAGTACTCGCTCATCCGCCTGAACATCGTGACGCGCTTCAGCTACTGCATGGAGACCATCGTGCAGGCCGGCTACAAGCGCCTGGCGATCGCGTCGGTGCCGATCACGACGAACCCGAAGACCCGCGAGTCGCGGCTCTTCAACAACATCTTCCAGCACATGTTCGAGTCCGGCTCGGCGATCGCCCGCGTCTACCTGATGTACCGGCCCATGGCCCTGTTCCTCTGGGTCGCCGCGGTGCTCGGTGCGCTCGGACTCTGGCCGCTCATCCGCTACCTGGTGCTCCTGGCGATGCAGACCGGCGGCAACCACCTGCAGTCGATCATCCTCGGTGTCGTCCTGCTCATCACGGCGCTCCTCTCCATAGTCATCGGCGTCGTGGCCGACCTCACCCGCCTCAACCGCACGCTGGCCGAGGAGCAGCTCGACCTGCAGAAACTGCAGCGGTATGGCGACTGACACGGCACCGGCCGTGTCGCGCTCCGACGTCCGACCCGCGGTCGGGCGGCGCGAGCGCATCATCGTGATCGCGTTGACGGTGGCGTTCGCCGCCGTCCTCGCGGTCTGGGCCGTCGTCACCACGACGTACAAGGCCCCGGACGAGCCGACCCACGTCGACGCCGTGCTGCACCTGGCGATCGGTGACGGCTGGCCAGCGCCCGGTGCGATGCACTACCTGAACGCGGTGCACGACACCCAGATCAGCAACATGCGGCAGTCGACCGACGTGAACCAGACGTGGGGTGAGCTGCTCCGCGAGTTCCCGGGCGTGCACCCGACGAGCATCGACCAGATGTCACAGCACCCCGCCACGTACTACGCCCTGGCCGCCGGGGTCCTGCAGCTGGTGCACTTCGAGGACCTCCGCTGGGACCTCGCCGTCATGGTGCTGCGACTGTTCGACGCCCTGCTCGTCCTGCCGCTGCCGTTCCTGGCGTGGGCCACCGTGCGTCGGCTGACGCGGTCACCACGGGCCGCCCTGGTCGGCGGTGCGGCGGTGTTCGCCCTGCCCGAGGTCGCCTCGATCGGCACCTCGGTCACGAACGACGCGCTCATGCTGCCGCTGGCCGGGGCGCTCGTGTACTTCGTGGTGCGCCTGCTCACCGGCGACCTGCGGGTGCGCACGACCATCTGGATCGGGCTGCTGCTCGGCGCGATGCTGCTCGTCAAGGGCACCGCACTCCCCGCGATCCCGTTCGTGGGCATCGCCGTGATGGCCGCGGGCTGCACCCAGGCGACCGTCTGGCGGAACGCGCTCCGGACGCTGTGGACCCTGGGGCTCGCCGCCGTCGTCGGTGGCTGGTGGTGGCTGCGCAACATCCTCGTGTACCGCGACATCCAGCCGGACGGCATGGCCGGTGCACGTCCGCCGATGCCGTTCCCGGCCGGCACCGCCGCCAGCCCCGAGGTGTTCCTCCGCGACTACTGGAACGGCGTCACCCGGACCTTCTGGGGCAGCGTCGGTGGTCTCACCCAGTTCCAGCTCGCCCAGGTCCTGATCGACGGGCTGACCATCGCGTCGCTCGTCGGCATCGTCGTCTGGGGCTTCCGCCGCGGCCCGTCGCTCCGCCCGGCGATCGTGCTGGCGTCGTTCCCCGTCATCCTCATCGCCCTGCACCTGCAGAGCGGGTGGGGCGGGTACGTCCGGAGCACCATCGTCGCGGGCACCCAGGGGCGCTACTACTACCCCACGCTCATCGCCCTCATCGCCCTGAGCGCCCTCGCCTGGCGCCGGGTCACCGTGACGGCAGCCGGCACCACCCGACTCGCCGTCGGGATGTCGATCGCGGCGATGGCCATCGCGCTGTACGGCGTCGTCTACGCGCTGCGGGCCTTCGGGCGCGACGCCGCCTTCTGGGTCGACGAGTTCGCGGTCGGCCGGTTCGACCGCTACGGCATGGTCCCCGCCGGCACGAACTTCACCCTCGTCGCCGTCGCCGCGGTCGCACTGACCGTCACCGCCGTGCTGCTCGTCCGGTTCATGCGCCGTCCGGAGGTGCCCGCGTGAGCGCCCGCCGACCGCTCGTCGGCCGGCACGAGTGGGTCCTGCTCGGCACCGTGACGCTGGCCTGGCTCGCCTTCCTGCTGACCTTCGCCCTGGTCACCCCGGCCTTCGGGGCACCCGACGAGCCCGCACACGTCGACGCCGCGTTCCGCCTCGCGCTCGGACTCGGCTGGCCGCACGGCGGCGAGATGCACTACCTCGCCGCCGTGCGCCAGATCGTCGAGCACCCGGCACCGGCCGTCGACCGCCCCACGGTCGACGCGCTGCTGGCGGCGGTGCCCGGGGACTCCCCCGCGATCGACCCGATGTCCCAGAACCCGCCGACGTACTGGTTGGTGGCCGCCGGGATCCTGCGCGTCATCCGGTTCGGCTCGCACGACTGGGCGACCTCGGTGCTCGTGCTCCGCGTGTTCGACGTGCTGCTCGTCACCGCGCTGCCGGTCCTGGTCTGGGCGACGGTCCGTCGGGTGACCCGCTCGCCCCGCACGGCACTCGTCGCACCGGTCCTGCTCTTCGCCGTCCCGCAGCTGGCGCAGGTCACCTCCGGCGTCACGGTGTGGGCACCGGTCGTGCTGCTCGGTGCCGTGCTCGTCTGGCTGAGCGCACGCGTCCTGACCGGCGACCGTTCGTGGTGGACCACCGCCGGGCTCGCCGTCGCCGTCACCGGGCTGGCCGCCCTGAACGCGCTGGGGCTCCTGGCGATCCCGTTCGTCGTCCTCGTGTCCGCCCTGGCACCGGGCCGGACGCGGGGTCGCCGGGCCCTGCACGCCGGCGTGGTCGTCCTCGCTGCCGTCGCCGTGTCCGGCTGGTGGTGGGTGCGGACGCTGCTCGTGAGCGGGACGCTGCTGCCCGACGCCCTGCGCGCCGTCACGACCGTGCAGCCGTACCCGGCGGGCGGTGCGAACCCCGGGGCGTTCGCCGGGCGCCAGTGGGACGGTCTGACCGCCTCGTTCTTCGGCGCACTCGGTGCGAACCAGTGGCCGTTGCCGGCGATGGTCATCGACACGCTCGCGGTCGTCGGACTGGCCGTCATCGGGTGGTCGTACGCCCGCCGGGCTCCGGGCCGCAGGGTGACCACGATCCTGCTCGTCTGGCCGACCGTCGTCCTCGTCGCGACCCTCGCCTACAACTGGCGGAACTACCTCGGCACGCACCAGGGCAACGGGCTGCAGGGCCGGTTCCTGTTCGTCGCGGTCGTCGCGCTCGTGCTCGCCCAGGCGGTCGCGTGGCACGCCCTCGTCGTCCGTCCGGAGCTCCGCCGACGCCTGGCCCGGCTGGCGGTCGTCGGTTCGCTCGCGATCGGCACGTACGGCATCGGCCTGACCTACCGCGGCGGGTGGGAGAACACGCAGTTCCGCATCACGCCCGGCGGGATCTCCGCGATGGCCGGCGGCGCGGTCGCCGGGCCGTTCGCGATCCTGCTGGTCGCCATCGTGTTCACGGCCGCCGCCGTCGGGACCGTCGTCCTGGTGTGGCGCACCGTCGCCGAGCCGGGAGCACCCGCCACCACCGCCGAGCCCGCCGACGCCGCCGACGCCGCCGAGCCCGCCGACCCCACCAGCGGCCCGCTAGAATCGCCGCCGACCCACGAACCGACCGTCAGGAAAGAGAACTCGTGAAGATCCTCGTCACCGGAGGAGCCGGCTTCATCGGCTCGAACTTCGTTCGCCGCACGCTGGAGGACGCGTACCCCGGCCTCGAGGGCGCCGAGGTCGTCGTCTACGACGCACTGACCTACTCCGGCAACGAAGCGAACCTCGCCCCGGTCGCCGACTCCCCCCGCTACACCTTCGTGCACGGCGACATCCGCGACGCCGCGAAGCTCGACGAGGTCGTCCCGACCGTCGATGCCATCGTGCACTTCGCCGCCGAGTCCCACGTCGACCGCTCGGTCCGCGACTCCGGCATCTTCGTCGAGACCAACGTCGTGGGCACCCAGCGCCTGCTCGACGCCGCGCTCCGCCACGGCACCGAGCGGTTCGTGCACGTCTCCACCGACGAGGTCTACGGCTCCATCAGCGAGGGCTCGTGGGACGAGGAGCGCCCGCTCGAGCCGAACTCGCCGTACTCGGCGTCGAAGGCCGGCAGCGACCTGCTCGCCCGCAGCTACCACCGCACGCACGGGCTGAACCTCTCGATCACGCGCTGCTCGAACAACTACGGGCCGTACCACTTCCCCGAGAAGGTCATCCCGCTCTTCGTCACCAACCTCATCGACGACGTGCACGTGCCGCTGTACGGCGAGGGCAACAACATCCGCGACTGGCTGCACGTCGACGACCACACCCGTGGCATCGCGATGGTCCTGACCCGTGGCCGCGCCGGTGAGATCTACAACATCGGCGGCGGCACCGAGCTGACCAACAAGGAGCTCACGCAGCTGCTGCTCGACGCGACCGGCAAGGACTGGTCGTACGTCGACCGCGTCGCCGACCGTCTCGGCCACGACCTGCGCTACTCGGTCGACATCTCCAAGATCCAGGCCGAGCTCGGCTACGAGCCGCTCGTGCCGTTCGAGCAGGGCCTGGCCGACGTCGTGCAGTGGTACCGCGACAACCGCGCCTGGTGGGAGCCGCTCAAGCAGCGTGCGGCCCTGAGCTGAACCGGCACACCGTGACCAGGTACCTCATCACCGGCGCCGCCGGCATGCTCGGCCAGGACCTCCAGGCCGCACTCGCCGGCCGCGACGTCACCGCGCTGTCGCGGGCGGACCTCGACATCACCGACCCGGCCGCGGTGGACGCCGCCGTCGCCGGGCACGACGTCGTGATCAACTCGGCCGCCTACACGAAGGTCGACGACGCGGAAGACCACGAGGACGACGCCCACGCGGTCAACGCGACGGGGCCGAAGCTCCTGGCCGAGGCCGCGGTCCGTCACGGCGCGAAGCTCGTCACCGTGTCGACCGACTACGTCTTCGACGGCAACGGCACCGCGCCGTACGCCGAGGACGCCCCGACCGACCCGATCAACGCCTACGGCCGCACCAAGGCCGCCGGCGAGGCGTACGTGCGCGCGATCGCCCCGGACACCTCGTACGTCGTCCGCACCGCGTGGATCTACGGCGCACACGGGCCGAACTTCGCCGCGACGATGCTCCGGCTCGCGGGGTCGCACGACACCGTCAGCGTCGTCACCGACCAGGTCGGCCAGCCGACGTGGACGGGCGACCTCGCCGCGCGGATCGTCGAGCTCGTCGACGGGGACGCCCCCGCGGGCATCTACCACGGCACGAACGCCGGCCAGGGTTCCTGGTTCGACTTCACGCAGGCCATCTACCGCGAACTCGGGCTCGACCCGGAGCGCGTGCTGCCCACCGACAGCGCCGCCTTCGTCCGGCCGGCGCCGCGCCCGGCGTACAGCGTGCTCGGCCACGACGGCTGGTCGCGTGCCGGACTCGCGCCGATGCGCGACTGGCGCGACGCGTTGCACGCTGCGGTCGCGGCGGGTGCGCTGACCGCGTAGGCACGGCTCTCGCCCGGGAGGCGCGGGTCGGGTTCCGCACACCGCGGACCCGACCCGCGCCTCCTGTCCGACCACCGACCGCGCCCAGGGGGCGCCGGGACCACCCTGGTAGTGTCGGGCAGCCGAGCGCGGGGCCGGCCCTCGGCCCCCTGACCACGGGTCCACGAACCACGACGAGGAGCACAGCACCATGACCACCCTCCACGTCATCGTCGACCAGATCGTCGCGCCCGTGCCGGGCGGCATCGGGCGCTACGCCGAGGAGCTCGCGCGACACCTCGTCGAGCACGCGCCGAGCGGCTGCGAGGTCGCGGGTGTGGTCTCCGCCGTCGGGTCCGACGAGATGGCGCACCTGCGGACGCTCCTGCCCGGACTGTCCGACCTGCAGCGACTGCCGCTGCCGCGTCGTGAGCTGTCGCTCGCCTGGCAGGGCGGATTCGTGGGCGGCATCGCGAAGGGCATGGTGCACGCGCCGAGCGTGCTCGCACCACTGGTCAAGCACGACCGTTTCCAGGACCCGGGCCGGCAGACCGTGGTGACCGTGCACGACGTGGTGCCGTGGACCAACCCCGAGACCCTCACGCCGCGCGGCGTCCACTTCCACAAGGCGATGGTGAAGCGGGCGTGGAAGCACGCCGACGCCGTCGTGGTGCCGACCCACGCCGTGGCGGGGGCGCTGAACGAGATCCACCGGTTCGACGACCGGCTCCGCGTGATCGGCGGTGCCCCGAGCGGACGCCTCCGCCTGCCCGTCGACGCCGACCTGCGCGCCGAGCGCCTCGGCCTGCCGGACCGCTACGTGCTCGCGGTCGGCACGCTCGAGCCGCGCAAGGCCCTGGCGTCCCTGATCGAGGCGATGGCCCACCCGGATGCCCCCAGCGACGTGCCCCTGGTCATCTCCGGCCCGGACGGCTGGGGCGACGTCGACGTGTACGGCACCGCGGAGCGCGCGGGACTGTCGCGCGACCGGGTGAAGGTCCTCGGCCGCATCGACGACGCGGACCTCGCGGTGGTCTACGACCGTGCGACGGTGTTCGTGTTCCCCAGCCTCGCCGAGGGCTTCGGCCTGCCCGTGATCGAGGCGATGAGCTTCGGCACCCCGGTGATCCACTCCGACGACCCCGCCGTGGCGGAGGTCGCGTCGGACGCCGGCGTCACCGTCGCCCGGTCACCGCGGGAGTCCTACCCCGCACGGCTCGCACAGGCCGTCTACCAGGTCGTGAACGACCCGCAACTGTCCAGCCGGCTGGCCGTGGCGGGGCCGGACCGTGCACGCATGTACGACTGGTCCGACTCCGCCGCGGAGACCTGGCAGCTGCACGCCGACCTCTGACGGCCGGAGCGCGTCAGCCCTTGTACGTGTAGGTGCTGACCCAGTCGATGTACAGGTGCCCCGCGTCGCCCCAGTCGCCCACCTGGAACATGTAGCGGTGCGCGGTCTTCGGCACGTGGGTGGTGACCGTCTTGATCACCTTGCCGTCGAGGCGGTACCGCACGGACTTCCCGGGGATCCACTCGATCGAGTACGTGTGCCACGAGCGCCACGAGACGCCGGTGCTCAGGCTCGTCGCGTTGGCCTCCTGGCCCGCGATCATCGAGTGGTGGTGCAGCATCGGCTGCTGGTCGAAGTTGGCCTCGGGGTAGTCGATCTCCCCGTCGGCCCAGCGGTCGGACGACGGCCAGAGCATGAATGCTGCGCCGTTGCCGGCACCGCCCGTGGCCTTGGCGCGGACGATGAACTTGCCGCCCTTGTGGCCCCAGGCTCCCGTCGGCGTGCCGAAGGTGCCGGCGGCGCCGTGCTTGCCGTCGAGCTTGACGTCCATGTACCCGTTGTGCGAGCTGATCTGCGAACCCGAGTAGTACATGCCGCCGGTCCCGTCCGGGTACGGCTGCCACGAGTTGGCGTACTTCTTGGCGAAGGCGCCCTTCGCACTGGCCGCGGTGCTGAACTGCTCGCGGAAGGTCTGCTTGAAGTTCCCGACGTCGCCGAGCGGTGCCGAGCTGGCGGTCGCTGCGGTCCCCTGACCGAGCGGTCCGGCGACGAGTGCTGCTCCGAGGAGCACGACGGCGAGTGCGGCCCTCCTGGTGGTGCGCTTCTGCATGAGGTCGGTCACTCCCTGACGTGACTGTTCGCACCCGTTCCCGTGGGTGCCGGGCGGCCGGATCTCGGCTACCCGGCGTTCACGGTAGTTGCTGTCCACAATCTGCGCCTGGGGGTTGACACTTCAGCGCACCCCCAGTACACGGGGCTTGCGCGAGGATCAGCCGTCGGGCAAGAAGTCCTGGTCAGTGCGCGTGGCGTGGCGTCGGCATCGGTCGGATCAGCCGAGCGCCGACGTCGGGTGGTGGGGTCAGGGCCGTGCGCGACGGCGTCGAGCGACCACGGCGACCACGACGGCGGCCACCACGGCGAGGACGGCGACGACCGCTGCGGCCTCGGCGACGTGGAGCGCCGCGAACCACGAGTCGAACTGCGACTTCGTCGCCACGACGTCCGGGCCCGCGCCGCGGAACCACCCCGCCACGGGGTTCACCGGACCGGCCGCGCCCGCAGCGACCACGCAGACCACCGCGGCGACCACGGCGACCGCGGAGAGGACGAGGACGGGGACGGCGCGGCGCATCTCGCTACCGTAGCGCGGCTCGGACCCCGCAGCGGCGGCCTCAGAGCGAGTCGCGGAGGCGCGCCGCCTTCTCCTCGACCAGGCGCTCGAGCCCGTCGGCGTACTCGGTCAGGCGAGCGGCGACGGCCGGCTCCGAGGAACCGATGATGCGCGCGGCCAGCAGACCGGCGTTGGCGGCACCGTTGATCGCCATCGTCGCGACCGGGATCCCCGCCGGCATCTGCACGATGGAGAGCAGCGAGTCGAGGCCGTCGAGACGCGCGAGCTGCACCGGGACACCGATCACCGGGAGCGTCGTCATCGAGGCCACCATGCCCGGCAGGTGTGCCGCTCCGCCGGCCCCGGCGATGACGACCCGGATGCCACGGTCGGCGGCGCCGCGGGCGAAGCGGGTCATCTTGTCCGGGGTGCGGTGCGCCGACACGACGTCCGCCTCGAACGGGATCCCGAGTTCGGTCAGGGTGTCCGCCGCGGCACGCATGGTCGGCCAGTCGGAGTCCGACCCCATGATGATCGAGACGAGCGGCTGTGCGGGTGCGGCGGTGTCGGTCACGCGACGAGCCTAGCCGAGCAGCACGCGTCGCCAGGTGTCGCCGTCACGGCCGATCGTGCGGTCGTCGGCGACCCAGCGGGCCGCCGCCTCGTCCGTCCGGCCACGGTCGACGGCGGTCCGGACGGCGTCCCGCCACGCATGGACGTCGTCCGGCACGGCCACGGCCCCGTGGGCCCGTGCGACGGCGTAGGAGGGACGGTCGGACACCACGGCGGGCAGCCCGAGCGCGGTGTACTCGAGGAACTTCAGGTCGCTCTTCGCGCGGTTGAACTCCTCGTCACGGAGCGGTGCGACGCCCGCCCGCCAGCGCTCCCGGTGCGCCACGAGCCATCGGGAGAACGCCGGGTAGTGCCCGTCGGGCACCTCGACCCGGCGGAACCAGTCGGCACCGCCCTCGTCGGTCACCCCGATGACCTCGAGCCGGATCGGGGTGCCGTCGGCGGTGGTGAGGTCGGCGAAGACGTCACGCAGGAGCTCGAGGTCGGCGGCGTGGGTGAGCGTGCCCATGTACAGCACCCGGTGCTCCCCCGCGGGCCGCTCGTCGTCGTCCGCGGTGGGGCCGGCAGTCCAGATCGTCGGGTCGAGGGCGTTCGGCACGACGACGACGTCCCGCGCCACCGGACGGACCACGTCGGCGAGTTCGGGCGTGCTCACGACGACGGTGTCGGCACCGCGCACCAGGGCGTCGATCGAGGCGAGCCGGTCGGGGTCGTACTCGGCGCGGGCCAAGCGGGCGCGTCCGGACTCGGTGAAGAAGTCGTCGTCGACCTCGGCCACGACGCGGATGCCCCGGGAGGCGGCTGCTGCCAGGAAGGGCTGCACGTCGGCACGGGGAAGGATGTCCCGCTGCACCAGGAGTGCGGCGTAGGGCGCCTGGTCGGAGCCGTCGACGAACGCCGCCGGGTCCACCTGGCGTACCTCGGCGGTGCCGCTCGCAGCCAGGTGCTCGGTGCGGCGGACGACACGGACGTGTGCCGAGGCCGGGTGGGCGCCGCCACCGCCCGCGACGACGTACCCGAGGACGGGCAGGGGCGCCGGCTGTGGCGGGGCACCTGCGACGGCGCGGCGCAGGCGTCCGGCGGCCCGGCGGACGAGATCACGCGGCATGCGCCCATCCTCTCGCACCTGGCACCTCGCACCGCACGGCGAACGCCACACGGCGGACGCCGCACGGCGAACGCCGCACGGCGGACGCCGCACGGCGAACGCCCCCTCAGCGCACCGTCACCGTCCGGCACGGCGACGCCCTGCGGTCCGCGCCGCTGCCGGTGTTGTGGACGATCGCGCAGACGGTGTGCTTGCCGACCGCCGCCCGGACGGTGCCCGCGAAGCCGTGCGACCCACCGGAGCCCCAGGTCGCGTCCACGTCGGCGCGCTTCCGACCGGCGTCCAGCGACGTCACCCGCTTGCCGTCGACGGTGATCGCCACCCGGCTCGCCGAGGCCACCGCGTCGCCGTCGAACGCCCAGCCGCGCACCGCGATGCCCCGGGTCACGGCCTTCGCGGACTCCAGTTCGGCGTACGGGTCGTGCCGGTAGGCGCGGACGGTCGAGCAACCGAGCGGGGTGTCCGACCCCGCGCCGATGTTCACCGCGGTGACGCAGACGCGGCGAGCGCCGGCCGCGGTGGGTACCACGACGTCGAAGCCGTGGGTCGCGCCGACGCCGGAGCGTGCGTCGACGTCCGGCCGGTCGAGCCCGGCGGTGGTGACGCCTGCGGGGACACCGTCGACGGTGGCCCGGACCCGCACGGGCTGCGTGGGGTCGTCCTCGTCGTAGGCCCACCCGGACACGCGGACGCCGCCGCCGGTGCCGGCGACGGCCTCGAGCGTCCCGCGGGGGGTCAGGTCGGCGGCGGGCACACCCAGGCGTGCGTTCGCGACGAGGGCCTGTGCGTAGGTCGAGAACCACTTGCCGGCGGCCGGGGCCCCGTTGCAGGTGCCGTCGCTCGCGCCGGGGGTCTTGACCCACAGCAGGGCGTCGAGCGCCGTGCCGTCGGACACCACCCGGGGCGAGGTGCCGAGCCCGGCACCCGGTCCGTTGCACCAGTTGCCGCGCCAGCCCTGCCCGTTGCGTGAGGTGTCGATGACGTAGTGCGAGCCCCCGGTGGCGGCGGACACCTTCTGCGCGTACGCCTGCTCCTGCGCGGTCGGGTAGTAGTTCGCGACGTTGGTGAAGAACCCGCGGGCCTGCTGCACGCCCGCGCTGTTCAGCCGCGACGCCATCAGCGCGGGCTGCACCCAGTTCGAGTTGCCCGCGTCCAGGTAGGCGGGGACCCCGGCGGCGGTCAGCCCGGCGACGGTGCGGGAGAGGATCCGGTAGCGCTGCTCGTCGAGCGCGGTGCTGCACTTGGCGTTGCTGAGCATCGCGAGCGAGTCCGGTTCGACGATGACGGCTGCGCGGTGTCCCGACAGCGCCGCGGTGACCTGGTCGACCCAGGCGTCGTAGGACCCCTCGTCGAAGCCACCGGCGGAGTATCCGCCGCAGTCACGGTCGGGGATCGCGTAGAGCACGAACACGGGGGTGGTGCCGGACTGTTCGGCACCGGCGAGGGCGGTGCTGATGGTCTTGGTCAGCTGCGTCCCCTGGCTCCAGTCGCCGAGCCAGGTCGCGACGGGGTACCCGGCGATGGTCTTCGCCGCAGCGGCCCCGGCCGGGTCGGTGGCGGCCAGGGCGGCCTGCGCCTTCGCGGCCTCGCTCGTCGGCGATCGGTACGGCCCGGCGCCGTAGAGCGACGCGGACGTCGCCGAGCGGATGGTCGAGGCCGAGGTCGCCGCGGACGCGGTCGCGGTCGGCAGCAGGCCGGCGACGGCTGCGACGAGGGCGATGGCTGCGCCGCAGACGGCGGCACGGCGCGGACGGCGGCGCATGGGGACTCCCTGGACGGTGGGCACGGACCGTTCCAGGGGAACACGCGCTCCCGGCCCCCGCCAGCCTCCCGACCGGGTGCCACCCGAGGGGGTGTCCGCAGAGCGGCCGACAAGTGTGTCCCGCACCCGTGGCGGACGGGAGGCCCGTGGCGGCGTCGCCACGGGCCTCCCGTCCGTCATCCGGTCACGTCGAGGACGCCACCCGGTGTCGCGGACACCGTCTCAGTCGTCGAAGTGCGCCGCGGCCGCGCGGGCGCGGTAGACGACGTCGTCGACGTCGTCGCCGAGCACCGTGACGTGCCCGATCTTCCGGCCGGGCCGGGGCGCCTTGCCGTAGAAGTGGTACTTCGCCTCGGGGAAGGCCTCGAGCGCTGCGGGGTACCGGGCGGCGAGGTCGCCGTCCGCGGGTCCGCCGAGCACGTTGACCATGACGGACGCGGGGGCGAACGAGCCGGTTGCTCCGAGCGGCAGGTCGAGGACGGCGCGCAGGTGCTGTTCGAACTGGCTCGTGGTGGCGCCGTCGATGGTCCAGTGCCCGGTGTTGTGCGGACGCATCGCGAGTTCGTTGATGAGGATGCGCTCGTCGTCGGTCTGGAACAGCTCGACCGCCAGCACGCCGGTCACACCGAGTTCCTCCGCGATGCGGACGGCGATCGACTCGGTCAGGTCGGCGATCCGGCCGGCGCTGTCCGGCGCCGGTGCGATGACCTCGGCGCAGACCCCGTCGCGCTGCACGGTCTCGACGAGCGGCCAGGCGACGACCTGCCCGGAGGGACGGCGTGCCACGGACTGCGCGAGCTCGCGGGTGAAGGGGACGAGCTCCTCGACCAGGAGGGCCTGGTCGCCGCCGGCCTCGGCCACGGCGATGAACCAGTCGTCGACGTCGGACGCGTCGGAGACGACCCGGACGCCCTTGCCGTCGTACCCGCCCCGCGGCGTCTTGACGACGGCACGGCCACCGTGGTCCGCCAGGAACGCTCGGAGGTCGTCGGGTCCCTGCACGGCGGCCCAGTCGGGCACCGGCAGTCCGAGTTCGCTCAGCCGGCGACGCATGGTGATCTTGTCCTGGGCGACGGCCAGCGCGTCCGGTCCGGGGTGGACCGACACGCCCGCGTCGACCAGGCTGCGCAGGACGTCCTGCGGCACGTGCTCGTGGTCGAAGGTCACGACGTCGACCTGTCGGGCGAACTCGAGCACCGTGGCGGCGTCGTGGTAGTCGCCCTCGGCGGTGGCGGCGATCGCGGCGGACATGCCCGGCCCCTCGGCGAGCACCCGGATGTCGATCCCCAGTTCGACCGCGGCCGGCACCATCATCCGTGCCAGCTGTCCCCCACCGATGACCCCGACGCGCAACGCCATGCTGTGTGATCCTTCCGGCGCTCCCACCGTGCGGTGGGAACGCGTTGTCTACAATCGCTGTTCGGGTCGCGCTCTGCACGACCGGTCACAACTCTACGGATCCTGGAGGGCTCGTGCGGCGCCTCATCGCCCAGCTGGCACGCTTCGGCGTCGTCGGTGCCGTCGGCTTCGTCGTGGACACCACGGTGTTCAACGTGCTGCGCATCACCGTCCTGAACCCCGAGGACGTCCACTCGGGGCCGTTCTGGGCGAAGGTCATCTCCACCGTCGTGGCGATCTTCGTGAACTGGATGGGCAACCGGTACTGGACGTTCCGCGAGCAGCGTCGCGCCGTGGCCACCCGCGAGGGCATCGAGTTCGTCGTCGTGTCGCTCGGCGGCATGGTCATCGCACTCGCCTGCCTCGGGGTGTCCCACTACGCGATGGGGCTCACCTCGGTGCTCGCCGACAACGTCGCGAACATCATCGGGCTCGTGCTCGGCACGGTCTTCCGGTTCTGGCTCTACAAGGTCTGGGTCTACCACCCCGAGCGCACGGCCACGCAGTCGGCCGCCGCGGACGAGTCGGTGTCCGACGGCCCGCGGGTCCCCCACGACGTCTGACCTAGGATCGGTGGGGTGACGGCCGAGACGACCACCACCCCCGCCCCACCCCGCACCGCGCGCTGGGAACGTGTCGCGATCGCGGTGATCACGGCGACCTTCGGGCTCTGGCTGGTGGCGTGGGCGTTGCTCGTCCCGGTGTTCGAGGCCCCCGACGAGACCGCGCACATCGACGCCGCCGTGCACGTCGCCCTCGGAGACGCGTGGGCGGCCCCCGGCGAGCTGCACGTCACCAACGCCGTGCAGGCCGCCAAGGTCGAACAGGCGACGAAGCCGTCCGACGAGTGGTCGACGGTGAGCGAGCTGCTGCAGAACGCACCAGGACCCTCGGCGACGGTCAACCAGATGACCCAGCACCCGCCGACCGCGTACCTGGCCGGAGCCGCCGTGCTCCGGGCCGTCGACTTCGGCGAGCTCCGCTGGGACCACGCGTTCGTCGCCCTCCGCCTGGCCGACGTGCTGGCCGTCACCGCGCTCCCCCTGCTCGCCTGGGCGTCGGTGCGCCGGGTGACCCGCAGCCCCCGCGCCGCGTTGATCGGGGCCCTCGCCGTGTTCGCGACGCCCGAACTCGCGTCCATCGGCTCGTCGTTCTCGAACGACGCCCCGGTGCTGCTCGTCGCCGGGATCGTCGTCTGGCTCGCCACCCGTCTGCTCACCGGCGAAACCCGCTGGCGCACCACGATCGCACTGGCGGTGGTCCTCGGGGCCCTGGTCTGGATCAAGGGCACCGGGTTGCCGGCGGTGCCGTTCGTCGCGGTGGTGGTGCTGTTCGCCGGCGCCGGGGTGCTCTCCCTGCGGCAACGGATCGTCCGCACGGTCGTCACGATGGCGGTCTCCGGCGGCATCGGTGCCTGGTGGTGGCTGCACAACCTCGTGTCGTACGGCCGGATCCAGCCGAACGGCTACACGGCCATGCGGCCCCCGAAGGACTTCCCGCCGGGCGAGAGCCCCACGCTCGGACACTTCCTCGACGTCAGCTGGGGCACCCTGTCGCGCACGTTCTGGGGCAGCTTCGGCGGTCGCGCCCAGGTGACCATCGGCGACCTGCTCACCGCCGTCCTGACCCTCGTCGCCCTCGTGGTGCTGGTCGGCTGGGCGTTCCGCCGGGGCCAGGACCTGCGGGTGGCCCTGTGCCTCGCGGTGTTCCCGGCGCTCCTGATCGGCATCCAGAACCGCACGAGCGCGCACTCGTACCTCACCACCACCGAGGTCGCCGCCACCCAGGGCCGGTACTACTTCCCCGCGATCGTCTGCCTGATCGTGCTGAGCGCGCTCGCGTGGCGACGACTGGTGCCGGCCGGCCGGGCACGATCCTGGGCCGCGGTCGCGCTGGCCGTCGTGCTGCCCGCGGTGGGCGTGTACGGCTTCGCGGTGGCGTCGGCCTGGTTCTGGAACGCGGCGCTGTTCCCGGTGACGGGCCGCGGGCTGCTGCGGTACTCCGAGATCGGGCCGGTGCCGCCCGCGGTGCTCGTCGTCGTCGTGGCCCTGGTCGCGGTGGGGCTCGTCGCGTCGGTCGTGCAGGTCGCGCGCGCCGACCGTCGCGCCCTGCCGACGACGGTTCCCGTCCGCTGACACGCCCGGCTGCGGAGCGCCGCGGTGGCACGACGTGCCGCAGGCGCGGAGCCGAGGGGTCGCGAACTGTCGGCAGGCGAGGCCGCAGGCGACACTTCGTGACCCCTCGGCGGACGGCGCTCGGCGTGCGGTGGGCGCACCCACCAGACGGACGGGAGGCCCGGTGCCAGCCGGCACGGGCCTCCCGGCCGTCATCACGCGCGACCGGTGCCCCACTCCGTGAGCAGGAATGGTCGGGTCCGTCATCCGGACCCGACCATTGCTGCTCACGAAACGCCGCGCGCGACGCGCGTCAGGCGGCGGGGACGCCGCCCTCGACCGCGGAGGGGTCGTCGGTCGGGCGGTTGCGCCGGAACCACGTGGGGGCCGCAGCGCAGAGCAGGAAGAGTCCGTCGACCGCGAGGCTCCAGACACGGGTGACGACGACCACGACCAGTGCGATGGGCGCCGGCATGACGAGCGCGAGCAGGAGGGCCTGCACGCCCTCGCGGACGCCGAGCCCGCCGGGGGCGAAGACGGCCAGCATGCTGATCGCCGAGGCCATGCTCGCGGCACCGATCACGAAGGCCGCGTCGGTGAGCTTCAGCGACGGGTACACGCCGAGGGTGATGAAGTAGTACGCCGTGCCGGACAGCACCGCGCCGGCGACGTAGAGCCCGGCTCCGCCGAGGACGGTGCCGAGGTTCGGACGGACGTCAGCCTCGAGCGGCTTGCGACGCAGGATCTTCAGCGCGATCCCGATCAGGAACACGAACACGCGCGGGATCAGGCAGACGACGCAGCCCACGAACGCCGCGATCATCAGGACGATCAGCCACGGGTCGAGGTTGTGCGTCCGCGGGTCGATGAGCAGCAGCACGAGCGCCAGGGCCAGGGTGGCGGCGATCTGCAGGGCGCCCTCGAGCAGCCCGCTCACGCCGAGGCGGGCCTTCGAGACGCCGTGCTTCGAGGCGAAGTAGACCTTGCCGATGATCCAGGTCGCGGCACCGGGGATGTAGCGGCCCATCCAGGACTTCGCGTACACGTAGGTCAGGGTGACGCCGCTGCCCTTGAGCCCGGTCGCGCCGAGCCGTCGCAGCAGGTAGAACCAGATGCCGACGCCCCAGTACCGGAAGCCGAGGCTGATCACCGTCGCGAGGATCACCCACGACCACTGCCAGTCGAGCCCGGCGAGCTGTCCCCAGTCGACGCTCCGGACGTACAGCACGAGGAACACCGCGAGCAGGACGTAGAAGGCGATGGGGATCGCCTTGCCGAGGAACCGTCGTCGCTTCGACGGACGCTTCCCCTCGGGCGCGGGGGTGTCGCTGGTGCTTGCGGACAAACGGGTCTCCTGCTCAGGTCACGGGCTCAGGTCATGGTAGACGCTGGGTCGGGCCGCTCCCTGCGGTGCTGCCGCAGGGAGCGGGTACCGGGGACGTCAACGATCGAGCGTCACCGGGCGAGCTTGACGATCTGCACGCGGCAGGGGATCTCCGGGTCGGTGGAGCGGTCGGCGCTGCACGAGATCGTCGCGTTGTACGTGCCGACCAGCTTGCCGGCCACCGAGTAGTCGCGGGCCGGGGCGGTCGCCGGGTCGAACTGCACGAAGTACTGCACGCCCTCGTCGATGAACAGGTTGCGCATCGCGTCCGAGTGGTACGTGTAGCCCTGACCTGAGCGACCGTACACACGCGTGTCGGTCAGGAACGCGAGCGAGGAGAGCGAGCGGTAGTTCGAGCCGATGACGGTGGCGTCCTCGGGCAGCGCGCCGCTCGCCCGGATCTGGTCGGCGAGCCGGACGATCTCCGGCACGTCCGTCGGCCCGAACACGCGCAGCGCCTCGGTGCGGTTGACCGACGGGTAGAACGGTGCCGGGGACCCGAACCAGTTCTGCGTGTACGAGGCGATCGGCACGACGGCGATCGCGACGCACGCCACGATCGTCCGGACCACGCCCCGACGGCGCACCAGCCGCCAGACGGCCGGCAGCATGAGCGCGCCGATCATCGCCGTCAGGTAGAACAGCGGCCAGTAGTACCGGGCGTTGCCGCCGCCGCTCGACGACGACGTGATCATGCCGTAGCCGACGAAGTAGACCAGGGTCGTCGCCGCGACGATGCAGGTGAACGCGTAGCGGCGGAACCGCACCACGCCGATGACGAGTGCCGCCGCGAAGAGCAGGGCGATCGGCGCCGCGAACGGGGCGAAGGTGCTGATCTTCTGCAGGTAGTACGGGAGGGCGAGCATGCGCTCGTGCAGGTAGTACCCGGCACGGGCCGCGATGCCGGACTCCTTCGTCACCTTCGGCGCGGTGTCCTCGGTGGTGGACTGCGTGGGCGGGGGCACCACGGCGGGGTCCGGGTTGTCCATCGGGCCCTGCTTGTAGACCGACGGGGTGAAGTCCTCGTTGGGCGAGAAGGCGTGGTCGTTGGGCGGGACCGGCAGGAACGGCCAGTCCGTCGCGCGGCCGCCGTCGTCGAACTTCGAACCGATGTTGACCGACAGCGACGACCCGAGCGTCACCGTGCCGTACTTGAGGGTCAGTGCGCCGACCCACGGGGCGATGACGACGGCGAACACGACGATCGTGGCGACCGGGGCTGTCCACCAGTGCCGGACGGGCTCACGGCGGCGACGGGCGGACCAGACGCGCAGCAGCAGCCAGAGGATCACGGCACCGACGGCCACGGGCAGCAGGAAGAGCTTGGTGAAGTACCCGAGCGCGGCCACGACGCCGAGCACCGCGCCGGAGGCGACCCGCGCACGCGTCGAGCCGTGCAGCGCCTGGTCGGCCCAGCGGAGCGCCCAGAGGAACCCGACGATCCACGCGACGACGAGCAGGTCCGGGGTCTGCACCGACACGGCGCTCATCAGGGCGGGGATCGCGGTGACCATGAAGAGCACGGCGGGGACGATGCGGTGGTTCTGCGACCAGACCAGCCACCCGCCGATGCCGAGCACGACGGCCACGGCGAAGCAGTTCACGATCGCGAAGGCCGTCTGCATGCCGAGCCCGAGGGCGATGAACGGCGCCATCATCCACGAGACCAGCGGCGACCAGTACGCGTTGATCGCGTCGGGCAGCCAGCCGTTCGCGTACTCGCGCGCGATGCCCATGTAGGAGATGCCGTCGACGTTCGTCACGCCGAGGCGGTTGTGGTACGCCACGGCGGCGCTCAGGGCGACCCCGATCACCACGAGGACGCCCAGGATCAGGGGTGCGACGACGTGCCGGTACCGTCGCGCACCCGCCCCCGAACGCCGTCGTGCGGGCTCGTGGGTGCTCTGCGGTGCTGCGGTCGTCGTCACGGTCACGTGCTTCATCATGACATCCGTTCGCTTGCCGGACCGCACCGAGGCGGATCGCGGGCCCCGCTCGGCGTGTGGGAGACTGCCGGGGACCCCGCTCCGACCACCTCGAGGACGTTCGTTGGCCACCGAAACCCGCGCAGCCGAATCCGCAGCCGAACCGACGGCGGCCGCTCCCCGCGCAGGGGGCCGGCTCGAGTTCCCGTACCTGGACGGGCTCCGCGGTCTCGCCGCCCTGGCCGTGGTGTTCTACCACGCGTACCTCTTCACCGGGACGACCGGCACCGGGCCCACCGAACTGCCGTGGCTCCGACCGTTCATCGGGTGGGGCTACCTCGGCGTCCCGCTGTTCATCGTCCTGTCCGGCTACGTCCTGATGCTGCCCGTGGTCACCCGGTTCGACCGCTACCGGTTGCCCGGTGGCTTCTGGAAGTTCATCTGGCGCCGCGCCCGACGGATCATCCCGCCGTACTGGGCGTCGCTCGTCGTCTTCGCGCTCATCATCCTGTTCGTCCCGGTGATGGGGCAGCCCGGCGGCACCCAGTGGGACACGAAGCTGCCGATGGGCTGGGGCACGTTCCTCACGCACTTCTTCCTGGTGCACGACTTCTTCCCGCAGTACATCGGCAAGATCAACGGCCCGATGTGGACGGTCGCCGTCGAGTGGCAGATCTACTTCCTCATGCCGCTGCTGATCCTGCCGCTCTGGAAGGTCTTCGGCGGGTGGGCGACCGCGTCCTCGCTCGTCCTCATCGGCATGTGGATGGGCGCCGAGAGCCGCTACTCGTGGATGCACCCGTGGTTCGTCGGCCTCTTCGCGGTCGGCATGCTCGCCGCCGAGCTCACCGTCAAGGCCCGTGACGAGCACCTGACCGGCAAGCTGAACGCCTCGAAGCTCGGCGGTCCGCGGTGGCAGAGCGGCGTGTTCGTGGCCGCGATGTTCGTCGGCATGCTCCTCGTCTTCTTCCGCAACCGCGACTACTGGCAGCACCAGACCTGGCCGTCCGAGGTCGTCCTCGGCATCTTCGCCGGCATCCTGCTGACCTGGATGGGCCGCAAGGCGGTCACCGGGGAGCACACCTGGCTCGCACGCTTCTTCGCGTGGAAGCCGTTCGTGCTCGCCGGCCTCGTGTCCTACACGATCTACCTCTTCCACAGCCCGTTGCTCGGACTCGGCAACCTGCTGCTCCTGCCGATGGGCCTGTACCCGAAGTGGCAGTTCCTGATGATGGTCTTCGTGGTGATCCCGATCACCCTGGCGATCTGCGTCGGGATGTGGTGGCTCGTGGAGCGCAACTTCCTGAACCGCCGGCAGAAGCACGCCACCCGCGAGGTCTCCTCGCGCGGGCGCCTGCCCGAGGTCGAGACGGACGACGAGGGCACCCGCACCGCCCGCTAGCCCCGACAGCGGACACCGCAGCGGACGCCGCACGGGTGCGTCTCACGGACAGGTGTCGCCGAGTCCGGGTAGCATCGCTCGGACCGCGGCGTGGGAGATCAGGCCCACGGCATCTCGACAGGGAAGACGAGACCACATGCGCGCACCCATCAGCAGGATCCTCGGGCTCGGCACCGCTGCCGCCGTCGCCGGGGTCATCACCTTCGGCAGTGGCCCGGCGGTCGGCGCGACCGCCAACGACCCCGCCGGCACCGACACCGGTCAGCAGCTCTCCATCGCCGAGATGGACCGCACCGGCAACCACACCATGGGTGCCGGCATCGCCGCCCACGCCGGTGAGACCCACGTGACGACCTCCCCCGACGCGACCTCGGGCGGCGGCGTGAGCGCACAGTCCCTCAGCTCGTCGGCCGCTGCCGCCACCGCCGGCGGGCCACCCCCCGGCCGGGTGCAGGGCTTCGACATCAGCGCGTGGCAGCCGAGCGTCAACTTCCTGCAGGCCTACCGCAACGGCGCCCGGTTCGTGTACGTGAAGGCGACCGAGGGCACCTCGTACGTCAGCTCCACCTACAAGCAGCAGTACGCCACCGCCAAGCAGCGCAACCTGTACCGCGGCGGCTACGTCTACGCCCAGCCGAGCCAGGCGAGCGGCGCGGCGACCGCGAACTACTTCTTCGCCCACGGCGGCCAGTGGAGCAAGGACGGCAAGACCCTGCCGCCGCTGCTCGACATCGAGTACGGCAGCGCCGCCCAGGGCACCTGCTACGGCAAGTCGTGGGGCGCGATGCGCACCTGGATCAAGGACTTCAACCGGACCGTCGTCGCCAAGACGGGTCGGTACCCCGCGATCTACACCACGACCGACTGGTGGAAGCGCTGCACGAACAACAGCAACCAGTTCTCGAAGAACCCGCTGTTCGTCGCGATCTACCCGGTGAAGAACTTCACCACCCCCGGCACCCTCGGACGCAGCTGGTCGAAGTGGACCTTCTGGCAGTGGGCGGCCAGCGGCACGCTCCCCGGCGACCAGGACGTCTACCGCAACGACATCACGTACCTGAAGCGCTTCGCGTCCCGGACGAGCTGACGCCGGTCAGGGACGTCGCTGCGATCGACGGCCCTGCCACCAGCCGACGGCGAACAGCACCGCGCCGACGAGCAGGAACGGCCCACCCGCGAAGACGAGGAACGCCGCACCGAACGGGAAGCTCCCGCCGGTCGCGGCGTACACGGTGAGGATCAGCGCCCCGGTTGCGGAGACGGCTCCGCCGATGGCGGCGGTGACGCCGCCGGCGACGGTGAGGGATCGACGCTCGGTCATGTCGTCAGCCTAGGGGCGCGCGCCCCCGGCGCTCGGCCACCACGAACGGACAGGAGGCCCGTGGCGGTGTCGCCACGGGCCTCCTGTCCGTCACGGGCGCGCGTTCGCACCCGCCGTGTCAGCGCGCAGTGTCAGCGGACGTCGCGCGTCGCCTCGGCGAAGTCGGCGTCGAGGGCGGTCGCCATGCGGGCTACGCCCTGCGCGAGCTGCTCGCGGACCGCGTCGCGGTCCGCGTCGAGCGCCTCGAGCTGCGCCGTGACGTCGTCGACGAACGTGGGCTCGAGTGCCGCCTCGATCGGCTTCGAGTAGGCCTGCTGGCCCATCTGCTCGAAGAACAGCCGGCCCTTGTCGACGTAGTAGAGCACCGCGGCGGGGACCCCGGCGATGGTCGCGACGATCGCCGAGTGCAGGCGGCTCGCCAGGAACAGACGGCTGCGCGACATCAGCCCGGCGTACTCGGACGGCGAGAACTCGTCGGCCTCGACCACGTGGGTGCGGTCGGCGTGCCGCATCAGCGCGATGACCTCGCGGGCGAAGGCGGCGTCACCCTCGGACGCCTCCATGTGCATCGGGTAGAACACGACGTCGGCGTCCCAGCGGTCGACCACACGGTCGGCGAGGTCGGCGACGGCCTGCCGGTAGGTCACGAGCTTGTCGCTGTCGACACCGGTCTGGCGGAAGCGCTTCGGCAGGAACCGGAACGGGATCCAGCCGCTGCGCTTGTAGTGGAACCAGCGACGGACGCCGAAGCCGATCGAGCCGTCGAGCTGCTCCGCCGTGAGTCCGGTGGTGCGCTCGAGCCGCTCGAGCACGTCCGCGTCGGGCGGGGTGACCGTCCCGACGACCGCGGGGTCGAAGGACGAGACGATCGGCGTCTTCACGCCCCAGGACAGGAGCTTCTCGCGGGACTCGTCGTCGCGGACGGCGAAGGCGCTGCACAGGTCGACGGTGGCGCGGATCAGGCGCTTGCTGACCCCGGCGGTGGTCGGGCCGATGCCCTGGAACGCCCCGACGAGGTTCTTGTTGACCGCACGGACGAGCAGCATCTTGCCGAACCAGTACACGAGGCCGAGCTTGTTCGTGTAGTCCTTCAGGATCTCGCCGCCACCCCAGAGCACCACGTCGGCGCCGCGAGCGGCACGGAGCAGGGCGAACAGGTCGCCGATGCCGGTGCTGTACGGGGAGATCGGCAGGAACCGGATCCCGAACCACGCGGCGTCCCGCTCGGGGTACTGGGACAGGGACACGATCTCGGCGTCCGGCCACCGACGACGGACGAGCTCGACGTTGCCGGCGAGGATCGCCCGGTCCCCGCGGTTGTGGGGCGAATCGCTATTGTGGATCAGTACGCGCACGGGGTGAGAGCCTACCGGACCGTCCCCCGCCAGCCCCGGAAAGGCACGATGTCCCGCACCACTCGCTCCGCCCGCTCCCGCCAGGACCGCCCCCGCCTGCTCGTCCTGGGCTCGACGTTCCCGGCCCGTCCGGACGACGGCGTTCCGGCCTTCGTGCTCGACCTCGCCCACCAGGAGGCCACCGAGTTCGACACCCTCGTGCTCACCCCCCGCGTGCCGGGCGGTGCCGCGAAGGAGCGCATCGGCGAGGTCGCGGTGCGCCGCTACCCGTACTTCCCGCGTCGCTTCGAGGACCTGGCCGACGGCGCGATCCTCGACAACCTCAAGGAGCGGCGCTCCCGCATCGTGCAGGTGCCCGCGCTGGTGCTCGCGCAGTACCTGGCCGTGCGGCGCGTGGTGCGCTCCGCGAAGCCCGACGTCATCCATGCGCACTGGGCCATCCCGCAGGCCCTCGTCGCGACCCTGGCCGCCCCGGGTGTGCCCGTCGTCGTCACGACCCACGGCGGGGACATCTACGCGCTCCGTGCGGCTCCCCTGGTCCGGCTCAAGCGCTGGATCTTCGGACGGTCGGCGCACGTCACCACCGTGAACTCCGAGATGCGCGAGCGCCTGACCGAGTGGGGCGTCCC
Organism: Curtobacterium sp. MCLR17_044; assembly: GCF_003234435.1. Classification (NCBI taxonomy): domain Bacteria; kingdom Bacillati; phylum Actinomycetota; class Actinomycetes; order Micrococcales; family Microbacteriaceae; genus Curtobacterium; species Curtobacterium sp. MCLR17_044. The sequence goes on along the minus strand of NZ_QKTC01000010.1, from coordinate 117,180 downwards.
CGAGTCGCGCTCGACCGTGATCCCGATGGGTGTCGACCTCGGCCCGGCCCGCGACACCCGTGCCCGCGTCGCGCCGCAGGAGCACCACGTGGTCGCGGTCGGTCGTCTGGTCGAGAAGAAGGGCTTCGGCAACCTGATCGAGGCACTCCGCGGCCTGGGCGACGACGTGCCCTGGCGGCTCACCGTGGTCGGCGACGGCCCGTACCGCGCCCAGCTCGAGCAGCAGGCGGCGGGGCTGCCGGTGACGTTCCTGGGCCAGCGGGGCCGCACCGAGGTGCTCGAGACCCTCGCGTCGGCCACCGTCGTCGCGGTGCCGTCGATCCCCGCGGCGAACGGCGACCAGGAAGGGCTGCCGGTCACCCTGCTCGAGGCCGCGGCGGTCGGGGCCGCGATCGTGGCGAGCGACCTGCCGGGCATCCGTGACGTCGTGCAGGACGACGTCTCCGGCGTGCTCGTGCCACCGGGCGACGTCCCGGCGCTCCGCGCAGCACTGCAGCGCGTGCTCACCGACGACGCAGCGCGCTCGCGCTACCAGGAGCAGGCCGTCGTCTCGGCAGCGGAGTTCTCCACCGAACGGATCGGCGAGCGCTACCGGGCGGTGCTGCGCGCGGCCATCGGCTGACGACGCGGCGAACACACCGGAGGCCCGGTGCCGGTCCCACGGACCGGCACCGGGCCTCCTGTCGGTCGCGCTAGCGCCCCATGCCGCGGTACGTGAAGCCGGCGGCGGTCCACGCGTCACGATCGAGGCAGTTGCGGCCGTCGATGACGACGGGCGACGCCACGAGTGCGGCAGCGGCGGTCGCGTCGAGCTCGCGGAACTCGGTCCACTCGGTGAGCACGAGCACGAGCTCCGCCCCGCCCAGCGCCTCGGCCGCGCTCTCGACGTAGTCGAGCTCGGGGTGGACGCGGCGCGCGGTGACGACGGCCTCGGGGTCGTACGCCGAGACGACGGCGCCGAGTTCCTGCAGGCGGGCTGCGATGTCGAGGGCCGGCGAGTCGCGCACGTCGTCGGAGTTCGGCTTGAATGCCAGGCCGAGCACCGCGACGCGCTTGCCGCTGACGACCCCGCCGAGCAGCTCCTGCGCCAGTTCGACGACGTGGGCGCGACGGCGCAGGTTCGTGGCGTCGACGTCGGCCAGGAACGCAAGGGACTCCCCGACGCCCAGCTCGTTCGCCCGCGCCTGGAACGCACGGATGTCCTTCGGCAGGCAGCCGCCACCGAAGCCGAGGCCGGCGTTCAGGAACTTCCGGCCGATGCGGGCGTCGTGGCCGATCGCGTCGGCGAGCGCCGTGACGTCGGCACCGGCGACCTCGGCGATCTCGGCCATCGAGTTGATGAACGAGATCTTCGTGGCGAGGAACGCGTTCGCGCTGATCTTGACGAGCTCGGCGGTGGGCAGGTTGACGACGAGTCGGGGCGTGCCGGTGGACAGCGCCTCGGCGTAGACCTCGTCGAGGGCGGCGACGGCCTGTTCGCCGGCCTCGCCGTCCGGCACGCCGTAGACGAAGCGGTCCGGCGCGATGGTGTCCTGCACGGCGAAGCCCTCACGCAGGAACTCGGGGTTCCAGACGAGCGTGGCACCGGGGACGTCCTCGCTGACCTCGGCGGCCAGGCGTGCGGCGGTGCCGACGGGCACGGTCGACTTGCCGACGACGAACTCGCCGGCGGACAGGTGCGGCGTGAGCGCGGCGACGGCGGCGTTCACGTAGGTCAGGTCCGCGGCACCGGTGGGGCCCTGCGGCGTGCCGACGGCGAGGAAGTGCACGCGGGCACCGGCGACCTCGGCCATGTCGGTGGTGAAGCGGATCCGACCGGACTCGAGGGCCTCGGTCAGGATCTCGGGCAGGCCGGGCTCGAAGAAGGGGGCCTCGCCCGCGGCGAGCCGCTCGATCTTGGTGGGGTCGACGTCCACGGCGACGACCTCGTGTCCGAGTTTGGCCATGGAGGCGGCGTGCACGGCACCGAGGTAGCCGCAGCCGATCACAGAGATACGCACGTCGAAGAAGGTACCGGTTTCTCGCCGAAGTCTCATCACGACGCCCACGGCGAGGCTCGGAGCGGCCGGGTCAGGCCCGCACGTCTCCCCACGGCGGACGGTCCGGACCGCCGACGATCTCGTCCCAGTCCGGCTCACGGTGCCGACGCCTGGCCTCGTACGCCTCCACCAGGTCGTGCAGCACGGCGACGACGAGGTCGGCGTGCGGCACGTCGGCGAGGACCACCGCGGGGTCGTCGCCGGGGAACACGAGCACGTCACCGGAGCGGAACAGCCCCTGCAGCCCGCGGCGCCGCACGGTCACGTCGTAGCCGCGGGAGTGCAGGAGCTCCCGTCGGGTCCGCGTGCCGAGTCCGTTGACCACGACCAGGCGACGCGTGGTGACGACGTACCGCTCCGACATCCAGCGGAACAGCGGGACGGCGCCGCCGAACACGACGAGCACCACGACGACGAGCGCGACGACGGCGTTCAGCCACGCCAGCTGCGCCTGGAACACGCCGAAGCCGAACCCGCCGGCCGCGGTGACGAGCACGACGAACACCGCCGGGCGCACCAGCCGACGGGCGTGCGGTCGCAGGCGTGCGACGACACGTTCGGGCGGGGGCTCGGCGGTCATGCCGTCATGCATACCGCAGGTGGGTGACGTCCCCCACCGCGACGCCCCTGGTGCCGCCCGCCTGGTCCCGGATCGTGATGCGACCGGCGTCGTCGATGCCGGTGGCGTCGGCCTCCTCGACGGTGCCGTCCGGCAGCTCGAGGCGGATGCGGCGACCGATGGTGCCGCACGCGGCGCGGACGTGGAACCGGACCGTCTCGGCGGCGGGACCCCCCGTGACCAGGCCGGCCACCGCCTCCAGGACGGACCGCAGGAAGGCGGACAGGACCGCGTCGGCCAGGGCGGGTGCGTCGTCGACCGCGCCGGCGAGCAGGAGCGAGGTGGACGTCGGGGTGGGCAGCCGGTCCGCCGGGATCGTCAGGTTCACGCCGACCCCGACCACGACGCTGCCGTCGGCGGCGACCTGGCAGAGGATCCCGCACACCTTGTCCCCGGCGACCTGCACGTCGTTCGGCCACTTCACGACGACGTCGGCGCCGGCGGGGAGCACCGACGCGATCGCGTCGCGCATCGCCGCCCCGGCGACCAGCGGCAACCAGCCGCGGTCGTGGTCGTCCAGGTCCGCACGGACGAGCACGCTGGCGGCCAGCGTCTCACCGGCCGGAGCGGTCCAGGTGCGGTCGAGCCGACCCCGGCCCGCGGTCTGGTGCAGGGTCGCGACGACGCTGCCGTGCTGCTGCCCGGGGGCGGCGGCGAGCAGGTCCGCGTTCGTGGACCCGGTCTCGGCGGGGGTGGTGATCGTCGCGCCCGCCGACCGGACAGCCTCGCTGGTGGCGGGGAACGACGGCGACGGGGATGTGGACATGCACGCAAATGTACGGGCAGGAACCGTGGGGGTCCTCCAACCGGCAGCGTGGCACCCGCCGGTAGGGTGAGCGGGTGACTTCAGGAGACACCCCCGATCTGTCGACGACGGCCGGCCGACTGGCCGACCTCCGCGACCGGTACCACGAGGCCGTGACCGCCGCGGGCGAATCCGCCATCGCCAAGCAGCACGCGAAGGGCAAGGGCACCGCGCGCGAACGCATCGAGCAGCTGCTCGACGAGAACTCCTTCGTGGAGTTCGACGAGTTCGTGCGGCACCGCACCACGTCGTTCGGCATGGACGCCAAGCGCCCCTACGGTGACGCGGTCGTCACCGGCGTCGGCACGATCCACGGCCGCAACGTCGCCGTCTACGCGCAGGACTTCACGGTCTTCGGCGGGTCGCTCGGCGAGGTCGCCGGCGAGAAGATCATCAAGGTCATGCAGCACGCGCTCAAGACGGGCGTGCCGATCATCGGCATCCTCGACTCCGGCGGCGCCCGCATCCAGGAAGGCGTCGTCGCGCTCGGCAAGTACGGCGAGATCTTCCGCCTGAACACCCAGGCCTCAGGCGTCATCCCGCAGCTGTCGATCGTGATGGGTCCGGCGGCCGGCGGTGCGGTGTACTCCCCCGCCCTGACCGACTTCGTCATCATGGTCGACAAGACCAGCCACATGTTCGTCACCGGCCCCGACGTCATCAAGACCGTCACGGGCGAGGACGTCGGCTTCGAGGAGCTCGGCGGCGCCCAGACGCACAACGCGGTCTCCGGCGTGGCCCACTACCTGGCCGAGGACGAGACCGACGCGCTCGACTACGCGCGCTCGCTCATCGGGTTCCTGCCGGACAACAACCTGTCCGACCCGCCGGCCTACGACGTCGCCCCGGAGCTCGAGACCACCGACGCCGACCACGAGCTCGACCTCGTGATCCCGGACTCGACGAACCAGCCGTACGACGTCACCACGATCATCGAGCACATCGTCGACGACGGTGAGTTCCTCGAGGTCCAGCCGCTCTTCGCGCCGAACATCCTGATCGGCTTCGGCCGGGTCGAGGGCCGCACGGTCGGCATCATCGCGAACCAGCCGCAGGCGATGGCCGGCACGCTGAACATCGACGCCGGCGAGAAGGCCGCCCGCTTCGTGCGGTTCTGCGACGCGTTCGGCATCCCGATCCTGACCCTGGTGGACGTGCCCGGCTACCTGCCCGGCACCGACCAGGAGTGGACCGGCGTCATCCGCCGCGGCGCGAAGCTGCTGTACGCCTACGCCGAGGCCACCGTCCCGCTCGTCACCGTCATCACCCGCAAGGCCTACGGCGGCGCGTACATCGTGATGGGCTCGAAGCAGCTCGGCGCCGACATCAACCTGGCGTGGCCGACCGCCGAGATCGCCGTCATGGGCGGCCAGGGCGCCGTGAACATCCTGTACCGCGCCGAGATCAAGCGCGCCGAGGAGTCCGGCGAGGACGTCGCCGCGGTCCGCACGAAGCTCGCGAACGAGTACACGTACAACGTCGCGTCGCCGTACCTGGCGGCCGAGCGCGGAGAGCTCGACGGCATCATCCAGCCGCACGCGACGCGCGTGTCGGTCATCAAGGCCCTCCGGTCGTTGCGGGGCAAGCGCGCCACGCTGCCCCCGAAGAAGCACGGGAACATCCCCCTCTGATGGGCCGACACGCAGCAGCCGTGCCCTCGGACGAACCCGCCTCGGTGGCGGACGTCCGGGTGGTCGCCGGCGACCCCACCCCCGAGGAACTCGCCGCCGTCGTGGCCGTCCTGCAGCGCCAGGCCGACGAGGCCGCTGCCGCCGGACGAGCCGCCGTGGTCGTCGAGCCCCGCACCGGGTGGGACGCCGCGGCCCGCGGACTCCGCCGCCCGCTCGATCACGGACCGGGTGCCTGGGGCCGATCGCTCCGCTGATGTACCCCTGGTGCGCTGGCGGCCGGGACGGTTGCAGGGCGCACTTCCCGGTCGGTATCCCCTCACTCGGGGGACACGTTCAGCGGATACGGACCGGAAATGCCGGAATTGTCCCCCATAATGACGACTGACATGCGGCTCGTGCGTCGGCATAGTAGTTGGTGTTCGGTGTCCTTCAACGAAAGACATCGCAGGACGGTGGCCGACTAGGGTACGAAGCCACCGCCCGCTGCGAGGCAGGGCGACATTCGGGTTGTCGCTCAGCCTCGGGTCGTGAACGGGCCGGTCGGTATCCGACCGGCCCGTTCCCCGTTTCCGGGGGTCTGTCGCGGGTGCGGGCGGGCGTCGGTGCGGTTGGCGGGGCGATGCGGAACGACACCGTCGACGTCGTACGACAGCGACATGGTCGCTTCCACGCGCGCGCCAGCCCGGCGCACCCACGTGACGGTCTGGAGGCCCGTGGCGGCGCCGCCACGGGCCTCCCGGCTGTCCCCCATCGCGTGCACCGCCGCCCGCACGCCCGGCGCACCACGCGCGTCCGCAGCGCCGTCCGCACCACGTTCGCGACGATCCACGCGTCGATCACGTGGTGCATCGTCGCGGAACGCGTGCCGCGTGCTGTACCGGGCGTGCCGCGCGCTATGCCGGCTCGTGCCGCGGGATCTCCAGCCAGAGCGCGACGGAGTCGTCCTCGTCCCCGTCGTCGTCGTCCATCCCCGCTCCGAGCGCCGCGGACTCACTGGCCGCGCCGTCGAGGCGGAGTCCGACGACGGTCACCGCGGAGTCGGAGCCCTCACCGACCGTCCGCACGATGACGTTGTCGGCGTCGCGGGCCTGCCGGAGCGCCTCGGCGACGCGGGCGTGGATGCGGCGGATGTCCGGGGCGTCCAGGTCGTCGAGCCCGCCGTCGTCGTGCAGCTGGACGGTCGCTCCGCGGCGACGCAGGCGCATCACCTCGTCGCGGACGTCGTCGGACAACAGGGACCGGCCCCGGATCTCGTCCCGGATGGCCTGCTCGAGGTGCAGGCACTCGGCGCGGTCGGCGTCGTCGAGGTCGCCGCAGGAGTCGATGATGCGCTGCAGCATCGGCAGGGCCATCCGGGTGGTCTGGCTCAGGCGGAACTGCCGCTCGAACACGTGGGCGTCCTGCGCGGCCTGCCAGTCGGCGGTCTCCTGCTCGGCGAGGACGAGTTCACGGGTGTTCCGGATGGCGCGGCTCATCGCGGCGGCGAAGACCGTGGCGATCGCGACCCAGGCGACGCTGCCGACCACGCCGAGCCCACCGAGCGAGCCGAGACCGGCCCAGGCGACGGTGTACACGGTCAGGAACAGCACGCCGGCCCACGCGAAGGGGCCCCGGCCGCGCACGACGAGCACCACCATGAGCGTGCCGATGGCCGCGATCCACCAGGTGGCGGAGCCGGGACCACGACCATCGACGAGGACGGGGGCGGCGATCACCGGCATCACGATGGCGGTGGCGAGGGAGAAGCAAGACGTCCAGACCGGCAGGACCCTGCCGGGGACGAACAGTGCGAGGCCGGTGGCCGCGGCGTACAGGACCATGCAGGCGATGATCGGGGCGACCTGGTCGACGCGCGGCAACGTGGCCGCGGCGAGGACCAGGTGGTAGAGGGAGAACAGCGACGCCAGGCCGAGGGCGATGCTCGCCGGCAGGGAGACCTTCATGCGGTCGTCCTCGCGGCCGGCGACCACGTCAGCACGATGCGGGTGCCCTCGCCGGGGGCGGTGTGCACCTCGGCCCGACCGTCGACGGTCGCGACGCGCTCGACGATGGAGCGGCGGACACCGAGCCGTTCGGCGGGGATGGCCGCGACGTCGAACCCGCGGCCCTCGTCACCGACCTCGACGAGCACCCCCTGGCCCTGCTGCTCGACGCGGACCCAGCGGGAGACGTCAGCGTCGCCGGCGTGCTGCACGCTGTTCACCGCGGCCTGCAGCGCCGCCGAGGCCAGCGCGTCGGCGACCGACGCGGGCAGACGGACCGACCCGGTCGGCGTCGGGACGAGGCGGACCGGAGCGGGCAACGCACCGACCCCCTCGCGGATGCGCGCCCTGAGTTCCCCGAGGGCGACCGGCGCGACGTCACCGGGACCGTCGGTGGCGGCGGCCTCGAGGTGGTCGATCGCGTTCCGGGCCATCCGCGCGGCGAGGGTCTTGGCCTCGAGCGTGTCGGCGCGGGCGGCGGAGAGCAGGGTCGTGAGCACGCTGTCGTGCACGATGGCGTCCACCTGGACCCGCTCGACCTCGGTGGCGTGTTCCCGGATGGCGAGCGAGTACCGCCGCACGGCCGTGGACTGCGCCGTGTCGACCGACGTGGCCGCACGCCGCAGCACCACGGCGATGACGAGCACCGCGCCGCTGAGCAGCGCCGTGTAGACGCCGTCGAGCAGGACGGCGAGGACCCCGACGTCGCCGCCGAGCGGGCTGAGCCGGATGACGACGTACACCGCCGGCACGAGCGCGGTGTAGACCGTCGCACGCCACGTGGCGAAGCCCATCGCCGCCGCCGTGCAGCCGACCGTGCAGAACCACCACGGCCACGGCTGCTGCGCCGACGGGATGGGCTCCTGCACGGTCGCCGTCCACGTCACGAGCACGACGAGGAACAGCAGCGCGCAGACGATCTGCGCCAGCTGCGCGACCCGCTGCACGAAGGCCGAGACCCCGATGAACACGAACGACGCCGCGAGGGCGAGCATCAGCGTCGGACCCCAGAACGGGTCGAGGTACGGCAGCTGCTGCAGGACCGCGGGCGCGTCGACGATGCCGAGGCCGATCGCCGCCATCGCGAGGAGGATCGCGAACGCGCGCTCGACCGACGCCTGCGTGATCGAGGCGCGCACGCTGCGCGCCGGATCGGCGCCGAAGGGCGCCGGTTCGACGACCGTCCGCGCCGACTCAGCCGCGGTCGCCATCCGTGTCAGCGACCGTCGCCGTCGGGGTCGATGCCCGAGTCGAGCCCGGGGAGGATCCCGTCCTCGACGGCTCGACGCAGCAGGTCGACCTTCGTCGGGGCCGGGCGACCGACCTCGACGTACTTCACACGGATCCGGTCGAGGTACTCACGGGCCGTCGAGTAGCCGATGCCGAGCTGCTGGGCGGCGAGCTTGAGCGGGAGACCCGAGGCGTAGAGGTGCAGGATCTCGCGCTCGCGACGGCCGAGCTGTGCCTTCGCGAAGTCGCGGTCGGCGTCGATGGCGCTCGCCCACTCGAGGTTGTTGAGCACGTCACCGCGTGCGACGGTGGCGACCGCCGCCATCACGGTCTTGGTGGCCGAGGACTTCGGGATGACGCCTGCAGCCCCTGCTGCGAGCGCCTCACGCACGTTGGCGACACGGTCCGCGATGGAGTGCACGAGCACCGCCGATCCCGTCCCCTGCACGCCCTTGACGTTCTCGGTCACGGTCGAACCGTCACCGAGGGACAGGTCGAGGACGACGACGTCGACCTCTCGCCCGTCGAGGTTCTGGACGTACTCGGGGACGCTGGCGGCGGTGAGCACCACCTCGAACCCCTCGTTCTGGCACGCCGCCTGGATCCCGAGTCGGACGGACTCGTGGTCGTCGACGATCGCGACCCGGACCGGCCTGGTGGCCGCCCCTGACGTCTCGGTGCTGGTGGTTGTCGTTCCTGCTGCCACAGTGGCCTCTCGTTCCGATGCGCGACGCCGGCCCCTGAAACCGGAGTGCCATCAACGACCCAGGATACCCAGCCCGGACTCAGGTGCGGGGCTTCTCCGCTGCGCCACGCTGGCCGGTCCGCCGATTGGTGGACACCCCGACACGCAAGGACCCGCGGTCGAGCGACCCCCGGACCTCAGCGCGCGGGGACCAGGCGTGCGACGGCTTCCAAGTGGTGCGTGTGCGGGAACAGGTCGAAGGCCCGCAGTGCTTCGAGTCGGTAGCCGAGGTCGGCGAACGTCGCGACGTCGCGGGCCAGTGCCACCGGGTCGCACGCCACGTAGACGACCTGCTCCGGCTGGAGCGCGGCGATCTGCACGACCACGTCACGACCGGCACCGGCGCGGGGCGGGTCGAGCACGATCGTGCCGGCGCGGAAGCGGTCCTTCTCGGCGCGCGAGGCGTTCGCCACGGTGTTCGTCAGCCAGCGGTCCACGCGGCCGGTCTCCGCGCGGGCGCCGAGCCACTCGGACAGGTTCTCCTGCGCGTGCTCGGTGGCACGGGCGGCGCTCTCGACGCTCGTGATGCGTGCCTTGGGGCCGACCAGGTCACCGAGGGCGGCGGCGAGCAGGCCGACACCGCCGTACAGGTCCAGGTGTGTGCCCTCGGGGTCGAGGCGATCGCGGTCGACCAGGTCCTGCACGGCCTCGGTGAGCACGGTCGCCGCAGCGCGGTGCACCTGCCAGAACCCGTTGTCGTCGACCTGGAACGTGCGCTCCCCCACGACCTCGACCACCACGGTGGGCTTCTGGTCGTCGATGACGAGCCGCGCGCCCTCGGAGCCGCTCGGTGCGAGGACGTCGATGACCGAGGACCCCGGCAGTGCACCACGGCCGAGCGGGGCGCTCTGCTGCACGACGGCGGTCGCGAGCGGCAGGCCGGTCACCGGGATGACGGAGTGGGAGCGGGCCGCGAACGGGCCGGCGGTGCCCTGCTCGTCGACGTGCAGCCGGACGCGGGTGCGCCAGCCGAGGCCGTTCGCCGCGTCGTCCCCGGGCGCGGCCTCGACGACGACGTCGTGGCCGAGCACCTCGGCGAGGTCCATCCGCGCGAACCGCGCGAACGAGTCGACGAGGACGTCGTGCTTCAGCGTGCGCTGGTGTGCGAGGGCGATGTGACCGAACTCGGCACCACCCGGGCGCGTCTCGGGGTCACGCTCGAGCGCGGCCTCGGGCCAGACGTGGTCGACGCGGTGCTCGCTCGGCGTGATGACGCTGACCGTGTCGGCGCGCCAGAACGACTTCTTGCGGTCCTCGGTCACCCGGGCGACGACGCGCTCCCCGGGGATCGCGTCCGAGACGAAGACCACCCGTCCTTCGTGCCGTGCCACCGAGATGCCGCCGTGGGCGATCCCGGTGACGTCGAGTTCGAGCAGCGTGCCGACGGATTCACCCATGGTGAGATGGTCCCATGCGTCTGTACCTCGCGAGTACATCCCCCGCCCGCCGAGCACTCCTCGCCCAGTCCGGGATCGAACCCGTGCTCGTGTCCCCCGGGGTCGACGAGGACGCCGTCGGCGCCGCAGCAGCGGCATCCCTCGGCCGCGACCTGACCGGTCCGGAGCTCGTCTCGCTCCTCGCCGTCGCGAAGGCGTCCGCGGTCGCCGACTCCGCGGTCGCCGGGTCACCGGTCGACGGGGTGGTGTTCGGCGGCGACTCCGCGTTCGAGGTCGACGGACAGCTGTACGGCAAGCCGCACGACCCCGCGGTCGCCCGGGAGCGCTGGCGGCAGATGCTCGCCGCCGGCGGCGGGACCCTGTGGAGCGGACACTGCGTGATCGATCGACGGCGCGACGACCGACACCGGGACCCGGAACCGGCCACGGGACGGCCTGGAGGCGCGGCACCGGCCCGCACCGTGCCTCCCGTCCGGTCCCTGGTCGCGTCCACCGCCGGCGTCCCGCAGCTGGGTGACGTCGCGCCCGGCGGGTCGGCGCTGGCCGCCGCCGGCGACCGCGTGGTCGCGGTCGACAGCGCGGTGCTGACCTTCGCCGACGACGTGTCCGTCGACGAGATCGACGCGTACGTCGCGACGGGCGAGCCGCTCGAGGTGGCGGGTGCCTTCACCATCGACGGTCGGGCCGCGGCGTACATCACGCGGATCGACGGAGCACCGTCCGCCGTGATCGGGATGTCGCTGCCGGTGCTGCGGTCGATGCTCCTCCGGGGCTTCGGCATCGCCTGGCACGACCTGTGGGCACTGTAGACATCCGCACCTCTTCCGGGTGGTTCTTTGTGGGTGCCAGTCAAAACGCACTCCCGCCGCACGAATACGCTGCTGTGTCATGCCCCGTATCAGCAAGGTCCTCATCGCGAACCGCGGCGAGATCGCCGTCCGCATCATCCGCGCGGCCCGCGACGCGGGCAAGGCATCGGTCGCGGTCTACGCCGACCAGGACCGCGATGCCCTGCACGCCCGCCTCGCCGACGAGGCCTACGCGCTGAACGGCACCACGAGCGCCGACACGTACCTCGTCATCGACAAGATCATCTCGGTCGCCCGCCGCTCCGGCGCGGACGCCGTGCACCCGGGCTACGGGTTCCTCGCCGAGAACGCCGACTTCGCCCGCGCCGTCATCGACGCCGGGCTCGTCTGGATCGGCCCGTCGCCGGAGTCGATCGAGCGCCTCGGCGACAAGGTCTCCGCGCGCCACGTCGCCGAGAAGGTCGGCGCACCGCTCGCCCCCGGCACCATCGAGCCCGTGCAGGACGTCTCCGAGGTCTTCGACTTCGTCGACCAGGTCGGTCTGCCCGTCGCGATCAAGGCGGCGTTCGGCGGTGGCGGTCGTGGTCTGAAGGTCGTCCGCGACCGTGCCTCGGTCGAGGAGCTCTTCGAGTCCGCCACGCGTGAGGCGATCGCCGCGTTCGGTCGGGGCGAGTGCTTCGTCGAGAAGTACCTGGACAAGCCGCGCCACGTCGAGACCCAGTGCCTGGCGGACGAGCACGGCAACGTCGTCGTGGTCTCCACCCGCGACTGCTCGCTGCAGCGACGCCACCAGAAGCTCGTCGAGGAAGCCCCGGCGCCCTACCTGACGTCCGAGCAGCAGACCGCGCTGTACGAGTCGTCGAAGGCGATCCTGCGCGAGGTCGGCTACGTCGGCGCCGGCACCTGCGAGTTCCTCATCGGTGCCGACGGCACCGTGTCGTTCCTCGAGGTCAACACCCGCCTGCAGGTCGAGCACTGCGTCTCCGAAGAGGTCACCGGCATCGACCTGGTGCGCGAGCAGTTCCGCATCGCCGAGGGTGGCGTGCTCGACTACTCGGACCCCACGCCGCGGGGACACTCGTTCGAGTTCCGCATCAACGGCGAGGACCCGGGTCGCAACTTCTTCCCCGCGCCCGGCCCCGTGCACGCGTTCAACGCACCGTCCGGCCCCGGCGTCCGTGTCGACTCGGGTGTCGTCTCCGGTGACGTCGTGTCCGGGTCGTTCGACTCGATGCTCGCGAAGCTGATCGTCACCGGCGCCACCCGTGCCGAGGCGCTGGAGCGTTCGCGTCGTGCACTCGCCGAGTTCGAGGTCACCGGCCTGCCGACCGTGCTCCCCTTCCACCGCGCCGTGGTGTCCGACCCGGCGTTCGCGACGGCCGACGACGAGCCGTTCAGCATCTACACGCAGTGGATCGAGACCGACTTCGTCAACGACATCCCGGCGTGGAGCGGCTCCCCCGAGGAACTGCCGGCCCCGGCTGCGCGCGACAGCGTCGTGGTCGAGGTGCAGGGCAAGCGCATCGAGGTCACCATGCCGTCGATCGTCGGTGGCGGTGCTGCCGGCGGTGTCGCCGGTCGTCGTCCGGCCGGCCCCACCGCTCCCCCGAAGCGCCGCTCGTCGGCCGTCCGCGGGGGTCTGGCGAAGTCCGGGTCGTCCGTCGCGTCGCCGATGCAGGCCACCGTAGTGAAGCTCGCGGTCGCCGAGGGTGACACCGTGGTGAAGGGCGACCTGCTCGTCGTGCTCGAGGCCATGAAGATGGAGCAGCCCGTGCAGGCCCACAAGGACGGCGTCGTCACCGGGCTGAACGCCCCGGTCGGCCAGACGGTCTCGTCCGGTCACGTGCTGCTCGAGCTCGCGTAGCGCGCGGGTTCCGTCTCGCAAAACACCGGTGTTCGCCGGTTGAACACGCGCAACCCGCGGTTCGACTCGTGAACACCGGTGTTTTGCTTCATCGAACACGGCGCACTCCGGCCGCCTCGAGTGCCACGGGGCCGTTGCCGCCCGGCTGCACGTCCGGCCACGTGACGCGGACGACCCTCCGGACGTGGCGGTGGGCACGGAGCCGGTCCTCCCGGAGCTTCTCGTCGATGACGACGCGCTCGGGCGAGCGACCAGCGCGCGTCGTCCGGTCGCGGTACTTGACCAGCCCGTCGAACTCCACCACGACGCCGGCGTCCTCGAACCAGAAGTCCACCCGGCCGATCAGGCCTGCCGCATCACGGAACTCCTGCTGCAGCACCGGCGCCGGGAACCCCGCTTCTGCCCAGCACAGCCGCGCCACTGACTCGCCCGGCGAGTCGGCAGCCGCGTCCGCGAACTCGATCGCCCGTCGCGCGCGGGTGGACGCGCGCGGACGCGGCTCCCGGCTGCGCAGTTCGGCGAGCAGCGCGTCCTGCGACACTCCTCGGGCTAGCACCGCGTCCAACACGACCACCGCCGTGCGGAACGATGCTCGGAGCGCGACGTCGACCCCGGTGACCACGAGGGTCGTGACGGGCAGGCCGCCGACGCTCGCACAGGCGATGGTGCGACCCGCCCCTCCGACCTTCTGCAGGTGTGCGCGACGTTGCCCGGTGGCTCGACGCGGATCGGTGGCGACGACGTGCTCGGGGAACTCCCCGAGCCACGGAAGTCCGAGCATCGCCACAGCCGACTCGTGGGAGATCACGAGGGCTGTGTGGATGTTCGGCGCGACCGCTTCGACCCGTGCTCGATGGCGCTCCGCTGCGCTCGCTGCTTCGAACGCGCCACGTTCGACGTACCGACCCGCCGTCAGGCGGATGAGGGTCCCGCGGCGAGCGGCATCCGCGAGCCGTCGGTGCGCTCTCGGATCGGGATCGCCCGGAGCCGCGCCGAACACCGTGATGTGAGCCATGGCCCAACGGTCACGGCTCCCGCGCGGCCCACACCACGACGACCCTCTGCTTGTGATCAGCCCTCGCTCCCCCACCCCCTGTGGAGGAACAGCAAAACACCGGTGTTCGCGCTCTGCACCGCGTTGTGCGGGTGTTCAGAGCGCGAACACCGGTGTTTTGCGGACCGCGCCCTACGACACCAGGGGGCGCACCGACTCGGCGAGGGCGTCGACCAGGCGCTGGGCCTCGGCGGGAGTGTCCGCGACGGTGTCGATGTAGACCTTCACCTTGGGCTCGGTCCCGCTCGGGCGGACGATCACCCGGGCGTCGCCGGACAGGTCGTAGCGCAGGATGTCCGAGGGCGGGAAGCCCGCCACCCCGTCGGCGTAGTCCGTCACCGTGTGCACGTCGAGCCCGCCGAGCGTCGACGGCGGCGTGGACCGGAGCGACGCCATGATCTCGCCGATGCGTGACAGGTCGTCGACGCGGGTCGCCACCTGCCCCGACGCGAACGCCCCGAACTCGGCGGCGAAGGCCTCGAGGTGGTCGGCGATGGTCGAGCCGGACGCGGCGAGCTCGTCGGCGAGGGACAGCAGTTCGAGCGCCGCCGAGATGCCGTCCTTGTCGCGCACGACCGACGGGTCGACCAGGTAGCCCAGGGCCTCTTCGTAGCCGAACAGCAGCTCGGGCACCCGTGAGACCCACTTGAAGCCGGTCAGGGTGTCGCGGTACTCCAGCCCGTGGCGCGCAGCCACCCGGGCCAACGCCGGCGACGAGACGATCGACGCGGCGAGCGTGCCGGTCGCGCCCGACTCGGACGCCCGTGCAGCGGCACGCCACCCGAGCAGCCAGCCGACCTCGTTGCCCGACAGCCGGCGGTAGGACGGCGCACCGGCGTCCGAGGCCGTCGGGATCGCGAGTGCGAGCCGGTCGGCGTCGGGGTCGTTCGCGATCACCAGGTCGGCGCCGACGGCGAGACCACGGGCGATCGCCAGGTCCATCGCGCCGGGCTCTTCCGGGTTCGGGAACGAGACCGTCGGGAATGCACCGTCTGGCTCGATCTGCTCCGGCACCACCGCTGGTTCGGCGAACCCGGCCGCGGCGAACACCGCGCGAGCGGTCTCCCACCCGACGCCGTGCATGGCCGTGTAGACGACCTTCGGCTGCTCGTCGACCCCGCGTGCCGGAGCGGGCACGATCGCGGCCGTGGCGGCCACGTAGGCGTCGACCAGGGCCGACGTCGCGACGGTGTAGTCCGTGCCGCGCGGCAGGTCGGTGACGGAGCCCGCGGCCACGGCGTCGATGGCGGCCGCGATCTCACCGTCGACGGGCGGCACGATCTGCGAGCCGTCGTCGTCCTGACCGAGGTAGACCTTGTACCCGTTGTCCCGCGGCGGGTTGTGGCTCGCGGTGACCATGACGCCAGCACCGACGTCCAGGTGCCGGACGGCGAACGCGAGCACCGGCGTCGGCAGGGCCGAGGGCAGCAGGGTGACCTCGAGCCCGAGGCCGCGCATGACCTCGGCCGAGTCACGTGCGAAGACGTCCGAGTTCACCCGGCCGTCGTACCCGATCACGACGCTGCGCGAGCGCCCGGTGCCGATGAGGAACCGTGCGAGCCCCGCAGCGGCCTGGGTCACGACGACCCGGTTCATGCGCAGCGGGCCCCAGCCGAGCTCCGCGCGGAGTCCGGCGGTGCCGAACTGCAGCCGGCCGTCGAACCGCTCGGCGAGCGCCCGGACAGCGGGACCGTCACCGTCGGCCGCCGCGTCGATCGCCGCGGCCAGCTCGTCACGGGTCTCCGGGTCGGGGTCCTGCGCCAGCCACGCCCGCGCGGTGCCGAGCACCTGGTCGAGGTCGAGCTTCACGATGCCGGCTGCCCGAGTGCGGCGACCACGCGTGCGAGCAGGTCGGCGATCACCGGCTCGGCCTGCTTGCCGGCCTCGAGCACCTCGGTGTGCGACAGCGGGGTCTTCTGGATGCCCGCGGCGAGGTTCGTGATGAGCGAGAACCCGAGGACCTCCATGCCGGCCTGACGGGCGGCGATGGCCTCGAGCGCGGTCGACATGCCGACGATGTGTCCGCCGATGGTCTTCGCCATCTGGACCTCGGCCGGGGTCTCGTAGTGCGGGCCGCGGAACTGCGTGTACACGCCCTCGTCGAGCGACGGGTCGACCGTCCGGGCCAGCTCGCGCAGACGCGCCGAGTACAGGTCGGTCAGGTCGATGAACGTCGCGCCCTCGAGCGGGCTGTCCGCGGTCAGGTTGATGTGGTCGCTGATGAGCACCGGGGTGCCCGGGGTCCAGTGCTCCTTGATGCCGCCGGCGCCGTTGGTCAGCACCATGATCGAGGCACCGGTCGCAGCGGCCGTGCGGACGCTGTGCACGACCCGACGGACCCCGTGGCCCTCGTAGTAGTGGGTGCGGGCACCGATGACGAGCGCGTGGCGGCCGTCGGCGAGCCGGATCGACCGGATGGTGCCGGAGTGGCCGGGGACGGCCGAGGCGCTGAACCCGGGGACCTGCTCGGCCGGGATCTCGGACACGGTCTCACCGATGATGTCGGCGGCCTTGCCCCAGCCCGACCCGAGGGTCAGGGCGATGTCGTGCCGCTCGATGCCGGACTGTTCGGCGATGGCGGCGGCGGCGGCCCGCGCGACCTCGAACGGGTCGGCAGCGGGGTCGTTCAGCGGGTTCTCGGTGCTCATGCCCCAACTCTAAAGGGCGGACGCCCGCCGCAGCGCCGCCGCAGCAGCCGCCGCAGCGGCCGCCACCGCACCCGCCTCAGTGCTCGCCGAGCGCCCGGTCCACAGCCGCCGTGATCTCGCCCTGGTCGAAGTGGTTCGCGATGACGATGACCTCGGCGTAGGTGTCACCGATCGCCTCGACGAACTCCTGACTCGTCAGGATCACGTTGGCGTCGTCGGAGACGTCCCGCACAGACGCGACGTCCGCCGCGACGACCGACGCCGACAGCCCGAGGGCGTCGAGCGCCTTCTCGGCGTTCACCTTGAGGATGCCGCTCGACCCGATGCCGGCGCCGCAGATGGTCACGATCTTCACGCGGAGACCCCCATGATCGCGCGGACCTCGTCCGCGGTGGTCGCCGCCGCGATCCGTCCGGTCACGGTGGCGTCGTTGAACAGGTTCGCGATCTCGCCGATCGACTCCAGGTGGGTGCCGACCTCGGCCACCGCGAGCCCGAGCACCACACGGACGGGGTCGTTGTGCGGGTGGCCGAACGCCACCGGCGTCGCGAGCGTCACGATCGCGAGTCCGTCCCGCACGACGGCACCACCCGGCCGGGCGTGCGCGAACGCGAGCCCCGGCGAGATGACGATGTACGGCCCGTGCTCCTCGACCATGCCGATCATGGCGTCGGTGTACTCGTCGGTGGTGGCGCCCGACGCGACGAGCGCACCGCCGACCAGGCGCATCGCGTCACGCCACGCGGGCGCGTCCGCACCGAGGAGGACGGCGGTGTCCGGCAGCGGTGGCAGTCCCATGCGTCAGGCCTCCTGGTACCCGGCCGTGATGGTGGCGATGATCTCCTCGCGGTCCTCCAGCGGCAGGAACGACCCGAGCGCGGCGTTGATCTGGAACGCCGCCAGGTCGTCGAGGTCGTACCCGAACGTGCCGGCGAGCAGTGCGAGCTCCTTCGACAGCGAGGTGCCGCTCATCAGGCGGTTGTCGGTGTTCACCGTGACGCGGAAGCCGAGCTGGTAGAGCACGTCGAACGGGTGGTCGGCGAGGTCGTCGCCCCACGCGGCGATCGCCCCGGTCTGCAGGTTGGACGACGGCGAGACCTCGAGCGGGATCTCGCGGTCACGGACCCACGAGGCGACCTCGCCCAGGGAGGCCAGCGTCGAGCCGTCCCCGGCGTCGGACAGGGCGACGTCCTCGAAGATGCGGACGCCGTGCCCGAGGCGGAGCGCCCGGCCGTCGACCAGCGCGGACCGGATGGAGGCGAGCCCGTCGGCCTCGCCCGCGTGCACGGTGACGGGGAACAGTTCGGACGCCAGGTAGTCGAAGGCGGCGCGGTGGTTCGAGGCGGGGAACCCGGCTTCGGCACCGGCGATGTCGAAGCCGACGACCCCGGCGTCACGGTGCCGGACGGCGAGCTCGGCGATCTCGAGCGACCGGTCGGCGTGCCGCATCGCGGTGACGAGCTGGCCGACGCGGATGCGCCCACCGGCGGCGTCGACGGCTTCCTCGATGCCGGCCTGTACCGCCTCGACCGTCTGGTCGAGGGTCAGTCCGCCCTGCAGGTGCTGCTCCGGCGCCCAGCGGACCTCGCCGTAGACGACGCCGTCGGCGACCAGGTCCTCGACGAACTCGCGGGCGATCCGGGTGAGCTGCGGTGCGGTCTGCATCACCGACGTGGTGACGTCGAACGTCTTCAGGTACTCGACCAGGGAGCCGGAGTTCGACTGGTCGGCGAACCACTGCCCCAGCTCGGCCGGGTCGGTGGTGGGGAGCGACACACCCGCCGAGGCCGCGAGCTCGATGATGGTCGCGGGACGCAGGCCGCCGTCGAGGTGGTCGTGCAGCGAGACCTTCGGCAGGTCGTTGATGACCGCCCCGGCGTCGGGCAGGCGGTAGGTCGGGGCGTCGGCGCTCATGCCCCCAGGCTATCGGTGGTCACCGCCGCCGCGCAGGCACCTGTGCACAACCCACGACCGAAGACACTGGAGGCTCCCCACAGGTGTGCAGGGAGCCTCCGGTCGGTCGGGTGGCCCGGTTCAGGACCCGATGCGCTCGCGCACGATCGGCCCACGTGCCGCGGCAGCGGAGCCCTCCGGGCCGATGGTCCACGCACCCTCGAGCGACTCGAGTGCGCGCGGGATCCGCGACGCGTCGTCGGAGTGCAGCGTCCAGAGCGGCTGGCCCTCGGTCACGCTGTCCCCCGGCTTGACGTGGAGCTCGATGCCCGCACCGGCCTGCACCGGGTCCTGCGCGCGGGCACGACCGGCCCCGAGCCGCCAGGCCGAGACGCCGAACGGCAGCGCGTCCTGCTGCGTGAGGACCCCGGACGTCGGAGCGGTGACGACGTGCTGTTCGCGGGCCACGGGCAACGCGGCGGACGGGTCCCCGCCCTGCGCCTCGATCATCCGACGCCAGGTGTCCATGGCGCGGCCGTCCGCGAGCGCCGCGGCCGGGTCGGCGTCGGGCAGTCCCGCCAGGGTGAGCATCTCGGTCGCGAGCGCAACCGTCAGCTCGACGACGTCGGCGGGGCCGCCGCCGGCGAGCACCTCGACCGACTCCCGCACCTCGAGCGCGTTGCCGATCGTCAGCCCGAGCGGGACCTCCATGTCGGTCAGCAGCGCCGAGGTCGCGACCCCGGCGTCGTTGCCGAGGTCGACCATGGTCTGCGCGAGCTCCCGGGACGCCTCGTACGTCGGCATGAACGCGCCGGACCCGAACTTGACGTCGAGCACGAGCGCCCCGGTGCCCTCGGCGATCTTCTTCGACATGATGCTCGACGCGATGAGCGGGATGCACTCGACCGTGCCGGTGATGTCGCGGAGCGCGTAGAGCTTCTTGTCCGCTGGTGCCAGGCCGGACCCGGCAGCGCAGATGACCGCGCCGACGTCCTGCAGCACCTGCATCATGCGGTCGTTCGAGATGGACGCCTGCCACCCGGGGATCGACTCGAGCTTGTCGAGCGTGCCGCCGGTGTGCCCGAGTCCGCGACCGGACAGCTGCGGCACGGCGACGCCGAACGACGCCACCAGGGGCGCGAGCGGCAGCGTGATCTTGTCGCCGACACCACCGGTGGAGTGCTTGTCCACGGTCGTCTTGCCGAGCGACGAGAACGACATCCGCTCCCCCGACGCGATCATCGCGAGCGTGAGGTCCTTGATCTCGCGCCGCTCCATCCCGTTCAGGAAGATCGCCATCGCCATCGCGGCCATCTGCGGGTCCTCGACGTAGCCGCGGGTGTACGCGTCGACGAGCCAGTCCACCTCGGCGGTGCTCAGGGCCCCGCCGGAGCGCTTCGTGCGGATGAGGTCGACGGTGTCGAACGGCTCGACGGCCATGTGGATCAGTGCTCCTGCTGGTAGGTGGCGAGGGTCCGCGGCCCGAAGGCGTCCGGCAGGACCTCGTCGATGGTGCGGATGCCGGAGAGCGTCTCGAGGAGCATGCCCTCGGTCGAGTGCTCGAACAGCAGCTGGCGGCAGCGGCCGCACGGCATCAGGGTCGCCCCGTCGCCGTCGACGCACGTGAACGCGACGAGCTTGCCGCCGCCGGTCATGTGCAGCTGCGACACGAGGGAGCACTCCGCGCAGAGCGTCACCCCGTAGCTCGCGTTCTCGATGTTGCAGCCGGAGACGATCCGGCCGTCGTCGGTGAGCGCAGCGGCGCCCACCGGGAACGACGAGTACGGCGCGTAGGCGCGCCGCATCGCGGCCGTGGCGGCGTCCCGCAGGGCGCCCCAGTCCACGTCGTCGACCGGGAGGCCCGTGGCGGCGTCCGCCGGGTCGGTGGCGGTGACCGCCTGGTCACCGGGTTGCTGCGTGTCGGTCATGTGTCGTGCCTCCAGGCCGTCAGCTCTTGATGTATGGCTTGCCGGACGCGGCGGGGCCGCGCGACTGCCCGACCAGGCCGGCCACGGCGAAGATCGTCACCACGTACGGCAGCATCAGCAGGAACTCGCTCGGCACGGGCGAGCCGACCGCGCTGAGCGTGTTCTGCAGGTTCGACGCGAAGCCGAACAGCAGGGCGGCGAGCGTGGCCTTGATCGGGTCCCAGCGGCCGAAGATCACGGCGGCCAGGGCGATGTAGCCCGCGCCCGCGGTCATGTCCTTCGTGAACCCGCCGGTGGCGTCGAGCGTGAAGTACGCACCGCCGAGGCCCGCGATCGCACCGGCGAGCGAGACGTTCCAGAACCGGGTGCTCGTGACGTTGATGCCCACTGTGTCGGCGGCCTGCGGGTGCTCGCCGACGGCGCGGAGTCGCAGACCCCAACGGGTCTTGAACAGGCCGAAGGTGACGACCGCGACGGCGACGTAGGCCAGGTAGACGACGACCGACTGCTCGAAGAAGATCGGTCCGATGATCGGGATCTGGTGGAGCACCGGGACCTCGAACTTCGGGAACCGGATGCCGATGTTGAGCGTCTGCTGGTTCGGGGACAGCACCTGCGAGTACAGGAAGCCGGTCAGGCCCGAGATGAAGGCGTTGATGACGACACCGACGATGACCTGGTCGACCAGGTACTTGATGCTGAACGCCGCGAGGACGAACGACACGAGCACACCCGCGACGAGGGCACCGACGAGGCCGACCCAGGGCGACCCGGTGAGTGAGGCGATGAGCGCCGAGGTGAACGCACCGGCGAGGAACTGACCCTCGATCGCGATGTTCACCACGCCGACCCGCTCGGAGATGACGCCGCCGAGTGCACCGAAGACGAGCGGGACCGCGAGGCCGAGCGCACCGAAGAGCATGCCGGGGATGGTGATCGAGTCGCCAGCGACCGCCCATGCGAGGAAACCGACCACGAAGACGATCGCGAACACCGAGGTCACCCAGAGCGGCACACGTCGCGAGGCACGGGTCTCGACGATCGCGTACACCGTGGCGAGCGCGAGCAGCACGGTGACGACGATCCCGGTGGCCGTCGCCGGCAGCGGGAGGTTCGGCAGCGCGAAGAAGTCGCCCTTCGACGCCAGGCGGAGCGTCGCCGTTCCGGGGCGGTGTCCGAAGCCGAACAGCACGAGCGCGAGCAGCGTGAACACGCCGTACCCGATCGGGAGCTTCCAGCTGCGGGTCGTCTCGACCGGGCGGTCGTCCAGGGGCATGCGCGGCGCGGCCGCGGTGGGGCTGAGGGTGCTCATGCGGCGACCGCCTTCTTGCTGTTCTTGCTCGTCTTCGTGCGCTTGCGTGCACCCGGCTGCGGGATCCGGAAGATCGCGCGGACGAGCGGCGGCGCCGCGATGAAGAGGACGATGAGGGCCTGGATGACGCCGACGATGTCGATCGGGATGCCGTTGGCGGCCTGCATGGCGTAGCCACCGTTCTTCAGGACGCCGAACAGGATCGCCGCCCAGAACACGCCCCACGGCTTCGAACGGCCGAGCAGTGCCACGGTGATGGCGTCGAAGCCGATGCCGGCGTCGATGCCCGAGGTGAAGCCCGTGGTGACGGCGCCCTGCACCTGGTAGGCGCCGGCGATGCCGACCAGGGCACCGGAGATGACCATGACCCAGATGGTCAGCGACGGGACGCTCATGCCGGCCACGCGGGCGGCACGGGGGTTCTCACCGATGGTGCGGAACCGGAAGCCGAGCGACGACTTGTTGACGAGCCACCAGACGACGACGACCGCGATGATCGCGACGATGAACCCGAGGTCCACGCCGTACCGCACACCGAAGAGCTGCGGCAGGAGCGCGCTGTCCTTCGTGGCGGGCGAGATCGGGTTGCTGCTGCCCGGGGCCTGCAGCAGGCCCGGGGTGCGGAGCAGGTAGCTGACCAGGTAGAGCGCGACGTAGTTGAGCATGATCGTGACGACCACCTCGTTCGCACCCGTCCGGGCCTTGAGCACCCCGACGATGCCGCCCCAGACCGCGCCGCCGACGATGCCGGCGAGGATCGTGAGCGGGATGTGGATCGCGGCGGGCCCGTCGAACGAGAACCCGACCCACCCGGCGGCAGCGGCGCCCAGCAGGATCTGGCCCTGGCCGCCGATGTTGAACAGTCCGGCGCGGAAGGACAGCGCGATCCCGAGCCCGGCGGCGATGAGCGGCACCGAGTAGTCGACGGAGCGCGTGAGCGGCCCGATCGCCTGCTGGAAGGAGTCCGCGCCGAAGTTGAACACCGAGCCCTGGAACAGCGAGGCGTAGGCGCCGCCGACCGCGGTGCCGATCGCCTGGAGCATGTCGGTGGGGCGGGCGAAGAAGTAGCCGGCCGTGGCACGGACGTTCTCGTCCGTCACCGCGATGAGGATGCCGCACGCGACCAGCGCGAGGACGACGGCGAGCACCGTGACGAGCACGGAGCCGTTCAGGATCCCCTGCAGGGCGGCGTGCCAGCGGTCGCCACCGGCACCGTTGCGGCGCTCGGTGTCCTCTGCCGAGTCCGTCATCAGGTGCGGGGTCGACTCGACCTCCTGCAGACGGTCGTCGGTGAGCGGGGCGTCCGCGGTGCCGTGCGCAGCCGGGGTCGGCTGCTGCGTGTTGTCTGGTTCCTGCGCGGTCACGCGGCCAGCTCCGTTCCTTCGGGGAGTTCCCCGGCCATCATGAGGCCGAGGACGTCACGGGGGGTGGTCGCGGGGACGATGCCGACGATGCCGCCGCGGTACATCACGGCGATCCGGTCGGCCAGGGCCACGACCTCGTCGAGCTCGGTGGAGACGACGATGACCGGCACACCGGTGTCCCGGGTGGCGACGATGCGCTTGTGGACGAACTCGATCGAGCCGACGTCGATGCCGCGGGTGGGCTGCGCGGCGACGAACAGCCGCAGCTCACGGCTCAGTTCGCGCGCCAGGACGATCTTCTGCTGGTTGCCACCGGAGAGCCGACCGGCCGCGGTGGTGCGGCCCGGCGTCCGGATGTCGAACTCGGCGATCTTCTCGTCGGCGAAGGCGTCGCGCTCGGCCGAGCGGATCGTGCCGGCGCGGACGAACTCGGCGTGGTCGGCCCGGTCGAGCATCAGGTTCTCGGCGATCGTGAACTCACCGACCAGGCCGTCCTCCTTGCGGTCCTCGGGGACGAAGCCGACGCCGGCGTCGAGCACCTGCTTGACGCTCCGCCCGGTGAGTTCCTTGCCGTCGAGGGTGATGCGGCCGGCGTGGGCGGGCTCGAGGCCGATGATCGCCTCGGTGAGCTCGGTCTGCCCGTTGCCCTGCACCCCGGCGATCGCCAGGACCTCGCCGCGGCGCACCGTGAAGGAGACGTCGTCGACGAGCACGATGCCGGACGGGTCGGTCACGGTCAGGTTCTCGACGACCAGGGCGTCGGCGCCACCGGTCGCAGGAGCCTTGTCGACCACGAGCGAGACGGCACGGCCGACCATCAGCGCGGCCAACTCGTTGTTCGTGGCGGTCGGCGATGCCTCGCCGACGACCTTGCCGAGACGGATGACCGTGATGCGGTCGGCGACCTCGCGTACCTCGCGGAGCTTGTGGGTGATGAAGACGATCGCGGTGCCGGCTTCGCGGAGCTGGCGCATGATGCCCATCAGCTCGTCGGTCTCCTGCGGGGTGAGGACGGCCGTCGGCTCGTCGAACACCAGCACGGAGGCGTCGCGGGACAGCGCCTTGATGATCTCGACGCGCTGCTGCACACCGACGGGCAGGTCTTCGACCTTGGCGTCGGGGTCGACGTCGAACCCGAAGCGGTCGGAGATCTCCTGCACGCGCTTGCGGGCACCGGCCAGGTCGAGCCGCCCGCCGAAGGTGGTCTGCTCCTGCCCCAGCATGACGTTCTCGGCGACGGTGAACACGGGCACGAGCATGAAGTGCTGGTGCACCATGCCGATGCCGGCGCGCATGGCGTCACCGGGGCCGTCGAAGTCCTGCACCACGTCGTCGAGCAGGATCTCGCCCTCGTCGGCGTCGTACAGGCCGTACAGGACGTTCATCAGGGTGGACTTGCCGGCGCCGTTCTCACCCAGGAGGCAGTGGACCTCACCCGGCTCGACGGTGAGCGAGATGTGGTCGTTGGCGACCAGGGCGCCGAACCGCTTGGTGATGCCGCGGAGTTCGAGCTTCATGTTCGGGAGTCTATTTCTGTCTCGCGCGCGCCACGCGGGCGCACGGTGTCGCGTGCAGCCCGCGGATGCACGATGTGGTGTGCGCCACCCGGGCGCACGAGAACGCGGGCGAGGGATGCTCCCCCGCCCGCGTTCACCGGGTCAGGACTGGGTCTTGACCTTGATCGAGCCGTCGATGATGCCGGCCTTCACGTCGTCGAGCTCGCCCTGCAGGCCCTTGTCGACCTTGGACTCGAAGTCGTGGAACGGCGCGATGCCGACGCCGTCGTTCTCGAGGGTGCCCACGTACGGGTCCTTCGAGAACTTGTCGTCAGCCGCCTGCTCGACGACGTCCTTCACGGCCGGGCGCATGCCCTTCTCGACCGAGGTGAAGGCGATGTCCTTGTAGCGGGGGTCGGCCTCGTAGAGGTCGCTGTCCGCACCGATCAGGACGGAGCCGTTGTCGGCGTCCTTGATGGCCTCGGCAGCGGACTGGTAGATCGGGCCACCCACGGGCAGGATCACGTCGGCGTCCTGGTCGAGGAGCGTCTGCGCGACCGACTTGGCCTGCGTGCCGGCCTCGAAGCCACCGGTGAAGGAACCCTTGCCGGTGTCGACGTTCCAGCCGACGACCTTGACGTCCTTGTCCTTCTGCTCGTTGTAGTACTTCACGCCGTCCGCGAAGCCGTCCATGAAGATGGTGACGGTCGGGATCTGCATGCCACCGAAGGTGCCGACGACGCCGGTCTTCGAGTAGGACGCCGCCGCGTAGCCGGCGAGGAACGCCGCCTGCGAGGTGTCGAACGTGATCGGCTTGACGTTCTTCGCGTCGATCGAGTTGTCGTCGATGATCGCGAAGTCGGTGTCGGGGTTCGCAGCGGCCTGCTTCTTCGTGGCGTCGGCCAGGTTGAAGCCGACGGTCACGACGAGGTTGCAGTTCTGGCCGATGAGCTGCTCGATGTTCGAGTCGTAGACGGTGGCGTCCTTCGACTCGGCCTCCTTGTAGGTGGCACCGAGGTCCTTGGCGGCGTCCTTCATGCCCTCGTAGCCGAGCTGGTTGAACGACTTGTCGTCGAACCCACCGGCGTCGGAGACCATGCAGGGGCGGAAGTCGGTCTTCTTCGCCGAGTCGGTGGTGGACGGCGCCGAGGCGCAGCCGGCCAGGACGGCGACGGTGCCGGCGAGCGCGAGGCCGCTGAGGACGACCTGTCGGGTACGAGATGTCACGGGTTGGTTCCTCCGGGGAGCGTGCCCGGACCACGTGCGTTCCGGGCGATCGTGGCGACAGTACACGACCGTCGGGTCGGTACAGGACCCGTTGCGGGGGTCCTGCGGATCGGTTACGGGATCGCGACCCCGCCGAAACGCGCCCGTAACGCGGGGCCACTCATTCACCCCCAGTTCGAGGGGTTTGTCGATGGAGCGCTACAGGACGTCGCCGCGGCCGCTGATCTTCAGGGCATCCACGACGCCCTTGACCCGCTGCGCGTTCGCACTGGTGGTGACGAGCAGCGCGTCCGGGGTGTCCACGACGACGATGTCCTCGACGCCGATGAGCGAGATGAGCCGCTGGCTGTGCGAGATCACGATGCCGCTCGACGAGTCCGCCAGGATGCGGGCGCCGTCCCCGAGCACGGCGAGGTTGTTCGGCCGGCCGCCGGACTGCAGCTTGGCGAGCGAGGCGAAGTCGCCCACGTCGTCCCAGTCGAAGTCACCGGGGACGACCGCCATGCGTCCGGCAGCGGCGGCGGGCTCGGCGACCGTGTAGTCGATCGCGATCTTCTCGAGCATCGGCCACACGGCGTCGACGACGGCGCCGCGGGCCGAGGTGTCCCAGGCGTCGGCGAGTTCGTTGATGCCCGCCAGCAGCTCGGGCTTCGTCCGGCCGATCTCGGCGAGCAGCACGTCGGCGCGCGCGATGAACATGCCGGCGTTCCAGAGGTAGTTGCCCTGCTCGACGTACGAGCGGGCGGTGTCGAGGTCCGGCTTCTCGACGAATGACTTCACCGCGTGTGCGGTCGGAGCACCCTCGATGTCGAGCCCGGCGGTGTCGGCGTTGATGTAGCCGAAGCCGATCGCGGGTTCCGTCGGGGTGATGCCGATGGTGGTGACGTAGCCGGCACGGGCGACGGCGACGGCTTCGCGGACCGAGCGGCGGAAACCGCGGGCGTCACCGATGACGTGGTCGGCGGCGAACGAGCCGATGACGACATCGGGCTCGCGGCGCACCAGGATCGCCGCGGCCAGGCCGATGGCCGCCGTGGAGTCCTTCGGTTCGCTCTCGAGCACCACGTTGTGGTCCTCGACGCCGGGCAGCTGCGACTCCACCGCGACCCGGTGCGCACGGCCGGTGACGACCATGATCCGCTGGTCGCCGGCGAGCGGCGCCAGGCGGTCCCAGGTCTGCCGCAGCAGCGAGGTGCCGGAACCCGTCAGGTCGTGCAGGAACTTGGGTGCGTCCGCGCGCGACAACGGCCACAGGCGCGATCCGATGCCCCCTGCGGGGATGATCGCGTAGAAGTCTTCGAGAGCGTCAGCCACGCGCTCACCGTACCGGTCCCACCGGGCGGATCCTGGGTGGTCTCCGCACGATTCCCGCATGCGGGCTCCCGCAGCGTCGGCCGTCGCGTTGTTCACCCGGCGCGCGCGTCCCGTTCACGTCGTCGGCCCCGCCGGGTCACGTCACGCCCGGAGCATGGGCAGCACCATGAGCGCACGCAGCGTGGAGCGCGGCACGTCCCCCCGGACCGTCGCCGTCGTGACCGAGAGCTTCCTGCCCACCCTCAACGGCGTGACCACCAGTGTCCTGGCGGTCCTCGACCACCTGGAACGACGGGGTCACCGCGCGGTCGTGATCGCCCCGGACACCCCCGGCCTGGCGCAGTTCCGGTCGCGCAGCGCCGTCGAGCGCTACCGCTCCTTCGACGTCCACCGCATCCCCGCCGTCGCCTACCGCCAGTTCCCGGTGGCCCTCCCCCACCCGGTGCTCGACACGATCCTCGCCGCCTCCGGCGCCGACGTGCTCCACGCCGCCAGTCCGTTCCTGCTGGGTGGGCGCGCGATCACGGCAGCCGGGAGGCTCGGCATCCCCTCCGTCGCCGTCTTCCAGACCGACGTGGCCGGGTTCGCCCGCCGCAACGGCCTGACCGCGACCGTCCCGTTGGTGCGGAAGATCCTCGGACGCATCCACGCCGGCGCCTCGCTGACGCTCGCCCCGTCGAGCGCGACGGCCGCGATGCTCGCCGAGGAGGGCGTGCCCCGCGTCGCCCGATGGGGTCGCGGCGTCGACACCGAGCTGTTCCACCCCGCGCGCCGGTCGACCGGACACGTGCGGGCACTCCGCCGCCGCCTGGCCCCGAACGGCGAGACCATCGTCGGGTACGTCGGACGCCTGGCCCCGGAGAAGGAGGTCGAGCGGCTCGCCGAACTCGGCGGCGTCCCCGGCATCCGGGTCGTCGTGGCCGGAGGGGGTCCGTCGCGGGCGATGCTCGAACGTCGGCTCCGGCACCTCGACGTCACCTTCACTGGCCCCCTGCGCGGCGACGCACTCGCCGACGCGTACGCGTCGCTCGACTTGTTCGTGCACACCGGTCCGGCCGAGACCTTCGGACAGACCCTGCAGGAGGCCCACGCCTCCGGCCTGCCGGTGATCGCACCGGCGTCCGGCGGCCCGCTCGACCTGGTCGCCCCGGGGCTCGACGGCGAGCTCTACGACGCCGATGTGCCGCAGGCCCTGCGGCACGCGGTCCTGCGGCTGCACCACGACCGCGCGCTGGCGGAGCGGATGGGTTCCGCCGGTCGGCTCCGTGTCGAGGGCACCACCTGGGAGGCCGTCGGCGACCAGCTCCTCGACCACCACGACACGGCCCGCACCATCGGCGCGCCGCCCGTCGGACGGGGCCTCCGGGCAGGTCGGGACGAGAAGGTCAGCGCCCGCGCATAGGATGGGTCGTGTTCCACACGAACACGAACGGCAAGGGCTCGCCGATCGGGCGAGCCCGTCCTATGGAAGGACGAGCTCATGGCTGAGCACACCGGCGGGGGTACGGCGACCGCGGTGCCCGACGTCTCGATCGAAGCCCCGCGGGCTTCTCGGACGCCACAGGGCACGCTCTACCGCGGATCGATCGGGATGTGGTCGTGGGTCCTCCACCGCATCACCGGCGTCGCGATCTACTTCTTCCTGCTCGTGCACATCCTCGACACGGCGCTCGTGCGGCTCTCCCCAGAGGCGTACAACGCGGTCATCGGCACGTACAAGACACCGATCATGAACCTCGGCGAGATCGCGCTCGTCATGGCCATCGTGTTCCACGCCTTCAACGGCCTGCGGATCATCCTGATCGACTTCTGGTCGAAGGGCCCGAAGTACCAGCGGGCCATGTTCTGGATCGTCATGGTCCTGTGGGCGGTGGCGATCGCGGGCTTCCTGCCCCGCCAGCTCATGAACCTCGTCGCGGACTTCAACTGAGGGGCACGAAGATGACCACACAGATCGTCGAACCTCCCCGCTCGGCCGCAGCCGCCCGCAGCACCACCAACTGGGAGAAGTGGGGCTGGATCTACATGCGCGCCTCGGGCGTGCTGCTCGTCGTGCTGATCTTCGGCCACCTCTTCGTCAACATGGTGGCCGGCGAGGGCGTCAAGCAGATCGACTTCGCCTTCGTCGCCGGCAAGTGGGCCAACCCCTTCTGGCAGGTCTGGGACTCGCTCATGCTGGTCCTCGCGCTCATCCACGGCTCGAACGGCATGCGCACGATCGTCAACGACTACGTGTCGAAGCCGGGCATCCGGAAGACGCTCCTCGTCGCGATCCTGGCCGCCTGCGTCGTGCTGATCGTCCTCGGGCTCCTCGTCTGCTGGACCTTCGACCCGTGCCCCGCCGGCGCCGCTGCCGCCGACCTGCCGTCCTTCTGCCCGGCGCAGTAGCACCACCACCGTTGCTGCCCGCGTTCCCACCGTCTACGGAAAGACCCCTGTGACCGAGACCACCGTCCACCACCACCAGTTCGACATCGTCATCATCGGCGCCGGAGGCGCGGGCATGCGAGCCGCGATCGAAGCCGGCCCGAAGGCGAAGACGGCCGTCATCTCGAAGCTCTACCCCACGCGGTCGCACACCGGTGCGGCGCAGGGCGGGATGGCCGCGGCCCTCGCGAACGTCGAAGAGGACTCGTGGGAGTGGCACACCTTCGACACGATCAAGGGCGGCGACTACCTGGTCGACCAGGACGCCGCCGAGATCCTCGCGAAAGAGGCGATCGACGCCGTCATCGACCTCGAGAACATGGGCCTGCCGTTCAACCGCACGCCCGAGGGCAAGATCGACCAGCGCCGATTCGGTGGGCACACCCGCGACCACGGCAAGTCCCCGGTCCGCCGGGCCTGCTACGCCGCCGACCGCACCGGGCACATGATCCTGCAGACGCTGTTCCAGAACTGCGTGAAGCTCGGCGTCGAGTTCTACAACGAGTTCTACGCGCTCGACCTCATCATGGTCGACGTCGTCGGTGACGACGGTGTCACCCGCCAGCAGCCGGCCGGCGTCGTCGCGTTCGAGCTCGCGACCGGTGAGCTGCACGTCTTCCACGCCAAGGCGATGATCTTCGCGACCGGCGGCTTCGGCAAGATGTACAAGACCACCTCGAACGCGCACACCCTGACCGGCGACGGCGTCGGCATCGTCTGGCGCAAGGGCCTGCCGCTCGAGGACATGGAGTTCTTCCAGTTCCACCCGACCGGGCTCGCCGGGCTCGGCATCCTGCTGACCGAGGGTGCCCGCGGCGAGGGCGCGATCCTCCGGAACGCCTCGGGTGAGCGCTTCATGGAGCGGTACGCCCCCACCATCAAGGACCTCGCACCGCGTGACATCGTCGCGCGCTGCATGGTGCAGGAAGTGGCCGAAGGTCGCGGCGCCGGTCCGAACAAGGACTACGTGCTGCTCGACTGCACGCACCTGGGCGCCGAGGTCCTCGAGACGAAGCTGCCGGACATCACCGAGTTCGCCCGCACGTACCTCGGCGTCGACCCGGTCGTCGAGCCGGTGCCCGTCATGCCGACCGCGCACTACGCGATGGGCGGGATCCCGACGAACGTCAAGGCCGAGGTCCTGTACGACAACACCACCGTCGTCCCCGGCCTGTACGCCGCCGGCGAGTGCGCCTGCGTCTCCGTGCACGGCTCCAACCGCCTCGGCACCAACTCGCTGCTCGACATCAACGTGTTCGGCAAGCGCTCGGGCAACAACGCCGCTGAGTGGGTCCAGACCGCCGAGTTCCTCCCCCTGCCAGAAGACCCGGCGGCCGGCGTCCGCGGCATGCTCGACCAGCTCCGTGCCTCGACCGGCACCGAGCGCGTCTCCGCCCTCCGCAAGGAACTGCAGGAGGAGATGGACAAGAACGCCCAGGTGTTCCGCACGGACGAGTCGCTCGCCCGCGTCACCGAGACGCTGCACACGCTCCGCAACCGCTTCATGCAGGTCTCCGTGCAGGACAAGGGCAAGCGGTTCAACACCGACCTGCTCGAGGCCGTCGAGCTCGGGTTCCTGCTCGACCTGGCCGAGGTCGTCGTCTACTCCGCGCGCAACCGCAAGGAGAGCCGCGGCGGCCACATGCGCGACGACTACCCGAAGCGCGACGACGAGAACTACATGCAGCACACCATGGCGTACCTGACGGGCGACCCGCACTCGTCACTCGCCGACGACCACATCACGCTCGACTGGAAGCCCGTCGTCATCACGCGGTACCAGCCGATGGAGAGGAAGTACTGAGATGACCGACACCCTGGTCTCCGAAGCACCCCGCACCGACACCGTGCAGGACGCCCCTCCCGGATCCTTCTCCGTCACGGTCATCGTCCGTCGCTTCGACCCCGACGTCGACGACGAGCCGCGCTGGCAGGACTTCGACGTCATGATGCTGCCGACCGACCGCATCCTCGACGCCCTGCACAAGATCAAGTGGGAGCAGGACGGGTCCCTGACCTTCCGCCGCTCGTGCGCGCACGGCGTGTGTGGTTCCGACGCGATGCGCATCAACGGTCGCAACCGCCTGGCGTGCAAGACCCTGATCAAGGACCTCGACGTCTCGAAGCCGATCTACGTCGAGGCGATCAAGGGACTGCCGCTCGAGAAGGACCTCGTCGTCGACATGGAGCCCTTCTTCCAGAGCTACCGCGAGGTGCAGCCGTTCCTGCAGTCCTCGTCGGCCCCGACGCCCGGCAAGGAGCGTGTGCAGTCCGTCGCCGACCGCGCCCGCTTCGACGACACCACGAAGTGCATCCTCTGCGCCGCGTGCACGTCGTCCTGCCCGGTGTTCTGGACCGACGGGCAGTACTTCGGCCCCGCTGCGATCGTGAACGCACACCGGTTCATCTTCGACTCCCGCGACGACGCCGCGAACGTCCGTCTCGACATCCTCAACGACAAGGAAGGCGTCTGGCGCTGCCGCACGACCTTCAACTGCACCGACGCGTGCCCCCGTGGCATCCAGGTGACGAAGGCGATCTCCGAGGTCAAGCAGGCGATCATGCGCGGCCGCGCGTAGTCCCGGCTCCGTCCAAGGCCCAGCACCACGTCGACCGATAGGCTCCCGACCATGACGTTCGCGGACACCCGCCCCATCCTCGACCAGCTCGGCTACACGACCCGGTACGTGCAGCTCCCCGGCGAGACCCTGCACGAACCGCCGGTCGAGGGGGCGCTCCGCATCGTCCAGACCGACGCTTCCGGCTACGCGCTCGAGGTCGTCGACTACGGAACGGCTCGTCGTCTCGCGCAGGCCACGGGCGAGGACGACGCGGTCGAGATGCTGCGCCGCTTCCTGAACCGTCCGTTCCCGGAGCCGCGCGACATCCCCCGTCATGAGCTCGAGGGGCTCCGCGACCGCGCAGCGTCGACCTACCCGCAGCTCGCGCAGCAGGTCGCACAGGCCGGCGAGCAGGGGCTGACCATCCAGATCCCGGCCGGTGTCCCCGTCGACCGCATCGGGGGCCCGGACGGCTACCTGCTGCACCCGCTCGACACCCCGCTGCCCAGCCGGTCACTGCCCCCGCACGTGACCTCCTCGCCGGAGACCCACCGCTACGTCGTCGACCGGCCGTTCCTGGTGAACGTCCGCTTCGTCCAGCCGTGGTTCGAGCAGCCGGGCGGCGCCCTGCGCTTCCAGATCGCCGACCCGTCGGCCACCGTGCGTGACCTGGTGGTCGACGGCGCGCTCGTCCGCCTCCGGGTCGTCTGACCCCACCGTTACACGAACAGTCCGCCCCGCGCTCGATGCGTGGGGCGGGCTGTTCTCGTTCGTGGAGCTATCGCAGGTCGGGGCGGTCGTACCGCGCACCGGCCGGGTTCGACGGCAGGCAGCCGAACACGATGGCTGCGGGGCTCGCGATGAGCGACACGAGCCAGAGCGGGCCCGGCAGGTTCGCGTCGTGGAGTCGGCGCCACGCGAGTGCCAGGTTCGGCACGAGGGTGGCGAGCCACCACAGTCCGAAGAGCCCGAGCAGCACGAAGGCGAACGGTGAAGGCGCCCCCGACACGTCGCGCGAGTACCCGTAGTCGTCCACGACGGTGGTGGACGGGCTGGTGGCGATCAGCAGGGCGATGAAGCCCCCGTAGAGCACGATCGTGACGATGGCGTTGGCCAGGAACCAGTACCAGTACTCACTGCGACCGGCACGACCGTCGAAGCGGGCGTACTTCTTGAAGAACCGGAGGAAGGCGTCGAGGAACCCGATGCCGTACCAGGGGGCCCACAGCGGCGGAACGCCGTCCGGGCCGACCGGTATCGGCTCCGCCAGCTGCGGGTACCCACCGACGTACGGCTGGGCGTACTGCTGGTACGGCTGCTGTCCGTAGCCGGGCTGCTGCCCGTAACCAGGCTGCTGCCCGTAACCAGGCTGCTGCCCGTAACCAGGCTGCTGCCCGTACCCAGGCTGCTGCCCGTACCCAGGCTGCTGCCCGTACCCAGGCTGCTCGCCGTAGCCGGGCTGCCGCCCGTAGAGAGGCGGCTCGCCGGCGCCCGGCTGCCCGTGAGCAGGCTGGTCACCGGAGCCCGGCTGCCCCTGAGGCTGACCGCCACCCGGCTGACCCCACTGCGGCGTCCCGTCGTTGCTCATCGACCGACCCCGGGCCGGTCGTACCGCGCGCCCTGCGAGTTCGACGGCAGCAACCCGAAGACGATGCCGACGACGCCGACGAACAGCGCGATGATCCAGAGCGCCCCGGACAGGTTCGCGTCGTGCAGGCGCCGCCAGCCGAGGGCGAGCGACGGCACCAGGGTCGCGAGACCCCAGAGCGCCAGCAGGACGAGCACGACCCAGAAGACCGGCGGGACCGGGTCGACGACGGTGATCTCGTTGCCGTAGTAGTCGACGGTCCGGCTGTTGAGCGTGGTGAGGCGGATGACCGTCCCGATGGCCACGAGTGCCCCGGTGACGATCGTGTTCGCCAGGAACCACCACCAGAACTCACTCCGGCTCGCACGGCCGCTGAACATGGCGTACTTCGCGAAGAAGCGCGCAACTGCCTTCGGGAACGAGATCCCGTACCACGGTGCCCATCGCGGCGGCGTCCCTGCGGCGTCGGTCTGCTGACCGGGCTGCTGCGGGGGCGCCCACTGCTGCGTGCTCTCGGTCATCGGGCGCCCTGCGGACGGTCAAAGCGCGCGCCCTGCGGGTTCGAGGGCAGCAGGCCGAACACGATGCCGACGATGCCGACGAAGATCGCGATGATCCACAGCGCGCCCGTCAGGTTCGCGTCGTGCAGGCGGCGCCAGCCGAGGGCGAGCGTCGGGATGATGATCGCGAGTCCCCAGAGCAGGAACAGGATGCCCGAGATGACGAAGAGTGCGGACGGCTCGGTGACGGTGGACTGGACGCTGGTCGACGTCGAGGACGACATCGACACGGTCGAGCGCTCGGAGGTCGCGAAACCGATGGCGTACAGGATGCCGAGGACGATGCCGACGATCGCGTTGGCGAGGTACCACCACCAGAACTCGCTCCGGCTGGCACGACCGCTGAACGTGGCGTACTTCTTGAAGAAGCGGCCGACGGCCTTGCCGAACGAGATCCCGTACCACGGTGCCCAGAGCGGCGGTTCGCCGTTCGGTCCGGTCGCCGGCTGCTGGCCGTACTGCGGTGCGCCGCCGTACTGCGGTGCGCCGCCGAACTGGGCGTTCGGCTGGTTGTTCGGATCCTGCGGGTACTGGTCGCTCACGTGGTCCCCCTCGAGTGTTGGCTGATGTTCGCGTCTGAGTCAACCAGAACTCCTGAGCGGCGGTCAGAACCGGTTCCGCGCGTCACCCCTGCATCGGACGGTCGTACTGCTGCCCCTGCGGGTTCGACGACATCAGGCCGATGATCAACGAGAACAGGATGCCGATCGGCGGGATGATGAACAACAGGGCGAGCAGGCCACTGAGGTTGACGTCGTGCAGCCGTCGCACGGTCAACGCGATGAAGCCGAGTGCGCAGGCCAGGCTCCAGAGACTGCCGAGTCCGTCCGAACCGTCGTCGACGAACGGCAGCACGTCGAACCCGCTCCCGATGATGCCGGCGGCAGCCGAACCGATCAGGTACCAGAGCGCCCAGAACCAGTACTCCGACTGACTGGCCCGACCGTCGAAGCGCACGTACTTCTTCCAGAAGCGCAAGAACGCCTGCGGGAAGGGGATGCCGTACCAGGGTGCCCAGAGCGGCGGCTCGGACCTCCCACCACTCGGCCGACCCGGACCGGGCTGACCGTACTGCCCCGGAGGCTGCTGCCCCCACGGTTGCTGTCCGTACGGGCCCTGCTGCTGGCCGTACGGGTCACGGGGCGGGTACTGGTCGCTCATCGGTCGGTTCCTTCCGGCGCGGCTGTCGGTCCACACAGAGTGTGGCACTCCCCCGCCCCGGTGAGCGTCATCCGCCCGGACGACACCTGACCCGACCGAGGACCTGGCGCGACGATGCTGTCAGGGCAGGAGCGCGAGCTTGCCCCCGGGGTGCCCGGACTCCAGCAGCTCCGCCGCCGCCTTCGCCTCCGCCAGCGGGAAGGTCCGCGCCACAGGTACCTCGAGCTGTCCGGCACCAGCCAGATCGATGAGCCGCTGCCGCACCGAGTCACGGAAGGCCTTGCTCGCCGGCTGCGCGCCGCCCACCGCGGCGATGCCGTCCGATGCGGCCCGCGCCTGCGCGGCGATCGTCACGATCCGTGACCGGTCCGCGACCAACGCGAGCGAGACGTCGACGGCCTCGTCGGTACCGACGCAGTCCAGTGCCACGTCGATGCCGGAGGGTGCGAGATCACGGACACGCGCCTCCAGGCCGTCGCCGTACGCGACCCACTCGCCACCGAAGCGTCGCACGACGTCCGCACCACGCTCCGACGCGGTGCCGATGACGCGGGTGCCGAGCAGCCGCAGCTGCTGGAGCAGGCTGACGCCGACCGCGCCCGAGGCGCCGTGCACCAGGACGGTGTCGCGCCCCTCGGCGCGGGTGACGCGGAGCATGTCGGCGGCAGTCGAGCCGGCGAGGAGCAGGTTGGCGGCCTCCGGGAAGCCGAGCGAAGCGGGCTTCGCGAAGACGTCGACCGCAGGCACCGTGACCGACTCGGCCCAGCCGCCGATGACGCGGAACGCGAGGACCTCGTCGCCGACCGTTCCACCACCCGACGCGATCTCGGTGTCGGGGCCGACGGCGGACAGGACGCCGGCGACCTCGTAGCCGACGGCGATGGGCAGGTCCGCGGGGCCGCCCTGGCGGGTGTGCTTGGTGTCTGCGGGGTTCATGCCGGCGGCGCGGACGGTGATGGTGACCTCGCCGGGGCCGGGTACCGGCACCTCCGCCTCGACGTACTCCAGGACTTCGCTGCCGCCGAACCGTGGGGCCACCCAGTGCTTCGTCATGCGGGCGACGGTACGCGTCGCGACCGCGGAACGGACGGGAGGCCCGTCACCAGCTGGTGACGGGCCTCCCGTTCGTCGGTGCTGACGTCGTCAGGCGCGCGCGGACCGGATCCGCTCGGTGAACGCGGCGTGCAGCGGGTGCTCCGCGGTGAGACCGGTGATCTGCGTGGCGACGTCCGCGTCGGACGCGTCCGACGCCAACAGCGCCTGCAGTTCGACGCTCTGCTCGTCGTCCGCGACGTCGAAGCGGAGCGCCGCGGCCATCGCGTCGAGGAGCGCGGTCGGCTCGGTGCCGTCCTCGGCCAGCGCGGCAGCGGGCGAGACGAACCGCTCGTCGCGCGACAGCTTGCGGAGCGGCTGGCGGCCGACGCGGGTCACCGTGTCGGGCAGGTGCGGGTTCTCGAACCGGCCGATGATCGCCTGCACGTACGCGCGGTGCACCTCAGGGTCGAGCTCGTGCCGGCGGATGAGCAGGTCACTCGTCTCGGCGAGCACGGACTCGAGCTCGGAGCGCACGGCGGGGATCGCGATGGCGTCCGAGATCTTGTCGGCCCCGGCGACGAAGCCGTGGTACGCGACGGTGGCGTGCCCGGTGTTGACGGTGAAGAGCTTGCGCTCGATCGACGCCGCGAGGCCGTCGACGTAGTGCGCGCCGGGGATCTCCGGCTCGTTCCCACCGAACGGCGTGCGGTCGATGGCCCACTCGAAGTAGGTCTCCACGGTGACGTCGAGTCCGCCGCCCTCGGGCTGCGCGGGCACGATGCGGTCGACGGCGGTGTTCGCGAAGACGGCCTTGGCCAGGGCGGCGTCGCGGCCGTCCTCGGGCAGGGCCGCGACGATGAACTCGCGCAGGCGGTCGGTGGCGTTGAGGGCGTTCTCGCACGCCATGACGGCGATCGGTGCGGCGTCCGCGTCGCGGGCGACGAGCGCACGGGCGATGACCGGGGCGATGAACTTCAGGACGTTCGGGCCGACGGCGCACGTCACGATCGCTGCGGTCGCGATCTCGGCGACCACGCCGTCCTCGTCCTGTGCGCTGTTCAGTGCGCGGAAGTTCGTGACCTCGTGGTCCTGGGCCCCGGCCCCGACCTCGTGCACGGTGTACGAGTCGGCTGCGGCCAGGGCATCGATGAGCGGGGCGGCGACGTCGGCGAAGACGACCTCGTACCCGGCCTCGTGGAGCAGGAGCCCGACGAAGCCGCGGCCGATGTTGCCGGCGCCGAAGTGGACGGCGGTGCTGGTGCTCACTCGTTGACCTCGCCGAGGATCGACAGGATCGCGGCGGTGTCGGCGGCGTCGGTGAGCTTCTGGACCTCGTCCTCGTCGGAGAACACGATCGCGATCTTCGACAGGATGTCGAGGTGCTCGTTGTTCACGCCGGCGATGCCGACGACGAAGCGCACGGGGTTGCCGTCCCAGTCGATCGGGCTGGCGTAGCGGATGAACGACAGGGCGGACGACTTGATGGCGTCCTTCGCGTCGTTGGTGCCGTGCGGGATGGCGAGGAAGTTGCCCATGTAGGTGGACACGCTCTTCTCACGCTCGAGCATGGCCGGGTAGTAGTCGGCCGTGACCGCGCCCGCAGCCTCGAGGATCTCGGCCGCCTCCTTCATCGCTTCCGACTTGGTCGGCGCGGTGTCCTCGGTGTGGATGCGGATCTGGCTCTCCTGCAGGACGGGCATCGGGGGTTCTCCTTGTGTTGAGGACGAGATGGAGGGGACGGGTCAGCCCCGTCCCCTCCGATACTGCACTTCGTTACTGGTTGTGGCGTTACTGGTTCTTCAGCTGCTCGACGACCTGGTCGTACTGCGGAGCGTTCATGAAGTTGCCGACCGACACGTGCTGCGCGTTCGGGTTCTTCTGCTTCGCGCGGTCCGTCAGTTCTTCCTGCGTGATGATCAGGTCCTCGTCACCGGACAGGTTCGCGATCGCCTTGTTGGAGACCGTGACCCCTTCGATGCCCGCCTTCTTGATCTTGTTGCGCAGGACGCTGGCGCCCATCGCACTCGAGCCCATGCCGGCGTCGCAGGCGAAGACCAGGTTCTGGACCTTCGTCGCCGTCGCCGTGCTGGCCGAGCCCACGCCGCCGAGGGAGGCCTCGGCCTCTTCCTCGTTGGCCGGGGAGTTGTTGCCGAGCAGGCCGGCGGTCGCCGAGTTGACGTCGCGGCCCTTGTTGGCCTGGAGCTTCGCCATGGCGGCGCTCATGTCACCGCCACCGTTCGCCAGGTCGCGCTTGCGGCTGGCGAGGAGGAAGAAGGACGAGACCGCGAACGACACCGCGGCGGACAGGATGACCGACAGGATCACGCCGAGGAAGCTGTTGCGCTCCGTGGCACCGAGCACCGCGAAGATCGAGCCGGGCGACGCCGGGGCGACGAGGCCGGACTGGAACGCGACGTTCGTGGCGACACCCGTGGCACCGCCGAGGATGACGGCGATGAACAGGATCGGCTTCTGCAGCACGTACGGGAAGTAGATCTCGTGGATGCCACCGAAGAACTGGATGATGATCGCGCCGGGAGCGGTCGAGCGGGCGATGCCGACACCGAAGAAGGTGAAGGCGAGCAGCAGACCGAGGCCGGGGCCGGGGTTCGCCTCGAGCAGGAACAGGATCGACTTGCCCGACTCGGCGACCTGCGCCGCACCGAGCTGGTCGAGCACACCGTGGTTGATGGCGTTGTTCAGGAAGAACACCTTCGCCGGCTCGATGATGACGCTGGCGAGCGGCAGGAGCGAGTGCTGCACGAGGAAGTCCACCGCGGAGCCGAGGCCCTCGGCGATGAGCTTGAACAGCGGCGCGAGCCAGAAGAACCCGATCATCGCGAGGACGAAGCCCAGGATCCCGGCTGCGTAGTTGTTGACGAGCATCTCGAAGCCGGGCTTGATCTTGCCGTCCCAGATCCGGTCGATCTGCTTGATCAGGTAGGCACCGAGCGGGCCACAGATCATCGCGCCGAGGATCATCGTGGTGCCGGAGGCACCGATGATCACACCCATGGTCATGATCGACCCGACGACGGCACCGCGGGTGTCGTAGATCATCCGGCCGCCCTGGATGGCGATCGCGAGCGGGATCAGGTAGGTCAGGATCGGGCCGACGAGGCCGGGGTTGGCGACGCCGGCCGTCTCACCGAACCCACCGAGGACGCCGACGGGCGTCCACCCGGTCTCGATGAAGAAGGCCGTGATGATGCCCCACGCGATGAAGATCGCGATGTTGGGCATGACCATGCCGGAGAGGAACGTGCCGAACTTCTGAACGGCGACGCGTGCGCCGCCCCGCGACTTCGCGGGTGCGTCGGGCGCTGCAACGGACGACGTTGTCATGTGCGGTGACTTTCTGTGTGGTGGAGCTGCTGCGTGGTGCTGGGAGGGGTGGTGCTGGGGGTGGTGGGTCAGGCGGCGTGCACCGCGGACGCGGCAGCGGACTTCGCGGCCGCCGCCGTGCTCGCGGCGAGTGCCGCCGTCGCCATCTCGCGGGCCTGTTCGAGCGTGTACCGACCGAGTTCGGCGCGCACGTCGGCCAGGGCCGCGGGGGTCATGGAGAGTGTCGTGGCACCGAGACCGACCAGGACGACGGCGAGCAGCGGGTCGGCTGCTGCCTCACCGCAGATCCCGACGGCCTTGCCGGCGGTGGCGCCCGCGGAACCGAGCTGCGCGACGAGGCGCAGGACGGCGGGGTGCCACGGGTCCTGGTAGGACGCGACGGTGCCGAGCATGCGGTCGGCGGCCATCGTGTACTGGGTCAGGTCGTTCGTGCCGATCGACACGAAGTCGGCGTTCTGGAACACCTGCTCGGCCATCAGCGCGAGCGACGGCACCTCGGCCATGACACCCGCGGTGCGGATGCCGAGTTCGCGGGCCAGGGTGACGAAGTACTCGGTCTCCTCGGCGTCGGCGACCATCGGGGCCATGACCCACAGGTCGGCCTCGGTCGCGGCGTCGGCCTGGGCGAGCGCGGTGAGCTGGTCGCGCAGGACCTCGGGGTGGTTCCGCAGTGCACGGAGACCGCGGCGCCCGAGGGCCGGGTTCTCCTCGTCCTTGTCGGTGAGGAACGGCAGGGGCTTGTCGGCGCCGGCGTCGAGCGCGCGCACGACGACCTTCTTGCCGGGGAACGCCGCGAGCAGCTGACGGTACGACTCCGTCTGCTCGTCGACCGTGGGGGCCTTCGGCGAGTCGAGGAAGAGGAACTCGGTGCGGAAGAGCCCCACGCCCTCCGCACCGAGAGCAACGGCGCCGGCGGCGTCGGCGGGGCTGCCGAGGTTCGCGAGCAGGGGCACGACGTGACCGTCGGCGAGGGCACCGGCGGTGAGCGGTGCCGCTGCGGCGGCGAGACGGTCGGCGATGCGGCGCTCGACGTCCGCGACCAGTGCGGCGTCGGGGTCGGTGACGACCGTGCCGGCGATGGCGTCCACGACGACGGACTGACCGTCGGTCAGGTCGTCGGCACCGGTCACGCCGACGATGGCGGTGATGCCCTTGGCGCGGGCGAGGATCGCGGTGTGCGAGGTCGGGCCGCCGTCACGGGTGACGAGCGCCAGGACCTTCTCGAGGTCGAGCAGCGCGGTGTCCGCCGGGGCGAGGTCGCGGGCGACGAGGACGAAGGGGGTGTCCGACTCGGGGACGCCGGGGGCGTGCACGCCGCGGAGCTTGGCGATGATGCGCTGGGCGACGTCGTCGAGGTCGGCCGCGCGCTCCCCCATGTAGCCGCCCATGCCGACGAGCAGGTCGCGGAACTGGGCGAACGCCTCGTACACGGCACGCTCGGCGTTGGTGCCACCGTCGATGCGGGTGTGCACGTCGTCGAGGAGCGTCGGGTCCTGCGCCATGAGCGCCTGGGCCTCGAGCACGGCCTGGGCGTCGCCACCGGCGAGCTGTCCGCGCTTGTTGAGGTCGTCCGCCACGGCGGCCAGTGCGTCGTGCACGGCCTGCTTCGCGTCGTCCGCCGAGCCCACCAGG
The DNA here is from genome assembly GCF_003234435.1 of Curtobacterium sp. MCLR17_044. Classification (NCBI taxonomy): domain Bacteria; kingdom Bacillati; phylum Actinomycetota; class Actinomycetes; order Micrococcales; family Microbacteriaceae; genus Curtobacterium; species Curtobacterium sp. MCLR17_044. The sequence goes on along the minus strand of NZ_QKTC01000010.1, from coordinate 75,514 downwards.
GCGTCCTTCGACGGTTCGCCGAGCGGGTCAGCCATCCGGAGCACGGGGCCGTGGGCAACGCCACGGCCGACGCCGGTGCCGAGCAGTTCGGACATTCGAGACTCCTTCATCTCACACGCGCTTGCGGTGGGGTGGATCGTTCGGTGCACACGACACGGGAACAGACCACGCCCGTGCGGCTGATCAGCACACTACCCCGCTTCGCGTTGACAAACAAACACATCCGGGGATAAAAATGCAGAAACAGATGCCCGTTTGCGTCTGGCGGATCGAACGCACGGGACGACATCGCGGATGTCGTGCCCGAGCATGTCCGTTCCGTTCCGACCCGAGACGACGAGGTCCGATGTACGCACCAGAACGCCACCAGCGCATCGTCGAGCAGGCGCGCGCGCAGGGCCGGGTGGACGTCAAGGACCTGGCCGAGCTGCTCGCCGTCACGCCCGAGACCATCCGCCGCGACCTGACGAGCCTCGAGCGCCGCGGCCTCGTCCGGCGCGCGCACGGCGGCGCGATCCCCGTCGAGCGCATCACCCTGCACCCCGGCGTCGGGGACCGCGGCGGCATCAACCAGACCGAGAAGATGGTCATCGCCGAGGCCGCCCTGGCGGAACTGCCCGAGAACGGCTCGATCATGATCGACGCCGGCACCTCGACCATCTGCCTGGCCGAGCTGCTGCCGACCGACCGCGGGCTGACCGTCGTCACGCACTCGCTCCCCGTCGCCACCGCCGTCGCGAACCGCCCGGGCATCGACCTGCACCTGCTCGGCGGCAACATCCGCAGCGACTCCCTGGCCGGCGTCGGCACCTGGACGCACCAGCTCATCGGCATGGTCAGCGTCGACGTCGCCTTCATCAGCATCAACGGCATCACGCCGGAGCGCGGCCTGACGACCCACAACATGGCCGAGGCCGCCGTGAAGAGCGCGATGATCAAGTCCGCACGACGGAGCATCCTGCTCGCCGACCACACCAAGTTCGGCCGCGAGGAGTTCGGTCGCGTCGCCCCGCTCGCCGCGATCGACACGATCATCACCGACCCCGCCGTCAACCTCGACCTGGTCCGCGAGGTCGAGGCCGCCGGCACCGAGGTCTTCTGGCCCGGCCGACCCTGACCGTGCCCCGTCCCCGCCCACCCAGTGCTCGCTAGCATGAGCCAACCACCCATCGACAGGAGTACATCGATGTCCGAAGCCACCCGCACCGTGACCGTCGCCAGCGCATCCGGCCTGCACGCTCGCCCCGCATCCCTCTTCGTCCAGACCGTGACGGCGTCGGGGCACCAGGTCACGATCGCCAAGGGCGACAAGTCCGGGAACGCCGGCAGCATCCTCGCCCTGCTCGGGCTCGGCATCGAGAACGGCGACGAGGTCACCCTCACCGTCTCGGGCGACGACGCCGAGACCACCGCCGACAGCCTGGTCGAGTTCCTCAAGACGGACCACGACGCGGCCTGATCGCGCAGGTCGCGTCCTGCACGCGACCACCAGACGGACGGGAGGCCCGTGGCTGCGCAGCCACGGGCCTCCCGTCCGTCGTCCGGTCGCCGCTACGGCGCGATGGGCGGGATCGCGCGCAGCTCGCCCCAGGCGAAGGAGCTCTCGGCGATGAAGTCCTGCAGGTCGTCGGCGAGGTCCTGGAGGAGTCCGGGCAGGTCGTCGACGTCCTCGACGAGGCTCCTCGTCCCCTGGGTCTCGCCCCCGATCTTCCAGACGACGCTCATCGAGCCGTCGATGAGTTCGTCCTCCTCGTGGTCGAGTTCCCAGTCCCCGTGCGGGCTCACCCAGAAGCGGGCGGAGCGGAACTCGTCCGGACGGAGCATCTGCGCTGCCACGGGTCGGAACGCGGCGAGCAGCTCGCCGACGGTCATCACGACGGTCATGGGCAGATCGTACGACCGAGGGCTGTCGGCACCCGCCGATAAGGTGTTCTGCATGACACGCCTGCGCCTCGCATCCGTCAACGTGAACGGCGTCCGCGCCGCCTTCCGCAAGGGCATGGGCGACTGGCTCGCCACCCGCGACGTCGACGTGCTGGCCCTGCAGGAGGTGCGCGCGTCGAGCGACGACCTGGCGGCGCTGCTCGGCGACGAGTGGGACATCGTGCACGACCCGGCGACCGCGAAGGGCCGGGCCGGCGTCGCGATCGCATCCCGACACTCCGCCCAGATCCACCGCGTCGCGCTCGGCCCGGACGACTTCGACTCGGCCGGCCGCTGGCTCGAGGCCGACTACGAGATCGGCGGGACGACCGTCACCGTCGTCTCCACCTACGTGCACTCGGGCGAGGTCGACACCCCGAAGCAGGACGAGAAGTGGAAGTTCCTCGACGCCATGACCGAGCGGCTGCCGGCACTCCGGGCGCACAACCCGCTCGCCGTCGTCGTCGGGGACCTGAACGTCGGGCACGACGAGCGCGACATCAAGAACTGGAAGGGCAACGTCAAGCGAGCCGGCTTCCTGCCGCGCGAGCGCGCCTACTTCTCGCGGTTCTTCGGCGCCGACGGCGAACCGGTCGAGGGCGCCGACGGCTCCACGGGCCCCGGCCTCGGATGGGTCGACGTGGGTCGTGCCCAGGCCGGCGACGTCGACGGCCCGTACACGTGGTGGTCGTGGCGCGGTCAGGCCTTCGACAACGACACCGGCTGGCGCATCGACTACCAGATGGCGACGCCCGACCTGGCCGCCAAGGTCACGGAGTACACGGTCGACCGCGCCGCGGCGTACGACCAGCGATGGTCCGACCACGCCCCCGTGGTCGTCGACTACGAACTCTGACCCCTCTTCTCTCGCTTCACCTGACGCACCGGAGCACCACCATGACCAAGACCCGCATCTTCTCGGGCATCCAGCCGTCCGCCGGATCGCTGCACCTCGGCAACTACGTCGGGGCGCTCATGCAGTGGAGGACCCTGCTCGACGACTACGAGGCCATCTACTGCGTCGTCGACATGCACGCCATCACCTCGCCGCAGGACCCGGCCGAGCTCCGCGCGAACACCCGGGCCACCGCTGCGCAGTACATCGCGTCGGGCATCGACCCGTCCAAGGCGACGCTGTTCGTGCAGTCGCACGTGCCCGCCCACGCCGAGCTCGCCTGGGTGCTGAACACCCTGACCGGCTTCGGCGAGGCGAGCCGGATGACCCAGTTCAAGGACAAGTCGGCACGCCAGGGCGCCGAGGCCGCGTCGGTCGGGCTCTTCACCTACCCGATCCTGATGGCCGCGGACATCCTGCTCTACGACACCAGGGTCGTGCCGGTCGGGGACGACCAGCGACAGCACGTCGAGCTCACGCGCGACCTGGCCGGGCGCTTCAACTCGCGGTTCGGTGACACCTTCGTCACGCCCGAGGCACGGATCCTGACCGAGACCGCGCGCATCTACGACCTGCAGGACCCGACCAGCAAGATGAGCAAGTCCGCAGCGTCGGACAACGGCCTCATCCGCCTGCTCGACGACCCGAAGCGCACCGCGAAGAAGATCAAGTCGGCCGTCACCGACGCCGAGCGGGAGATCCGGGCCGACCGCCAGACGAAGCCCGGTGTGACGAACCTGCTGTCGATCCTGTCGGCGTTCACCGGCACCTCGATCACTGCGCTCGAGGAGTCGTTCGCCGGCAAGGGCTACGGCGACCTGAAGGGCGAGGTCGCCGACGCCGTCGTGGCCGAGCTCGAACCGGTCCGCGCCCGCACCCTCGAACTGCTCGACGACCCGGCGGAGCTCGACCGGCTGCTCGCCGTCGGCGCCGACCGCGCCGAGTCGATCGCGCAGGAGACCCTGGCCCGCGTCTACGACCGCATCGGCTTCGTCCCGCGGTCGCGCGGCTGACCGTGCAGCCCGTCACGCTCGAGTCGGCGCGGGTCCGGCTCGACCTGCCCACCCGCGCCGACACCGCGGCGATCACCGAGGCCTGCCAGGACCCGGAGATCGTCCGGTGGACGACGGTGCCGACGCCGTACCGCGAGCAGGACGCACGGACCTTCGTCGACGCCCTGGTCGGACCGGGGTGGGCCTCGGACCGCGAGTACACGTGGGCGATCCGACCGGCCGGGTCGACGTGGCTCGCGGGCATCATCAGCTACCGCACCGCCCGTCGTGACCTCGGGTTCTGGCTCGCACCCTCCGCGCGCGGTGCCGGACTCATGCACGACGCCGTCCGGCTCGTCGTCGACTGGGCGTTCGAGCAGGGCGCGCCGGACGTCTACTGGGAGTGCTACGAGGGCAACGCAGCGTCGGCAGCGGTCGCCCGTGCGGCCGGGTTCTCGTTCACGGGCCTCGGCGCAGCACGGGTGCCGGACCGGGACGGCGGCCCGACCGCGGCGTGGACCGCACTGCGACGCGCCGATGGCACTCCCGCCTCCGAGCTCCCCTGGCCCGTCGCCTGAACGCGCTCACATCAGTGGTGACGTGTCACCCAACCGCCGCCGGTAGGCTCGGCCCGTGAGCGACACGGCACGACCCACCGAGGTCCGGGCGATGCGCCGCGGGCTCGAACTCGCGGCCCTCGGGCCCGTCGTCGGCGACCACGCCCGCGTCGGCGCCGTGATCCTCTCCCCCACCGGCGAGGTCCTCGCCGAGGGGTGGCACAAGGGCGCCGGCACCCCGCACGCCGAGGTCGACGCGATGGCCAAGGTCGATCCGGCACTGCTGCGCGGCGCGACGGCGGTCGTCACCCTCGAACCCTGCAACCACGTCGGCCGCACGGGGCCGTGCGCCGTGGCCCTGCTCGACGCCGGGATCGCCCGGGTCGTGTACGCGATCGACGACCCCGGAGCCGACGTGCACGGCGGCGCCGACCGTCTCCGTGCCGCCGGGGTCCAGGTCGTCTCCGGCGTCCTGGCCGACCAGGCCGAGGCGTTCCTCGAACGCTGGCTGCTCTCGGTCCGTCTCGGCCGACCGTGGGTCACCGTGAAGTGGGCGTCCAGTCTGGACGGGCGCGCCGCCGCTGCCGACGGCACGAGCAAGTGGATCACCGGCGCCGCCGCACGCCAGCACGTCCACGAACAGCGCGCAGCCCACGACGCGATCCTCGTCGGCACCGGCACCGTCCTGGCCGACGACCCGAGCCTGACCGCGCGCGGGGACGCCGGCGAACTGCTCGCCGACCAGCCGCTCGCCGTGGTGCTCGGCGACCGCCCGGTGCCGGCCGACGCCGCGGTCCGTCGGCACCCGCGGGGGCTCGTCACCCTGCCCGGACACGACCTGGCCACCTCGCTCGGTGCACTGCGCGGGCACGGGGTGCACTCGGTGTTCGTCGAGGGTGGTCCCACGGTCGCCTCGGCGCTCATCGCCGCCGGACTCGTCGACGAGTACCTGGTGTACATCGCCCCGGTGCTGCTCGGCGGACCCCGGGTCGCCCTCGACGACCTGGGCGTGGGAAGCATCTCCGACCGTCGGCGGTTGGACGTACTATCGACCACCAGCCTCGGCCCCGACCTGCTGGTCCGAGCCCGACCGCACCGTCCGCAGCACGAGAACCAGCACCAGCACCAGCACGACCGCCAGCAGCAGCACGCGACACCCGGGCTCGGGAACGACGGGCCCACGAACGACCGGAGCACCCCATGACCGATGCGCTGACCTCCCCCACGCCGGGGAGCCCGGTCAAGTTCGAGGTGTCGACGAACGTGCCGACCACCCACGGCACCTTCCAGATGCGCGCCTACCGCGACCTCGTGACGAGCGCGGAGCACGTCGCGATCATCGGCACCCTGCCGGACGGCTCGATGCCCACCGACGGCGCGCTCGTCCGGGTGCACTCCGAGTGCCTGACCGGTGAGGCCTTCGGCTCGCTCAAGTGCGAGTGCGGTCCCCAGCTCGACGCTGCGCTCGACACGATCGCGGCCGAGGGCGGCGTGGTCATCTACCTGCGCGGGCAGGAGGGCCGTGGCATCGGCCTCATCAACAAGCTCAAGGCCTACCGCCTGCAAGAGGACGGTCTCGACACCCTCGACGCCAACCTCGCGCTCGGCCTGCCCGCCGACTCCCGTGCCTACGGCGGCGCCGCGGGCATCCTCGCCGACCTCGGCATCACCCGCGTCCGGCTGCTGTCGAACAACCCGGAGAAGCGCCGCCAGCTCGAGGAGCACGGCATCACCGTCGACTCCCTCGTGCCGCTCGTCGTCGGCATCTCGGCGCAGAACGCCGGGTACCTCGACACGAAGCGCGACCGGATGGGCCACCAGCTGCCCGAGCACCTCGAAGCGGGTGCCGGCGCGGGCGCCTGAGCGCGCAGGCGGCCGACGCTTCCGCCAGCTGACTCTGGGCTGATTCGCAGGCAGACGACATCTGTCGTATGATCGGGCTTCCGTCACAAGCGGTCCCCCCTTCAGCCGAACGCACCCGATCGGTGCCCGCGCCACCCCGCGCGAACCGATCGGTGTCCGCCGTTTCGGATCCTCGTGCTCCCCGTCGGGAGCACGCAGCACGGAAGACCCCGCACTGTCATGACCGCCGCCCCGGCACCCGCAACGCCCACCTCCGCTCCGGCACCCGCCGGCAACCCGCGCTCCCGCGTCGTCATCGCGAGCCTCGTCGGCACGTCGATCGAGTTCTACGACTTCTACGTCTACGCGACCGCCGCGGTGCTCGTCTTCCCGACGCTGTTCTTCCCGAACGAGGACCCGACGGCCTCGCAGCTGTCGTCCTTCGTCACCTTCGCCCTGGCGTTCTTCGCCCGGCCGGTCGGGTCGATCATCTTCGGGCACTTCGGTGACCGGATCGGCCGCAAGACCACCCTCGTCGCGTCGCTGCTCGTGATGGGCACCGCCACGTTCCTGATCGGCTGCCTGCCGACGTTCGACACCATCGGGGTCTGGGCCCCGGTCCTGCTCGCCGTGATGCGCTTCGCCCAGGGCGTCGGGCTCGGCGGCGAGTGGTCCGGTGCGGCCCTGCTCGCGACCGAGAACGCACCGAAGGGCAAGCGCGGCGTGTTCGGCTCGATGCCGCAGCTCGGTGCCCCGATCGGCTTCCTGCTCGCGAACGGCCTGTTCATCGCGATCAACGCAGCGATGCCCGCCGGTGCCGACGGCACCCCGAACGCCGACTTCCAGGCCTGGGGCTGGCGCATCCCGTTCCTGCTCTCCGCCGTGCTCGTCATCATCGGTCTGTACGTGCGCTTCAAGCTCGTCGAGTCGCCGGTGTTCCGGGGCGTGCAGGAATCCGGCACGGTCGCGAAGGTCCCGCTCGGCCGCGTGTTCCGCACCTCGTGGCGGGCCGTCATCGTCGGCACGTTCGGCATGGTCGCCACGTACGTGCTCTTCTACTTCATGACGACGTTCACCCTGTCGTACGGCACGACCGGCTCCGAGGCGAGCGCACTCGTCCCGAAGGTCGGCCTCGGGTACACCCGTGGCGAGTTCCTGACCCTGCTCATGATCGGCGTCGTGTTCTTCGGCATCTTCACCCCGATCGCAGGGCTGCTCGCCGACAAGTTCGGCCGCCGCAAGACCCTCATCCCGACCACGATCGGCATCGCGCTGTTCGGCCTGACGTTCCAGTTCTGGTTCGCGGCGTCGAGCGGCCCGATCACCGTGGTGACGTTCCTCATCGTCGGGCTCTCGCTGATGGGGCTGACCTTCGGTCCGATGGGTGCGCTGCTGCCCGAGCTGTTCCCGACGAACGTCCGGTACACCGGCTCGGCCATCGCGTACAACGTCGCGTCGATCCTCGGTGCGTCGCTCGCCCCGACCATTGCACTGGCGCTCTGGAAGCCGGACGGCGACATCTTCCTGGTCGGCCTGTACCTGACGATCGCCGCGGTCGTGACGCTGGTCGCGCTGCTCTTCGTGCGCGAGACGAAGTCGAAGGACATCGCCGACGCCTGATCGGCGACGCATCCGCCGGACGGGCGCACCCCGCTCAGCAGCGACGCGAAGCGTTGCGCGGGGTGCGCCGACCGAGCCTGCGAGGGAGGGGTGCCAGCTGGCACCGGGCCTCCCGTCCGTCGTGTGCGCGCCTCGCCCCCCGCGCAACACGCCGTCGTGTCAGCGGGACGCCGCATGCCCGCCGAGACGCCGCCGGATTCGGCGGCGTCTCGCGCGCGTGGCGGCGTCGAACGAAGACGCCGGCGTCTGCGACCCCACTGCCCGGTGCGAGTCGCCGTCAACGCAGGTTGACGGATGTCGGTGCGTCAATGTAGGTTGACAGACATGGACCGACCGACCATCACGAGCCTCGCGGCCGGAGCATCAGGGGACGACCCGTTCTCCGCCCTCGCCAACGTGCGGGAGCTGCGCCGTGAGCTCGACCGGACCGAAGAGCTCGCTGCGCGACGTGCCCGCACCGCCGGCGCCTCGTGGCAGGAGATCGCGACGCTGCTCGGTGTCAGCCGACAGGCAGTGCACAAGAAGTACGGCAGAAACTAGGAACACGATGAGCTTCCCCTTCGCACGCCCGAAGACCTCCGACGGCCCCCGCGCCACGTTCGGTCGCCTGCTGTCCTACCTGTTCGAGAACAAGCCCGCGATGGTCGTGATCATCGTGCTGAGCGTCCTCGGGGCAGGGGCCTCGCTCGCGCAGCCGCTCCTGGTCAACCAGGTCATCACCGCGGTGCAGCAGGGCAACACCCTCAGCACGCTCGTGTGGCTGCTGGTCGGACTCGTCATCGTCGCGGGGGTGCTGAACGGCGTCCAGCACTTCCTGCTGCAGCGTGCGGGCGAGGGCGTCGTGCTCTCCACCCGCCGCAAGCTCATCACCCGCATCCTCAACCTGCCGATCTCGGAGTTCGACACGCGGCGCACCGGTGACCTGGTGTCCCGCGTCGGCAGCGACACCACGCTCCTGCGGGCCGTCCTGACCCAGGGGCTGATCGAGTCGATCGGCGGCGCGCTCACGTTCATCGGCGCCATCGTCGCGATGGCCATCATCGACCCGCTGCTGCTCGGCATCGTGATCGTGATCGTCCTGATCGCGATCGTCGTCGTCGGCGGGCTGAGCCGTCGCATCCGGGTCGCCTCGAAGCGTGCGCAGGAGAAGGTCGGCGACCTCACCGCCGCCGTCGAACGCGGCATCGGTGCGGTCCGCACGATCCGTGCGGCCGGCGCCACCGAACGCGAGGTGCGCGAGGTCGACGGCCACGCGACCGAGGCCTACAAGCGCGGCCTCGACATCGCCAAGATGTCCGCCTTCGTCGTCCCCGTCGCGAGCATCGTCATGCAGGTCGCGTTCATCGCCGTCCTGGGCGTCGGCGGGGCACAGGTCGCAGCCGGCACCATCACCATCGCGACGCTCATCACGTTCATCCTGCTGCTCTTCATGATGATCATGCCGCTCGGCCAGGCGATGGGCGCGGCCGTCGCCGTCGCCCAGGCGCTCGGCGCGCTCGGCCGGATCGAGGAGATCCTGCACCTGCCGACCGAGTCCCAGGACGACGAGTCGGTCCGGCCCGCCGCAGCGGTCGCCACCGACGACGCCATCGCGTTCGAGCACGTCTCGTTCGGGTACCGCGCCCAGGCGGACGCCTCGGGTGCCGACGGCGCGGTCGCGTCCGACCCCGCGGACCGTCCAGGAGGCCCGGATCGCGTCGACGACGAGCGCCCGGCCGACGACGTGGTGCTCCACGACGTGTCGTTCCGGGTGCCCCGCGGCTCACGCGTCGCACTCGTGGGCCCGTCCGGTGCCGGCAAGTCGACGACCCTGGCGCTGATCGAGCGGTTCTACGATCCCACCGCCGGCGTCATCCGCCTGGGTGGCATCGATGTGCGCGGCATGGACCGCGACGAGCTCCGGGCCCAGATCGGCTACGTCGAGCAGGATGCCCCCGTGCTCGCCGGCACGATCCGCGCCAACCTGCTGCTCGGGTCGCCGAGCGCCACTGAGGACGACTGCGTCCGGGTGCTCGAGGCGGTCAACCTCGGCGAGGTCCTGCACCGCGATCCCCGCGGTCTCGACGCGCAGGTCGGTGAGGACGGCGTGATGCTCTCCGGTGGCGAACGACAGCGCCTGGCCATCGCCCGCGCGCTGCTCGCCGCTCCCCCGATCCTGCTGCTCGACGAGTCGACGTCGTCACTCGACGGGGTCAACGAGCAGAAGATGCGGCTCGCGATCGACGCCGTCGCCGAGGACCGCACCCTGCTCGTGATCGCCCACCGGTTGTCGACGGTGGTCGACTCCGACGTGATCGTCGTGCTCGAGCACGGCCGCGTCGTCGGCAGCGGCACGCACTCGGAGCTCGTGGAGTCGACACCGCTCTACCGCGACCTGGCGAAGCACCAGCTGCTGGTGTGAGTGCCGGGACGGCCGCGTGCACCGCGGCCGTCCCGGCGATCCGGGCTCGGGCTCTGGCTCAGGCTCAGGCTCAGGCTCAGGCTCGGGCTCTGGCTCAGGCGGCGAAGGGGTCCGGGGTCAGCACGTAGACGGTCTCGAGGTACTCCTCGATGCCCTCGTGCGACCCCTCGCGGCCCAGGCCCGAGGACTTCACGCCGCCGAACGGGAACGCCGCGTTCGAGACGACGCCCGTGTTCAGCCCGAGCATCCCCGTCTCCAGGCGCTCGGCGAGCCGCTGACCGCGCCGGAAGTCGGTCGTGAAGGCGTAGGCGATGAGCCCGTACTCGGTGTCGTTCGCGAGCCGGATCCCCTCGTCCTCGGTGCTGAAGCGCGTGACCGAGGCGACCGGTCCGAAGATCTCCGTCGTCATGATCTCCGAGCCGGGTTGCACGTCGTCGATCACCGTCGCCTCGTAGAACGTGCCCGCGCGTTCGATCCGGTGTCCGCCGGTGACGAGCCGGGCGCCGCGGCCGAGTGCGTCGTCGACGAGCGAGGCGGCCTTGTCCACGGCCCGGTCGTCGATGAGCGGTCCGAGCGTCGTGCCGTCCTCGGTGCCCCGGCCGACGCGCAGGGCGTCCACCTTCGCGGTGAGGGCCGCGACGAACGCGTCGGCGATGCCGTCCTGCACGAAGAACCGGTTCGCGGCGGTGCAGGCCTCGCCCGTGTTGCGGAACTTCGCGAGCATCGCCGCGTCCACCGCCTCGTCGAGATCGGCGTCGTCGAACACGAGCAGCGGAGCGTTGCCGCCGAGCTCCATGCTCGTCTTGAGCACGTTGTCCGCCGCCTGCTTGAGCAACGCCGAACCGACCGGGGTCGAACCGGTGAAGGTCAGCTTCCGCAGGCGCGGGTCGGCGATGATCGGCTCGGACAGTCCCTTGGCGTCACTCGACGGGATCACGTTGAGCACGCCGTCCGGCAGCCCGGCACGGCGGAACAGCTCGACCAGGAACAGGGTCGTCAGCGGGGTGAGGTCGGCCGGCTTCGCGACCACCGTGCAGCCGGCGGCCAGGGCCGGGCCGATCTTCCGCGTCGCCATGGCGAGCGGGAAGTTCCACGGGGTGATCGCGTACACGGGGCCGACCGGACGCTTCAGCACGATCGCGCGGCCGGTGCCCTCGGGGTTCGTGCGGTAGTCGCCGGTGATGCGGACGGCTTCCTCCGAGAACCACCGCAGGAACTCGCCGCCGTAGACGACCTCACCGCGGGCCTCGGCCAAGGGCTTGCCCATCTCGAGCGACATCAGGGCCGCGAGGTCGTCGGCGTGCTCGTGCACCAGGTCGAAGGCCCGGCGCAGGATGTCCGAGCGCGTGCGCGGGGCCGTCGCCGCCCACGACTCCTGCGCCGCGGCGGCTGCGTCGAGGGCCGCGAGGCCGTCCTCGGGGGTGGCGTCGGCGACCTCGGCCAGGACGGCACCGGTCGACGGGTCGTGCACGGCGAAGGTGGACCCACTCGACGAGGCGCGCCAGGTGCCGCCGATGAAGAGTCCGGTGGGGACGTTCTCGACGCGGACGTGCTCGTCGGCGACGGTGGTGGTGGTGGTTTCGTTCGTGGTGGTGTCGGTCACAGTCGTGCTCCTCCTGGGTTCGCGAGGCCCTCGTCCATGTCGCTGCGGTCGACGTGTCCGCCGGCCGCCCGGATCTCGTCGAGCGCCCGGGCGCTGCGCTCGACGTCGACGCCGGCCACCAGGTCCTCGTACACGGCGACGTCGAGGCCCGCGGCACGGGCGTCGAGCGCCGAGGCACGGACGCAGTGGTCGGTGGCGATGCCGACGACGTCGATCGTGTGCACGCGGCGCTCGGCGAGCACCTCGGCCAGCGGGACGCCCGCCTCGGTCCGGGCCTGGAACGCCGAGTAGTCCGGCGTGCCCTGCCCCTTGCGGACGTCGACGTCGATCAGTGCGGTGTCGAGATCGGGGTGGTAATCGGCGCCGGGCGTGCCGGCGACGCAGTGCACCGGCCACGTGTCGACGAAGTCGGGTCCGTCGGGTCCGGCGAAGTGTCCGCCGTTGTCGTCGTCGCCGTGGTGCCAGTCGCGGGACGCCACGATCAGGTCGTACTCGTCCCCGTGCCGACCGAGGAACGCGGTGATGCGCTTCGCGAGCGCCGCTCCCCCGGTGACCGCGAGCGCACCGCCCTCGGTGAAGTCGTTCTGGACGTCCACGACGAGCAGTGCTCTTGCCATGGGTCCATCCAACACCCGTCGGCTCAGGAGCCGGTGAGCTTGCTCCCGCACGAGTAGGTCGCGGCGGTCACCGCGTCGAGTGCCGGCAGTGCCGCTGCACGCGGTGATCCGATGGCGTAGAAGGCGAAGGTCAGCCGCGACCCGTCGGCGGCGTCGATGTAGCCGCCGAGGGTGTTGGCGCTGTCGATCCAGCCCGTCTTCGCGTGCACCTTGCCGCGGGCGACCGCGTTCGCGCCGGTGAACCGGCTGGCCAGGGTGCCGGACTGGCCGGACACCGGCAGGGCGTTCGCGAGCGTGCCGAGGCCCTTCGCGCCGGAGGCGACCTGCACCATGAGGTGTGCGACGAACTCCGGCGACACGGCGTTCGAGGCGCTCTCGCCCGAGCCGTCCTTGATCACGATGCCGGCCGGGTCGAGGCCGTAGGAGCGCAGTGCCGACTGGTACACGGACGACAGCGACGCCGCCGAGCCGTTCGAGCCGGACTCCTTCGAGGACACCCGGGCGAGCATCTCGGCCAGGGTGTTGTCCGAGTTCGGGATCATCTGCCCGATGAGCGTCGACACCGGCTGCGACGACACCGTGGCGATCGTCTCGGTGCCGGTGGTCGCCCGCTTGACGATCTGCGCGGACCCGGCGCCAGCGACACCAGCGTTCGCCAGTGCCGTCCGGAAGGCGATGCCGGCGCGTCCGACCGGGTCCTCCGACCGGGGCGAGGTCGCCGCTGCGGGGTTCGCCCGGTCACCGTCGACCATGAGCGCCGTGACCTTCGGCTGGTACCCGATGGTGCGTTCGGACACCGGCCACGTGGGGTCCCAGGCGTCGGCGTCGCTCCAGTAGGAGTCGTCGGTGACGATCGTCGTGACCGGGGTGTCGCCGACCTTCGCCTTCACCTGCTGCGCGAGCTGCGCGAGGGTCGGGGCGCCCGGGTACACGGTGCCGCCGCCGGCGGACAGCGTCGCGTCGCCGTGGCCGACCAGGGCGACGGTGTTCGCGGACTCCCGTGCGACGGTCGTCGGGATGCGGTGGTCGCCCCCGAGCACCGAGAGCGCGGTCGCCGAGGTCAGGGTCTTCATCACGCTGCCGGTCTGGGCGGCTCGCTCGCCGTGCTTGGAGAACAGGACCTTGCCCGTCTTCGCGTCCATCACGTACCCCTCGAAGTCGCCGAGGCCGCTCGCCGACGCAGCCGTCGCGATCGAGCAGGTCCGGAGGGCAGACGGACCGGCGAGGTCGTCCGGCACCGCGCGGGCATCGGCGGTCGGGGTGGGAGACGGCTTCGTGGTCGGGCGCTTCGTGGTGGTCGTCCGGTCCGGAGCCGAGGACGCGGTCCGGGTCGGGCTCGGCGCCGCAGCGGTCCGGGAGTCCGGGGTCGTGGCCGCCGCGACGGCGACGGCCCCACCGGAACCGACCACGAGCAGCGCCGCGAGACCACCGGCGATCCACGGGACCGGGCGTCGCGCGGCGGAGGCGCGCACTGCGGTGACGGCGGCGTGGAACCGCTCCGGGACGGAACGCGGGGTGGGCTGCTGCTCGGACATCGCGACCGATCCTACGGAACTGCGGCAGGAGCCTCCAGGCCGGATCCGGGATCCGTGGCGGACGGGAGCCGGATCAGGGAGCCGTGACGGGACCGTCGGCCGGGTACCGGACCCCGACCTGGCGTCGTGCCTCGTCCAGCACCGCCATGATCGCGACGGTCTCGTCCGGGTCCATCGGGCCGCCGTCGTGGCGTCCCGACGTGATCATCGTCTCGAAGGCGCGGGCCTCGTGCTCGTAGCCGGCGAGTTCCTCGCGACCGTCGAACTCCTCGACGACGGCTCCGTCGCGATCGCGGATCCGCCAGGTGGTCGGCGTGTACCAGGTGGAGTCGAGGTCGATGCGGCCGGTCTCGCCGATGATCGACGCGGTATTCGGGCTCCGCAGGTCCATCCCGAAGTGGATCATCGACTGCGCACCGCCCTCGTGCGTCATGACCAGGCCCATCTGCTCGTCGACGCCCTGCTCGCTCAGCGTCCCGGCTGCGACCAACGCGGTCGGCACCCCGAGCACGTCCACCGCGAAGGACACCGGGTAGATCCCGAGGTCGAGCATCGCTCCCCCGCCGAGTGCCGGGTCGCGCAACCGGTGGCCGGGGTCCGTCGGGAGCGCCTGGTGGTGGGTCGCCTCGACCACCAGCGGGCGGCCGATCCGTCCCTCGGCGACGACCTCGCGGATCATCGCCATCTGCGGCAGGAACCGGGTCCACATCGCCTCCATCACCGCGACACCCGCCTGCCGAGCCGCGTCGACGACCGTCCGGGCCTCGGCCGCGGTCATCGTGAAGGCCTTCTCGACCAGGACGTGCTTGCCCGCCCGGATCGCGAGCAGGGCGTCCTCGGCGTGCCGGACGTGCGGGGTCGCGACGTAGACCGCGTCGACATCGTCGTCCGCCACCAGGTCCTCGTAGGAACCGTGGGCTCGCTCGATGCCGAACTCGGCGGCGAAGGCCTCGGCGTGTTGCCGGGTGCGGCTGCCCACGGCCGTGAACACGACGCCGGCCGCGGTGCAGTCACCCACGAAGGACCGTGCGATGCCGCCTGTGCCGATGACTCCCCAGCGAACCGTCATGGGTCCTGTCTACCAGCGCGGGGTGGGCTGCGGCGGGCCCCGCCTCGGGTCGTCAGCGGCGGTGCTTGCCGAGCGCGGCGTCCGGGGCGGCCATCGGGTGGTTCCGGAACCAGCGCAGGAGCTCACGGGCACGGCTCGTGTCGGCGCTCGCATCGCCCTCGGCGAGGAACGAGTCGAAGCCGTCGGGCAGGTCGACGTCCGGTTCGCGGTGGAACGCCATCTTCCACTCGCCGAAACGCCGGGTGTGGATGCGTTCCTCGACGAGCAGGCCGACGTCGGTGTGCCGCGGGTCGTCGATGATGCGCTGGTACGTCTCGAGCACGGCTGCCTCGGGGCCCTCGAGCAGCTGCATGAACCGGCCGTCCTTGTAGACGAGCAGACCGGACAGGCCGGACGCGGTGTTGCGGACCCGTGCGTGCTCGAGCAGTGCGTCGAGCCGCTCCTGGTCGAACACCTCGTTCGCTGCGCTCATGTAGACCAGGGACAGCAGCATGACGACCTCTCGGTGACGACGGAACGGGTTCACTCTCATCGTGGACCGCACCGACGCCGTCGGGCAGCCCCAGAACGGGGATCGTTCCCGCCCGCGCACCCGCGTCGAGGTTCGGGTCATCGACGCGAGCACACGGGTGTCGGGTCGTACGACCGGACTGATTCGGAGCCCCCGTCCGGGGGGATTGGTCACTCCGTGTCGTAGGTGCGGACCCAGTCGATCTGCACGTGCCCGGGGTCGCCCCAGTTGCCGATCTGGAACATGTAGCGGTGCGGCGTGGTGGGCACGTTGCGCGGCACCGTGAACACGAGCTTGCCGTCGAGGTAGTACCGGATGATCTTCCCCGGCACCCACTCGGTCGTGTAGGTGTGCCAGTCGTTCCAGGACACCCGGGTGTTGTAGTGCTCGGTCCGCTTCTCGAGCCCCTCGAGCATCGAGTGGTGGAAGACGCGCGGTGAGCCGTTGAACTGCCCCTCCGGGTAGTTCAGCTCGCCGTCCGCCCAGGCGTTCGACGTCGGCCAGAGCATGACCGCGATCCCGTTGCCGTCGCCACCGGTCGCCCGTGCACGGATGCTGAAGGTGCCGCCGACGTGCGACCAGGCGCCGGTGGGCGTGCCGAACGTCCCGGCGGCGCCGTGCTCTCCGTCCATCGCGACGTCCAGGTAGCCGTCGTGGGCGCTGATGAGCTTGTCCGAGTAGTACTTGCCGCCCGTACCGTCGGGGTACGGCTGCCACGAGTTCCGGTACGTCTCGGCGAAGGGGCCGCCCGCTGCGGCGGGGGTGTCGAAGTCCTCGGAGAAGGTCGGCTCGCGGTCCGCGAGGTACGCGGGACCGGTCGCGGACGCCGTCGGGGTCGCGGACGGACCGGTGCTCGGCGACGAGGTCGAGGCGGACGTGGCACGGGACTCGGGCACGGCTGCCGCGGTGACCGCGAGGGCTCCGGCGGTGGCAGCGACCACGACGATGACCAGGACACGCTTCAGCACGGCGGCACCGCCGGTGGAGCGCTGGGCTGGTGGTCGGTCATCGTGTCCCCCGTTTCGCGGACAAGGGTAGCCCGCGAACGCGCCCGACGTCTGTCCCTCGGGCGAGGGACACGGGTTTCGTCCGGAATACGAAAACCCCGGTCAGAGCCACTTCGAGTGGGTCTGACCGGGGTGTTCACGGAGCCGCCTGTCGGAATCGAACCGACGACCTATTCATTACGAGTGAATCGCTCTACCGACTGAGCTAAGGCGGCGCACACTCCATGTCCGGAGTGGCACGAGCAATGACTATACAGGTTCAGACGAGTGAACGCGAAACCAGCACGCCGAGCTCCGAGAAGGACCGTTCGAGCTCGTCGACCAGGTGTGTTCCGGCCTCGGAACCCGACCACTCCCACCACGCGTGGCGCAGGGCGGCGAGGGCGACGATGGCCGCGAGACCCGCGCGACGGCGGAGTGCCTCGGCGTCGGCGGCGAGCTCCGGGTCGGCGTGTTCGAGCCGGCGCGCGACGGCCGTCTGCAGCTCCGCCTGGAACTCCTTCATGGACGCCATGCGACGGCTGAACAGCTCCGGGTTCGCGCGGAGGACCTGCTGCCGCTCCTCGATGAGCCCGCGCTCCTCGATCAGTTCCCGCGTGGAGTGCACGAGCAGCGTGCCGATGTCGGCGAGCAGGTCACCGCTCGGACCACCGTCGACGAACGCCTGCAACGCCGCGTCGTCGGGCAGCTGCGGGTCGTCCCCGAGGATCGCCTGCTCCTTGCTCGGGAAGTAGTTGAAGAACGTCCGGGGCGAGACGTCGGCCCGCCGGGAGATCTCGTCCACCGTCACCGCGCCGAGGCCGTCCTCGATGGCGATCCGGAGCGCAGCCTGCTGGATGGCGCGCCGGGTAGCGCGGCGCTTCCGTTCGCGCAGGCCGGGTTCAGCGTCGGGCATGCCGTGATTGTCGCACGCCGGGCCTCAGCGGCGGGCGCGGGCGATCGTGACGAGCAGTGCTTCGAGCGCCAGGAGTGCCGCCACGTTCGCCGCGATGCGCTGGCGCGCCAGGGCCACGGCGTCGAGGACCTCGAGCGCGGCAGCCGGCGGTGTCGTCGGCAACGCGTGTTCGAGCTGGTCCTGCATGGCCAGGTTGACCGGTTCCGCCGGGGCTCCGAGCCCCAGCAGGAGCAGGTCGCGGTACAGGGACGAGACGTCGACCAGGATCCGGTCGAGGCCGTCGCGCAGGCTCCGGGTCGCCCGGCGCTTCTGGTCGTCCTCGAGGGCGCGGAGCTGCGACCGGAGCGCCGGCGGGATCGTCCCGCCGGGTTCGACCCCGAGCGAACGCAGGGCCGCGTCGCGCTCTTCGGAGTCGCGCTGCTCGGTGATCGACTTGGCGTCCTCGTCGGCGACGGCGAGGAGTTCAGCGGCCGCCATGACGGCGTCACCCACGCTCCGCACACCGAGCACGGTCGTCAGGGTCCGGCGGCGACGGTCACGGGCCGGCTCGCTCGTGGCGAGACGCTGCGCCATGCCGATGTGGCTCTGCGCCTGACGAGCAGCATCCATCGCGAGGGCACGGTCGACACCGGTGCGGGCGACGAGCAGGTCGGCGACGGACTCGATGCCGGGCACGCGCAGGCGGACCGAGCGGACGCGCGACCGGATCGTCGGCAGCAGGTCGGCCTCACTCGGGGCGCAGAGGATCCACACCGTGCGCTCCGGGGGTTCCTCGAGCGCCTTGAGCAGCAGGTTCGAGGTGCGCTCGGTCATGCGGTCGGCGTCTTCGATGATGACGACCCGGTAGCGGCCGACCGACGGCGAGTAGTACGACGAGGTGACGAGCTGCCGGATCTCGTCGATCGTGATGATCACGCGCTGGGTCGTGAGCACCGAGACGTCGGGGTGGGTCTTCGCGGTGATCTGCCGCAGGGTGTGGTCGTCGTCGGGGCCGTTGCCCACGAGCGCCGCCGCGAAGGCGGTCGCCACGTTCGACCGTCCCGACCCGGGCGGGCCGGTGATGAGCCACGAGTGCGTCATGCCGCCGGTGCCGTCGGTGGACTCGGCCGCGTTGCGCAGCGACGCGACCGCTTCTTCCTGCCCGGTCAGGCCGTCCCACACGCTCACGGGACCATCCTGTCAGTGACCACCGTCATGCCGGGTCGATCCCGACGAGCGGGGCGACCGCTCGACGGACCGCGTCCTGCACGGTGTCGGTCGGGGCCGAGGCGTCGACCACCAGGAAGCGCACCGGCTCGGCCTCGGCCATCGCGAGGAAGGCCTGACGGACGGACTCGTGGAACGCCGCAGCCTCGGACTCGAGACGGTCGAACGTGTCGCCCCGCGCCGCGGCCACCCGGGCGCGTCCGACGGTGACGTCGAGGTCGAGCAGGATCGTGAGGTCCGGTGCCAGGCCGTCCGCCGCCCACTCCGAGACGGACCGGACCTGCTCGGCGCCGAGCCCGCGCGCGACGCCCTGGTAGGCGACGGACGAGTCGATGTAGCGGTCCTGCAGGACGACCTCGCCGCGTGCGATCGCCGGACGGACGACCGTCTCGACGTGCTGGGCTCGGTCGGCCGCGTACAGGAGCGCCTCGGCCCGGGGTGCGACGTGGCCCCGCTCGTGCAGGACCATCTGCCGGATCTGGACGCCGAGGTCGGTGCCGCCGGGCTCGCGGGTGCGGACAACGGTCCGACCGTGCGCACCGAGCCACGCCGAGAGCAGCTCCGCCTGGGTCGTCTTGCCCGCGCCGTCGCCGCCCTCGAGCGTGATGAAGCGACCGGTCACTTCTTCTTGGCCGCCGTCCGACGGGCCGGGGTCTTCTTCTTGACCGGCCCCTTGGCACGCTTGTCGGCGATGAGCTGCACCGCGCGGGCGTGGTCGACGGCCTCGACGTCCTCGCCCTTCGGGATGGTCGCGTTCGTCTCGCCGTCGGTGACGTACGGGCCGAACCGGCCGTCCTTCATCTTGATCGGCTTGCCGGACACCGGGTCGGCGTCGAACTCCTTGAGGGCGGCGCTCGCGGTGCGGTTGCCGCCGTACTTCGGCTGCGCGAACAGCTCGAGTGCGCCGGGCAGGTCGATGTCGAAGATCGCGTCCTCGCCGGGCAGGGTCCGGGTGTCGGTCCCCTTCTTCAGGTACGGCCCGTACCGGCCGTTCTGCGCCGTGATGTCGTTGCCCGTCTCCGGGTCCTGGCCCACGACGCGGGGCAGGTCGAGGAGCTTCAGCGCGGTCTCGAGGTCGACGGTCTGCGGGTCCATCGACTTGAAGAGCGAAGCGGTGCGTTCCTTCGGCGCCGCGGCCTTCTTCGTCGTCTTCTTCGCAGGCGCCTTCTTGGCGGGGGCCTTCTTCGCCGTCGCCGTCGCCGTCGCCGTCTCGCTCGTCGCGGTTGCAGCAGCCGCTTCGGCCACGGGGGCCTCTGCCGCTGCGGGCGCTTCGACGACCTCGCCGGTCTTCGGGTCCACGGTGGGTTCGGGCTCCGGGGTACGCTCCGTGACGTAGGGGCCGAAGCGGCCGTCCTTCGCCAGGACCTCTTTTCCGGTCTCCGGGTTGATCCCGACGACACGGTCGCCGATCACCGGGGCGTCGACGAGTTCCTTCGCCTTCTCGACGGTCAGTTCGTCGGGAGCGAGGTCCTCGGGCACGTTCACGCGCCGCGGCTTCTCGGGGTCGTCGCTCGGCACCTCGATGTAAGGGCCGTACCGACCGATACGGAGTGTGAGGCCCGGAGCGAGCTCGACCGAGTTGATCTCGCGGGCGTCGATCTCACCGAGGTTGTCGATGACCGTCCGCAGGCCGCGCTGGTCGTCGTCGCCGCCACCGAAGTAGAAGCCCTTGAGCCAGTCCACCCGGTCGGCGTCGCCGCGGGCGATGCGGTCGAGGTCTTCTTCCATCTCGGCGGTGAAGTCGTACTCCACGAGCTCGCCGAAGTACTCCTCGAGCAGGCGCACGACGCTGAACGCGATCCAGTTCGGCACCAGCTGCGTGCCGCGGAGCGAGACGTAGCCGCGGTCGATGATCGTCGGGCTGATCGTGGGGTAGGTCGACGGACGCCCGATCCCCAGCTCTTCCAGCGTCTTGATGAGGCTCGCCTCGGTGAAGCGCGGCGGCGGGGTGGTGTCGTGCCCCTTCGCCTCGACGTCGGTGACCGCGAGGTGCTCGCCCTGGGCCACGTTCGGCAGGGCGACGTCCTGGCCCGCACGCTCGGACGACTCGTGGCGGTCCTCGTCACGGCCTTCTTCGTAGGCGCTGAGGAAGCCGCGGAACGTGATGACGGTGCCGGATGCGGTGAACTCGGCGTCCGTGCCGTTCGCGGTCGACGCGATGCCCTCGACCGACTCGGTGGAGGAGATGCCGAGCACGATCGACGCGGTCGAACCCTTGGCGTCCGCCATCTGGGACGCGATGGTGCGCTTCCAGATGAGGTCGTAGAGGCGCCACTCGACACCGGTCAGGGTGCCCTGCAGGTCCTGCGGGGTGCGGAAGGAGTCGCCGGCGGGACGGATCGCCTCGTGCGCCTCTTGCGCGTTCTTGCTCTTGCTCGCGTACAGGCGGGGCTTGTCGGGCACGGTGGCCGAGCCGTACAGGTCCGCTGCCTGCTTGCGGGCCGCGTCGATGGCCTGCTTCGAGAGCGAGACCGAGTCGGTACGGATGTAGGTGATGTAGCCGTTCTCATACAGGGTCTGCGCAGCGCGAGCGGTCTGTCGCGGGGACAGACGGAGCTTGCGCGCGGCTTCCTGCTGGAGCGTCGACGTGGTGAACGGCGCGGCCGGGCGTCGCGTGTACGGCTTCGAGTCGACGCTGCGGACGGTGGCGTCACCGGCGCGCTCGAGGACCGTCGTCAGCGACGCGGCAGCGGCCTCGTCGAGCCGGACGACGTCACCGCTGAGCGTGCCGCGGTCGTCGAAGTCACGGCCGGAGGCGACGCGGGTGCCGTGGATCCGGGCGAGTCGCGCCGAGAAGGAGGACTCGCCGGCCTTCTCGAACCGGGCGGAGAGGTCCCAGTAGTTGGCGGACACGAAGGCCAGGCGCTCGCGCTCGCGGTCGACGACGAGACGGGTGGCGGCGGACTGCACACGGCCGGCGGACAGACCGGGGGCGACCTTGCGCCACAGGACCGGGGAGACCTCGTACCCGTACAGCCGGTCGAGGATGCGGCGGGTCTCCTGCGCGTCGACGAGGGCGGTGTCGAGCTCACGGGTGGCTTCCTGCGCGCGCTGGATCGCCTCCTTCGTGATCTCGTGGAAGACCATCCGCTTGACGGGGACCTTCGGCTTCAGGACCTGCAGCAGGTGCCACGCGATCGCTTCACCCTCGCGGTCTTCATCTGTTGCGAGGTAGAGCTCGTCGGCGTCCTTGAGGGCGCGTTTCAGCTCGGAGACGGTCTTCTTCTTGGCGTCGGACACGACGTAGTACGGCTCGAAGCCGTTGTCGACGTCCACCGAGAACTTGCCGAGGGAGCCCTTCTTGAGCTCGGGCGGCAGGTTCTTCGGCTCGACGAGGTCGCGGATGTGTCCGACCGAGGCCTGGACTTCGTATCCGTCACCGAGGTATTGCGCGATCGTCTTCGCCTTCGCAGGGCTCTCGACGATCACGAGCTTCTTCGTGCCTGGCACGTGTCTCCTTGATCGATGGTGCTGATCGGCCCTGGCCACGAGCGTGTCCGGGTCGACCGGGACATCGGTGACCGCGGGCCGACAGGCACACCATACACATAGTGTTCGGGCGGGTCGCCTGCCGGACCGGCCACCGCGAGTGCGCCGACGACGAACGGTCCGGTGCCCACGACCACGCGGACGCGGGCCGTGGTGGCGACGAGTTCGCAGGCGTCGAGGGCGGCCCCGTTCGCCGTGGCGATCCGGGTCGCGACCGCACACGGCTCCCCCGGTACCAGCCCGGTGGCGGCCGCCGCGGTGCCCACGGCGGCGGCGTCGGCGGCGCCCTGGGCGCGGAGGGCCTGCGTGCGGTGACCGGCGGCGGCGAGCGCCGTCGACCCGACGAGGACCCCCATGCCGAGGACCGCCACGAGCAGCACGGTCGCCGAGCCGCGTTGGCCGTCGGGGATCGTCACGTCAGCCCCCTCGGGCCGCGGCACACCCCGTCGCGGTCAGTGGGAGCGCCGCGAAGGGACCGGTCCCGCCGCGCGTGGCGTCGACGCAGACCAGGTCACCGTCCGACCGGACGACGACCGAGACCCCCGGAGCGATCCGGTCGGCCGCGGACCGGCCCTGGTGCTCGTCGTCACGCCCGATCGCCCGGGCGGCGGTGGCTGCGGCGAGTTGCAGACGGCCCTGCGCGTCGACGACGAGGACGGCTGCGACGAGGGCGGTCAACACGATCGCCACCACGGGGAGCGCCACCGCGAACTCGACGGTCACCGAGCCGCGCTCACAGCGAGAGCGCGCCACGGACGAGGTCGGTAAGGATGGTCTGGACCTCGCCGGAGCGCATGACCGCGACGAGCACACCGGCGAACGCCACGGCGGCGAGGATGACGACCGCGTACTCGGCGGTGGCCGATCCCCGGTCGTCCCGCAGCCGGGACGACCACCGGGCGACGAGGCGACGCGGGCGACGGTGGTGGCGGATGGCCCGACGGGTGCGGCGGTCGGGGGATGACGTGGTGCTCATGGAGTCCGTCCTTTCTGTTCGGTGGGACCAGCGTGTCCTGACCGGGGTGTCGACGACGAGGCCTCGGCGCCATCTGTGGAGAGGTCACGCGGCCCCGCCCACCGTGGAGGAGAGGACCCCGACCACGACGGGCACCACCCCCACGAGCACGAACGCCGGCAGGATGCAGACCCCGAGTGGCAGCACCAGTCGGACGGCCAGTCGTTCCGCCGCCACGAGCCCGTCGGCAGCGGCCTCGTCACGCACGTCCTCGGCGGCGCGGCGGAGCAACCCCGCGGCGGGCACCCCCGCACGCCGGGCGAGGTCGAGGACCTCCCGCAGCCGGTGCACGTCCCCGGCGGGCGGAGCGGCTCCCGCGGACGCCTCGGCGACTGCCTGCCCGGCGGTGGTCCACGACCCGCCTCCGGCGACCGCCACGGCCCAGGCGTCGAGGAGCACCCCGGGGACCCGGCCGTCGGGGGTCGCGGAACGGACCAGCCGGGCGGTCCACCGTCGCCCTGCCAGGACGAGGGCGGCCGCGGTGCACGAGCACGCCCAACCGGCCGGTGAACCGACCAGGACCTCGACGGCACCGGCACCCCAGGCCGCACCGAGCCCCAACCCGAAGAGCGGCAGCGCGAGCACGACCCGGGCGCTCGTCCGCGGGCCCGCCAGGGCGACCCGGATCGCCCGGTCCGACGCCGCGGCTCGTCGGAGCGCGCCGGCGAGCCCGCGGAGGGTCTCCGCGACGGGAGCACCCGTCCGGTCCGCCACGCGGAGGACGACGAGGATGTCCTGCTGGGCGGGTCCTCCGACCCCGCGCAGCCCGCCGACGAGCCGCCAGGCCCGCGGCGGCGGGACGCCTGCCGCGACCAGCGTCGCCACCCGGTCGAGCACCCCGGCCACCCGCGCCGGGCCGTCGGGTGTGGGTCGTCTCACCGCAGCCCGTCCACCGGGCGCACCTCGAGCCTCCCGTCCGGGCCGACGCACAACGTGCCCACGCCACCGAGCCGCCGCTGGCCTGCTCGTCGCTCCACGTGCAGGATCAGGTCGAACGCGCTGACGGCCTGCCGGGCCAGCGCCTCGGCACCGAGGCCGGCGAGCGCCCCGAGTGCTTCGAGGCGAGCGGCCACGTCGGCGATGCCGTTGGCGTGCACGGTGCCGGCTCCCCCGTCGTGCCCGGTGTTCAGGGCGGAGAGGAGTTCGCGGACCTCGGCGCCGCGGCACTCCCCCACGACGATCCGGTCGGGTCGCATCCGCAGCGCCTCGCGCACGAGTCGGTCGAGGCCGAGTGCGCCGACCCCCTCGGCGTTCGCCTGCCGCGCCTCGAGCGCGACGACGTGCGGATGGGCGATCCGGAGCTCGGCGACGTCCTCCACCGTCACGATGCGCTCGTCGACGGGGACGTTCCCGAGCATCGCCGCGAGCAGGGTGGTCTTGCCGCTGCCGGTGGCGCCGGTGACCAGGACGTTCCGGCGCGCGGCGACGGCGTCCTCGACGACCGACCGCGGGACGAACGCGAAGGTCCCGCCGTGTTCGAGGGTGGCGAGGGAGGGTCGATGGACCTGTGGCAGTCGTATCGACACCGCGGTGCCCCCGACGGACACCGGGGCGAGGACGACGTGGACCCGGACGCCGTCGCCGTGCCGGACGTCCGCGCACGGGGTGGTCTCGTCGACGTGGCGGCCGCCGAGCGCGACGAGCCGGGTCGCGAGTTCGCGGGCACGTGCTTCGGTCAGTCGCGGCTGGACGGCTTCGAGGCCGGTGCCGCGGTCGACCCACGTCCCCACGCCACCGAGCACCAGGACGTCCGTCACGGTGGCATCAGCCACCAGGGCGGCCAGTTCCTCGAACTCGACGACCACGGACGCCCGGCGACGAGCCGGCGGCGCTGCCCCGGGCAGGAACGGCGCCGACGGAGCACGCGCCCGCGCCGGCGCCGAGAACGCAGGCGATGTCGACGCGGACGGCGCCGAGGCGTGGGGAAGCAGTGGAGCACGGTGCAGG
Organism: Curtobacterium sp. MCLR17_044; assembly: GCF_003234435.1. Taxonomy (NCBI): domain Bacteria; kingdom Bacillati; phylum Actinomycetota; class Actinomycetes; order Micrococcales; family Microbacteriaceae; genus Curtobacterium; species Curtobacterium sp. MCLR17_044. The sequence goes on along the minus strand of NZ_QKTC01000010.1, from coordinate 50,390 downwards.
GGCATGCCGCCGACGGTAGGGAGCACGTCGGCCTTCAGCCGAGACGGTCCCCACTTCTGTGGACAACGTCGGAGTGCCCCACCAACGGACCGGTTTGTCCCCCGAAACGGAAAGCCGTACCCCGGTCGATGATGCGACACCGACGCGCTCGGGGCTACCCACCACCCCCGCTTCCCCCGGCCGGACTGTGCGTAGCACCTGCTACGCAAGAACATGCAGAATGCATGCACGAGCATGGACCGGTCTGTCCACGCGACCGGCGTCCCTGCGCGGATCGGGGCACACGGCGGAGCCCGACGAGCCACCATCGCTCGAGTCGGACCCCGGGAAACAGAAGAGGCGGCACCGGTTGGGGGGAACAGGTGCCGCCTTGACATCGAGGGATTGGGGGGAATCCGATTCGATGCCGCCGGAAACGAGTCCAGCGGGATCTACTGTACCCCACGATCGGCCCTCCAGGGCAACCCCGGACACGACCTCCGGGCGTGCCGCGCCCCGACCCGGCCGAGGGGTAGTCTCCGGATGCACGCAGGCACCGGCGACGGATGCTCGCACGCATCCACGACGGATGCCACCAGAGGCCGCAACGACGCGAAAGGACATCGATGTCCACTCCGACCCAGACCGACCCCCGAGGCGACGACGGAGCGACCTTCGCACCGCCGCCCGAGTTCGTGGCCGACGCGGTCGCCGGCGAGGACCTCCACCGCGCAGCAGCAGCCGACCGCGAGGCGTTCTGGGCCGAGCAGTCCCGCTCCCTGCTCGACTGGCGCACCCCGTTCACGCAGACCCTGGACTGGTCGGGCGCCCCGTTCGCGAAGTGGTTCGCCGACGGCACGCTCAACGTCGCCGAGAACTGCCTCGACCGACACGTCCGCGCGGGCAACGGCGACCGGGTCGCGATCCACTTCGAGGGCGCTCCCGGCGACACGCGCCGGATCACCTACGCCGAGCTGACCGCCGAGGTGCAGCGCGCCGCGAACATGCTCACCGACCTCGGCGTGGGCCAGGGCGACCGGGTGGTCGTGTACCTGCCGCTCATCCCCGAGGCCGTCGTGACGATGCTCGCCGTCGCCCGCATCGGTGCCGTGCACTCGGTCGTCTTCGGCGGGTTCAGCGCGGAGAGCCTCCGTGCCCGGATCGAGGACGCCGGCGCGAAGCTCGTCGTCACCGCGGACGGCGGGTGGCGGCGCGGTGCCGTCTCACCGCTCAAGCCCGCAGTCGACGAGGCGCTGACCGGCGAGGGCACGGACACGGTCGAGCACGTCCTGGTCGTCAAGCGCGGCGGCAACGACATCGCCTGGAACGACCGCGACGTCTGGTGGCACGACGAGCTGGCGAAGGCGGCGCCGACCCACGAGGCCCAGGCGTTCCCCGCCGAGACCCCGCTGTTCATCCTGTACACCTCGGGCACGACCGGGAAGCCGAAGGGCATCGTGCACACCTCCGGCGGCTACCTGACCCAGGCGGCGTACACGCACAAGAACGTCTTCGACATGCACCCGGAGAAGGACGTCTACTGGTGCACCGCCGACATCGGCTGGATCACCGGCCACTCCTACGTCGTCTACGGCCCGCTCGCCAACGGCGTCACCCAGGTGCTCTACGAGGGCACCCCCGACGAGCCGAAGCCCGGCCGCTGGTGGGACCTCGTCGACGCGTACGGCGTCACGGTCCTCTATACCGCACCCACGGCGGTCCGCGCGGCGATGAAGGCCGGCCGCGAGATCCCGGAGGCGCGCAGCCTCGAGACCCTCCGCCTGCTCGGCAGCGTCGGCGAACCGATCAACCCCGAGGCGTGGCAGTGGTACCGCCAGGTCATCGGCCACGACCGCACGCCGATCGTCGACACGTGGTGGCAGACCGAGACCGGCGCGATCATGATCTCCGCGCTGCCCGGCGTCACGAAGCTCAAGCCCGGCGCCGCGCAGACGCCCCTGCCGGGCATCGTCGCCGAGATCGTCGACGACGACGGCAACCGTGCCGAACCCGGCGAGAGCGGATACCTCACGATCACCGAGCCGTGGCCGTCGATGGCCCGCGGGATCTGGAACGACCCGGACCGGTTCGTCGAGACGTACTGGTCGCGGTTCCCCGGTCGCTACTTCGCCGGCGACGGCGCGCGGCTCGACGGGCAGGGCGACATCTGGGTGCAGGGACGCGTCGACGACGTCATGAACGTCTCGGGACACCGCCTGTCGACGGCCGAGATCGAGTCCGCCCTGGTCGGCCACGAGGGCGTCGCCGAGGCCGCCGTGGTCGGGGCCGCCGACGAGACCACCGGGCAGGCCGTCGTCGCCTTCGTCATCCTGACGGCCGAGGCCGCCGCCGACGTCGACCGCGAGACCGCCTCCGCGGAGCTCCGCAACTGGGTCGGCAAGCGGATCGGCGCGATCGCGAAGCCGCGACAGGTCGTCATCGTGCCGGAGCTGCCGAAGACACGCTCCGGCAAGATCATGCGGCGGCTCCTCCGCGACGCGGCCGAGGGCCGCCGCATCGGCGACACGACGACGCTCGCCGACCCGACGATCATGGCGACCATCGCGGAACTCATGTAGTCCCGCCAGACGGAAGCAGGGCCTCCAGTCAGATACAGACTGGAGGCCCTGCTCACGTTCGTTCCGTCGGTCGCTGCCGTCAGGCGGTGAGCTCCACCACCAGCTCGACCTCCACCGGCGCGTCCAGCGGGAGCACGGCGACGCCCACCGCGCTCCGCGCGTGGACGCCGGCGTCGCCGAAGACCTCGCCGACCAGGGTCGACGCGCCGTTCGCGACACCGGGCTGGCCGGTGAACGACGGGTCCGACGCGACGAAGACCGTGACCTTGACGACACGGGCCACGCGGTCGAGCGAACCAGCGACCGACTGCACGGCGGCCAGGGCGTTCAGCGCGGCCACGCGAGCCTGCGCGGCAGCGGTCCCCGCGTCGACGTCGGTACCGACCTTGCCGGTCACGGGCAGGGCGCCGTCGACGAAGGGCAGCTGGCCCGCCGTGTAGACGTACTGGCCCGTCACGACGGCGGGCACGTAGGCGGCGACGGGCGCGGCGACCGCGGGGATCGTCAGGCCGAGTTCGGCGAGCCGGTCGGAGACGCTCATGCGTCGGCCTTGGGGCGCTTCAGGTAGGCGACGAGACCGCCCTCGGGCCCGGTGACGATCTGGACCAGCTCCCAGCCCTCGTCCCCGTAGTTGTTGAGGATCGCGGTGGTGTTGTGGATCATCAGCGGCGTGGTGAAGTACTCCCAGCGAGTCATGCGGTTCCTTGCCAGCCTTTCAGTCGGGGGTGTCGTTTAGGCTGCATCCTATGTCTGCCCAGAAGACGTCTGCATCGCGGACCAAGCCCGTCTCAGCAGTCGGCGCCTTCATCGGATTCGTCGGGTTCAGTGCCCTCGCCGGCCTGCTCGTCACGATCGGGGTCACCCCGGCCATCGCCGTCGCCGGTGTCACGACGACGTCCACGATCGGTGTGTTCGAGTCCCTGCCGGAGTACATCGAGATCGGTGACCTGCCGCAGCGCAACGAGCTGTACGCGTACTCCGGCGGCAAGTCCGTGCACTTCGCCACCCTGTACGACCAGAACCGCCAAGAGCTGAAGTTCGACCAGATCAGCGACCAGCTGAAGAACGCGGCGATCGACGGCGAGGACAAGCGCTTCTACGACCACGGTGGCGTCGACATGACGTCCCTCATCCGCGCCGGTGTGGGCAGCATCGCGGGCGGCCTCGGCGACTCGGGCGGTGGGTCGACGCTGACCATGCAGCTCGTCCGCAACATCAAGATGAACGAAGCCCTGAACCTCCCCACCAAGAAGGAGCAGGAGAAGGCCTACAACGAGGCCGTCGAGCAGACCATCCCCCGCAAGCTGGAGGAGATGAAGCTCGCGATCGGGCTGGCGAAGAAGTACTCCAAGAAGGAGATACTCACCGCCTACCTGAACATCGCCTACTTCGGCGACCAGACCTACGGCGTGCAGGCCGCGGCGCAGCACTACTACAACAAGAGCGCGACCGACCTGACCCCGGCCGAGGCCGCGTCGCTCATCGCGATCGTGCAGTACCCCGAGGCGCGCAACCTGTCGAGCCCGAAGAAGTACGACGCCAACGTCGCCCGACGCAACGTCGTCCTCCGTTCGATGTACGACCAGAAGAACCTCACCGAGGCCGAGTACCGAACGGCTCGTCAGTCGAAGCCGGCGGACTACGTGCACCTGACGCAGCCGTCGCAGGGCTGCCGTGCCTCGGTCGGCGACGGGTCGCAGTTCTTCTGCGACTACGCCAAGAAGGTCGTGCTCGAGATGTCGCAGCTCGGCTCGTCGCAGAAGGCTCGCGACACCGCGTGGCGGAACGGCGGCTACAAGATCCAGACGACGCTGAACATCGACCTGAACGCCGAGCAGAAGCGTCTGCTGAACACCTACGACAACAAGGCCGAGACGAACCTGGCCCTGGGTTCGACGCTCAACTCGATCGAGGCTGGCTCCGGCCGAATCATCACGATGGCACAGAACAAGGACTTCGACGAGTCCTTGAAGTCGGCGCCGACATCGACCTCGCTGAACTACAGCGTCGACGAGAAGTACGGCAGCTCGAAGGGCTTCCAGACCGGCTCGACCTACAAGTTGTTCACGCTGCTGGACTGGGTGAAGGCCGGACACGGGTTGAACGAGACCGTCAGCGGTGCTGAACGAGTGGTCACGCCGTGGACGATCTGCGGTCAGACCGACTACACGAAGTTCGACGTCTCGAACGACGCTCCCGGTGAAGGCGGCAACTGGAGTGTGCTGGGCGCCACCGCCGGCTCGATCAACGGTGCGTTCGCCTCGATGGCGCAGAAGCTCGACCTCTGCGACATCCGCGACATCGCGCAGTCGCTCGGTGTCCACCGTGCGGACGGCGCAGAGCTGCAGTACCAGAACCCTTCCGCGATCCTGGGCACGAACGAGATCGCCCCGATGACGATGGCTGCGGCGTACGCGGCCGTTGCGAACAACGGCATCTACTGCAAGCCGATCGCGATCGACGAGATCACGTCGCCGTCCGGCAAGAAGCTCGGCGGCCAGACCAAGGACTGCCAGCAGGCCGTCGATCCGGCCTTCGCCCAGGCAGCGATCTACGCGATGAAGGGCACAATCAGGAGCGGAACGGCAGTGGGCGCGCAGACGCCTGACGGCACCCAGCTGTTCGGCAAGACGGGTACCACCGACGAGGCTGACCAGATCTGGCTCGTTGGTGCGAGTTCGCGCGTGGCCACCGCCTACTGGCAGGGCAACACCGACGGTCGCAAGATCAACCTCCGTCACTTCAGCAACGGTGTCGGCGGAACGTACGCCGGAGACCGCGCCAAGGTCTGGCGCGAGGCGATGACCCCGATCAACGCGATCTACCCCGCTGGCCCGTTCACGGACCCGCAGCAGAACGCGATCCGCGGCAACGCCAAGGCACTGCCGAACCTGCAGGGCAAGACGGCGGACGAGGCCCGCGCGGCGATCTCGGGCGCCGGGTTCACCTACGTCGACGGCGGTGCGCGTCCCGGCCCGGGGAACCCCGGTTCCGTTACCTCGACGTCCCCGGCGGCGGGTGCGCTCCTTTCCTCGGGTTCGAGCGTCACCGTCTACACGTCCGACGGCACCCAGGCGACCGTTCCGGAGATCGGCGGCGACTCCCTCGGGGACGCCCGCTCGGCCCTGAACGATGCCGGGTTCACGAGCGTCAACCTCGCCGACAGCTACGCCAAGGGCGGCGGTGGCAAGACCTGCAAGGTCGCCGCGGTCGAGCCGGCGATCAACGCCACGGCGAACAAGAACGACAACGTGACGATCCAGCTCTACGGCGACAAGAACGGCAAGGCGCCCAAGGACTGCAAGTGACCCGCGGTCGCACCGCACTCGGCGTCCTCGCTGCCGGCGCGGCCGTCGGAGCTGCTTCGGCAGCGTGGGGCTCGCTCGTCGAGCGGCGTCGCTTCGGGATCCGGTGGGAGACCGTCCCGGTGCTCCCGCCGGGATCCCGTGACGTCACTGTCCTGCACCTCTCCGACATCCACATGGCCCCGTGGCAGGCCGACAAGCAGCAGTGGCTGCGCGACCTGAGCCTGGTCGAACCGGACTTCATCGTGAACACCGGGGACAACCTCGGCCACGCGACCGCGAACGCTGCTGTTGAGTACGCGCTCGAGCCGTTCCGCGGGGTACCCGGTGTGTTCGCCTACGGGTCGAACGACTTCTTCGGGCCCTCCCCGCGCAACCCGCTCAAGTACTTCTCGGGGCCGAGCCGGATGCACAAGGCTGCGGAGCCCGTCGGTCTCGACATCGATCGGCAGACGGCGTTCTTCGAGTCGCTCGGCTGGCTCGACCTCAACGACCAGGCGCACGCGATCGAACTCCGCGGCTCCCGGTTCGAGCTGTTCGGCACGTCGGACGCGCACCGCGACTGGGACCGCCTCGACCTGCTCCCCACCAACGTCGACGAGATGCGCAGCGACGTGCCGTGGTCCGAGGACGAGGACGGCCCCGCTCCGGTCGCGATCGGTGTCACGCACGCGCCGTACCGTCGCGTGCTCGATGCCTTCGTGACCCAGGGTGCCGACATCATCTTCGCCGGGCACACCCACGGCGGTCAGGTGGCGGTCCCCGGGGTCGGCGCGCTCGTCACGAACAGCGACCTCCCCCGCCGGTACGCGAGCGGATTGCACAAGTGGGAGCACCGCAACCACTGGTCGTGGCTCGAGGTCTCGGCCGGTCTCGGCACCTCGATCTACGCGCCCGTCCGGTTCGCCTGCCGGCCCGAGGCCGTCGTGGTCACCCTGACCGCACGCCTGTAATTTGGCATAACTTTGTTCGGGCAATGTGCACTTACACATTGCTCGATTGCCCGAGCGTGCAGCCCCCCTACGTCGGCGTTATGGCACCCACGCCACCCTCAGACGCGAATACCGCAAATGACTCGGAGTCGACAAACACTGTACCGCAGGGCGTTCACGACTTGAGGTCGACTCGAACAAGCCCGGAGACATGCTGATACCTGACCAAGGGGTTGTGTCTCGAGTTCCCTCAGTTGCGCCTTTGGTTCATAGCTTGCGTCGCCACTAGCGCCCGACACCGGACCGTCGACAAGCCTTCGAGATACAGCAGCAACGCCGTGAGGAGTTCGTTCGATATTCTCAACAGGGCTTCGAGCGCCGCAATTCGCACTAAGTCCTCTGGCGATCGAGCGCGTTGCCGCTGACAACGTCGGGTCACAACAGTTCGACACACGAACTCGCAAAAGAAGACCACGTCGAATTCGCAAAAAGTCTACCGCAGAGGAAGCTGCGTAGCACTGGCCTCCGGTCCCCGATCTCACCATGTCATGGGGGCAATGAGTCCACAGTCCGCACTTTGGGGGACCTTCTCGAGAGCAAAGACTAGTTGACCGAATGCTCCGTGCTGGCCTATCGTCGATCGGGGGGCGAATGAGCTCACCGTAGCTCAACGGAAGAGACCGAACTATGAAAACGCACGAGAACAAGACCCGGAACCTGATGAGCAGGTCGTTCGGGATACTCGCGGTAGCAGTCACACTTGGAGCCCTCGCGCCAATTCTCCCTCTTGTCGGGAGCAATGGGTCCGCTCACGCCGCCGCTTGCACCGACGGTGGGCGCACTTATCACGGAGTCACAATGCTGAACAAGTATGTGGAGCTCCGCGGGTCTAGCAATTGCAACGGCACGGCTTGGCTCCGATGGAATCCGACAGCGACGAAGGTCGACGGCGGGGGAACAATCAAGTTTCAGTACCAAAACGCGTGCGGCAAGAAGTATAACGGCGAATCAAGGGTTATCAGTAGCGTAGGTGGCACCGCGTCGCACATCACTGCGTACAAATCGGGTGTCGTCAGCGCTCGGATGGTGTACTCCCGGGACTCTGGGTCACCCGCTTCCTTCACGGGCCCCTGGTACAAGGTCGGAGGCAAGTCCACAACCTGCTGACGCACCCACTCCAGCCCTTTGCTTGGCCGACTCGCCCGGGCATCATCTCAAAATCGCCACCTCTCGGCCCTATCAGCTATGCTGGTCGGGTTGCCTCGTAGAGGTAGCCGCACCGCGGGGTGTGGCGCAGCTTGGTAGCGCGCCTCGTTCGGGACGAGGAGGTCGCAGGTTCAAATCCTGTCACCCCGACACTGTGTTGAGACAGTACGAAGAAGGCCCTGGTTCTCCGGAACCGGGGCCTTCTGCTTCCCCCGGGTGCATCTCGGCTGCCCGATGGGTCGCACGACCCAGTCAGCCGTCAGCCGCCCCATCGCGAGCAGCCCCTCCCGCTACGCTCGCAAGCGCCATGCAGAACGACCATCCCCTCGCCGCCGTGCTCGCCGCGATCGCCGCCGAGTTCCCCGACATCGCGGACGACCCGGCGCTGGCGCAGAGCCTCACCGAGAACGTCTCATCGATGATCGCCGAGGCCCACGAGCGCTACGCCGCGGGAACCGACGGCAGCGTCGTGAGCCACGCGTTCCTCGACCCCGAGCACCTGGCGACCGGCAGTCTGCACGCCGAGCACGCCCAGCACCCGGCTGGCGCCATGCTCGCGGCGGAGATGCTGTTCGACGCCTACCTGCCGGTCTTCGTCGACGAGGTCGGCGCGGCGTCCACCGCCGAGGTCCTGCGCGCCACCAGGGCCCTGCACGCCGGCGTCTGGAGCCGGTTCCCGGCCGGGGCGGTCGCGTACACGGAGGCACTGCGCCAACGCCTCACCACGGCGCACCTGGACTCCCGCACGCAGATCGCGCGGGACCTGCACGACCGCGTCGCCCACGGCATCCTCGCCGGGCTGCAGCGCCTCGACCTCGTCCTGCTGACGGACCCGCCGGCGGACGAACGAGCCGATCAGCTCGACGACGCAGCGCGGTTGCTCCGGAGCGCACTCGGCGACGTCCAGGACCTCGCAGTGAGCCTGCACGCCCGGGTCGGGGATGCCCTGCTCGACGACGCGCTCCGACGGCACGTGCGCGATCTGTTCCCCGACGACGACCTCCTGTCCATCGAGTCGACGGGTGTGGCCGGTCCCCTGCCGAACTGGCAGGCCGAGGAAGCGCTGACGATCCTGCTCGAGGCGCTCACGAACCGCAGCAAGCACGCGCGTGGATCGACGGCTTCGGTGCGCTTCCTCTGGTCACCCGCAGCGCTGGTGGTGACGGTCGCCGATGACGGCCCGGGGTTCGACGTGGAGAGCGACGCCGACGGCCGCCTCGGCCAGCAGACCATGCGCGAGCGTGCGGCGGTGATCGGGGCCCGGCTCGACGTCGACAGCGTCCGCGGCAGCCGAGACCACGGCACCACCGTCCGCCTGACCATCCCGAGGGGGACCCTGTGACCGTCACCCACGTCGCCATCGTCGACGACCACCGGCTCTTCCGCGAAGGACTCGCCACGATCCTGGCCGCGGTCCCCACGATCCGCGTCGTGGCGCACGGCGAACGACCGTCAGAGGTGCTCGACTCCCCGGAGGCCGCCGCGATCGACGTCCTGCTGCTCGACGTCGAACTGGACGGCCCGCCGGCACGGACGACGATCGCCACGGTCCGCCGGACCCGCCCGGACATCCGGGTGGTGGTGCTCACGATGCACCGGGACGCCGTCCTCCGCCGGACCCTGCTCGATGCCGGCGCGGTCGACTTCGTCACGAAGGACACCCCGAGCCGTGAACTCGTCGACCGGATCGCCCGCGCAGCCCACGCCGATGCGGCACCGGTCACGTTCCCGGTCGACCTGGTGACCGAGGCCCGAGCCGGCTCACCGTTGAGCGACCGCGAGCTCGAGGTCCTGCGACTCCTCGCCGCCGCGCGCACCAACGCCGAGATCGCCGCCGACCTGCAGCTCGCGATCGGCACCGTCAAGCGGCACGTCTACAACGTCTTCCGCAAGCTGGACGTCGGTTCCCGCGTCGGGGCGGTCGCCGCAGCCACGCGCCTGGGCCTGCTCAGCTGAGGCACCACGCAACTTCGTGAGCAGCAATGGTCGGGTGCCCACCGGACACCCGACCATTCCTGCTCACGAAGCGAACGAACTCGACGAAGCGACCCGGACTAGCCGACGGACGACGCCCCGGCGCCAGCTGACGCACCCGCGGGCACGAGCTTGCCGGCGGCGTGCAGCCCGGCCACGACGTCGAGCGCCTGGTGCCGGTACCGCGCCTGCGCGGCACCGGGCGACACGATCACGCCGTTCGCCCCGGTCGACGCCACGAGTGCGTTGATCTTCTCCGCGACCTGCTCGGCATTGCCGTAGGCCTGACGCTCGGTGCGGGCTGCGATGAACCGACGCTCGAGGTCGTTGAACTCGTACGCACGCGCCTCGTCCATCGAGACCGGCTCGGGCTTCCGGCCCGAGCGCATCCGGATGAACGAGATCATGCCCGGGGCGCTCTGCTCGTCGATGACGGCGGGGTCCTCGTCGGTGACGACCTGCACACCGATCAGCGCGTTCGGCGTCTGGCGGAAGCGTGACGGACGGAACGAATCGCGGTACAGGGCGAGTGCCGCCTCGGTGTTGTCCGACGCGAAGTGGTGGGCGAAGGCGAACGAGATGCCGAGCGCACCGGCGACCTGGGCGCTGTAGCCGGAGGACCCGAGCAGCCAGAACTCCGGCACGTCGCCGTAGCCCGGAACGGCGCGGATGCCGGCGAGCGGGTTCTCCGCGCCCATGCCGGTGAAGAACCCGATCAGGTCGGCCAGGCGGTCCGGGAAGTCGTCGACGTCGAGTCGGTCCGTGCGGCGGAGGGCCATCGCCGTCGCGCCGTCGGTGCCGGGAGCGCGCCCGAGCCCGAGGTCGACCCGGTCGCCGTACAGGGCACGGAGGGTGCCGAACTGCTCGGCGACGACGAGGGGCGCGTGGTTCGGCAGCATGACGCCACCGGATCCGATGCGGATGGTCGAGGTGGCCGCGCCCACGGCGCTCAGCAGCACCGCCGGGGCCGAGGACGTGATGCCCGGCATCCCGTGGTGTTCGGCGACCCAGAACCGCTCGTACCCGAGCTGCTCGGCGTGCACGGCCATGTCGATGGACCCCTGCAGGGCCTCGGTGTTGGACTGGCCGTACTCGCGGGTGGCCAGGTCGAGGACGGACAGGTGCAGGGTGTCGTCGGTCATGTGGTCACCAACGCGCGTCGACGCACGTGCATTCCTGTGCACGCGACGGACTGGAGGCCCGTGGCGGCGCCGCCACGGGCCTCCGGTCCGTCTGCTGGGTGCGTACCGGACGCACGCCGGCGCGAGCGGTCAGGCGCCGTCGAGGCGGCCGCCGGACTCCGTCAGGTAGCAGTTGGCGCAGAGCGACTCGTAGGCGACGTCGACGCCGTCGATCGCGACCTGGGATCCGTCGAAGACGAACCGGCCGTCGACCGTGCGGGCGTTGAAGACCGCCTTGCGGCCGCAGCGGCAGATGGTCTTCAGCTCTTCGAGGGAGTGCGCGACCTCGAGCAGGCGGGCGCTGCCGGGGAACGCCTCGGTGCGGAAGTCCGTGCGGATGCCGTAGGTGATGACCGGGATCTCGTCGAGCACCGCGATGCGCAGCAGGTCGTCGACCTGTCGCGGGGTGAGGAACTGCGCCTCGTCGACGAGCACGCAGCTGACGGGCCGCACCATGCCGTCCAGCCGGTCCGACTCGGGGTCGACCGCCCCGGCGGCGGTCACCGCCTCGCGCACGTCGGCGTCCGGGGAGAACACGATGTCGACGGTCCGGGTGACGCCGAGGCGGGAGACGATCTCACGGTCGCCCTTGGTGTCCACCGCGGGCTTGGCGAGCAGCACCCGGTGCCCGCGCTCCTCGTAGTTGTAGGCCGCCTGCAGCAAGCCCGTGCTCTTGCCGCTGTTCATCGCGCCGTAGCGGAAGTAGAGCTTCGCCACTACGCGAGGAACCCGTCCTCGGCGGCCCGACGGATGAGGTCGGACTTCTTCGAGGCGGGGCGGCCCACCTTGCTGTACTTCTCGCGCACGCGACGCAGGTAGGTCTTGGCGGTCTCGTACTGCACGTTCATCTGCGCGGCGACCTCGTTCGTCGAGTAGCCGGACACGTAGAGCCGCAGCGCCTCTTCCTCACCGGCGCTGAGCTTCGGCCGCTGGTGCGCGGCGGCACCCGTCGGCAGCGGACGCCACTCACGGGGCTGCGGGGTCTCGCGGGCGACGCCCATGATCTCGCGGGCGACGTCCATGACCTCGCGCATCGGCAGCGACTTCGACAGGAACGCCGCGGCGCCGGCGGCCAGGGCGCGGTCGCGGGACTCGCGGCTGTCGACGCTCGAGAGCACGATGACCTTCGCCCCGGCGGCGCGGCAGGTGCGGACACGGGCCTCGATGGACACCGGTTCCTTGAGCTGGAAGTCGAGGAACACCAGGTCGGTCGGGAAACTGTCGCTGTGGACCATCTCGAGCCAGGTGTGCGCGGTCAGGGCCAGGTCGAAGTCGAACGCGTTCACCGCGATCCAGCTCGACAGGCTGTCCAGCAGCACCTCGTGGTCGTCGAGGATGGCCAGCCGCACACGTCGCGCTCCCGGGTTCGGGAGGGACGGCGACCCCTCCGAGAGCCTGTTCGGGTCAGTGCTGGTCATAGGAGAACCTTAGTGCGAGGGCGGAAGGGCGGACCGCGACGTCGAGGTCGGGGAACGTCACGCGGAGGACGGCGAAGTAGGGGTCGAAGGTGCGGTGGATGCCGATGTCGGAGTCCGCGACGGCGAGCTCCATGTCGACGGACACACGGCCGGGTGCGGGTGCCTGCGCGGGTCGGGCCGCCAGGGCTGCGCGAGCCGCGGGGGCCGCGGGGGCCGCGGGGGCCGCGTGGGCCGCCGGGCGGGCCCGGGGTGCCGGGTCCGCCAGAGTGTCCGCTCGTCGCACCGTCGCGCGGAAGCCGGCCGGGTCGACGGTCGAGGCACGGAGGGCCGCGCGGACGAACGTGCGGACGACCGCCCGCTGGTCGGTGTCGAGCGTCGCGATGAGGCCGTCGGGGTCGTCGACCACCGGCGCCTGGCCGCCGTCGACCCGGACGGCGTGCTCGAACCAGGTGCGGTCGGCGTCGGCGACCATGGACGCGCGGATGCCGTCGGCGATCGCGCGGGCACGGGCACGGTCGGCGTCGGTGATGACGTCGCGCGTGCGGAGCTCGGCGAAGAACGGGGCGACGTCGCGGGACAGGATCGTCGAGCGGTCCTGCTGCACGCTCGCCGCGATGCCGTCCCGCTCGGCACGTGCGACGGAGTACGACCCAGCACGGATCTGCACCCGTTCGGCGAGCCCCGCGAAGGTCCAGGCGAACACCGCGGACGCGGCGGTCAGCACGAGCGTCGGGGCCGCGGCCAGGAACGCCGCGACGGCGACCGGCACCTCGTGCGGGAACTCCGCGGCGCCCGCGCCCCAGGTCACGGCGTTCACCGCGGCCAGCACGAACCCGCCGATCGTCAGGTCGGTCCACGGGCGGTACGGCGCGACCATGACGATGCCGGTCGCGGTGATCAGGGACATGAAGTCGTTCAGGGCGCTGCGGTCCGGTCCCCACTGCGCCGCGACGCTCGCCACCGACGCCAGGCCGAGCAACCCGACGTGCGCGACGAACGCCGACCGCGGGAACGGCGCTCGGAACGGGCTCGAGGCAGCGAGCACCACCACCGCCGAGGCCGCGACGAGCAGCACGGTGAGGGCACTGAGGGTGGGGCTGCCCACGACGTCGCGGTCGAAGATCGACACGAGCAGTGCCCAGACGACGCTGCCGGCACCGAGCACGACGGCCAGTGGCCGCGACCCCATCGCGCCGAGCGGGTCGTACTGCTGGGCGGTGCGGCGGGGCCCGCGCTGCCGAGCCGCCGTCATCGCTCGGTCCCCCGGCCGTCGCTGACCGCCGGCACGGTGACCGCGCCGGTGACCGGTCCGTACGGCACGGTCATCATCACGCTCGTGCCGGAACCGGGCGACGACCAGATCTGGACGTCACCGCCGACCCGGCCGATCCGCTCTCGCACCGAACCGCGGAGGCCCATCCGGTCGGCTCCGGTGGCGTCCTCGTCGAACCCACGACCGTCGTCGACGACCATGACGGTGCAGGATGCGCTGTCGTCGAACACGCTGACCTCGGCGGCGTCGGTCCCCGCGTGCTTCCGCACGTTGGCCAGGCACTGGCCGACGGCCCGGACGACCGCCGACAGCGCACGCTGGTCCAGGCGTTCGAGCGCGGAGGTGTCACCCGAGACGGTCACGTCGAGTCCGAGCGTCCGGTGCTCGTCGACCATGGTGCCGAACGCCTCGGCCGCGGCCCCGGGACGCGGGCGGGCGGCCGGCGCGAGCCACCCCTTGCCGGTGAGCACCGCGACGTCGGCGTCGACCGTCTCGGCGAGGTGCGGGTCCATCGGGCCGTCCGGCGCGAGGGCGATCGCGCCGAGGTGGTTGAGCACGGTGTCGTGCAGGATCGCGGACGCCTCGGCCTCGACCCCCGCGCGGTAGGCGGACACGTGTTCTTCGCGCGCGGAGCGCAGGAGTTCGGGCTGCACCCGTTCGCTCCGGCCCGTGCTGCGGGTGGTGAAGAGCACGAGCGCGACCACGAAGCCCAGGGTGACCCAGGCCAGGATGAGCGGACGGGGCGACTGGTCGGCCTGCACGATGGCGACCCAGGTGGCGAGTCGTCCGGTCAGGAAGCCCACGAAGGACCACAGCACGACGCGGCTCGGCACGGCCCCCGCTCCCCCGACCAGGATGAGCGGGATCACGACGAGGGACATCAGGTACGAGGTCACCCACCCGGTCGGCACCTGCTGCTGGACCCCGACGGCGAACCACCAGGCGCAGACACCGCCGACGGCCAGGAACGCGATCGCCGAGACCCGGGTGCCGAACTGCACGTGCACGCCGATCATGGCGAGCATCGGGACGACCGCCAGCGCGGTGCCGACGACCTGCACCCCGGGCTCGGACAGGCCGTAGAGCACGAGCGTGATGGCCGCGGCCAACAGGGACCCGATGGCGCCGGCGTGGAATGCGCGCACGGTCGACCACGCGTTCACTCGCGGTGCGAGGTGCGTGGGGATGCCGAGCACGAGGTGGATCCTTCCGGGTGGCGAGGGCGCCGTCCACGATCCAACCACCGGAGCAGCGGCCGTGTACCCCGAATCCGGGGCCGTGCGGCGACCCGCACGATGATAGCGGCCCGGACCGGGGTCTTGCTGTCCCCCGAACGTGGACCGGACACGACCCGGACGGACGCTCCTCAGAACAGCGTCTGCGCCGGAGCCGGCCGGAGCAGCCGCTGGTCGAACCCGGGGTCGGCGCGCTTCAGCGGTGACACCGTCGGCACCGACTGCTCCTGCGGCAGCGCCTGCGGCCCGCCCGTGCCCAGCCCCTGCGGCACGCCCGGCTGCAGCGTCCGCGGTTCCGAGAAGCCCATCGACCCCGTCGCCGGGTCCACTCGCCCCAGTCCGACCCCGTGCGCCGCCAGGATCGGGCGGATGCGCTCCGACAGCCACCGTCGGTAGTCCTTCGGCGCGTACGTGTTGTCGAGGTACATCGCGCGGTACCGCTGCACCAGGTCGGGTCGCTCGCGGCCGAGCCACTCGAACCACCACGGCTTGACGCCCGGCCGCAGGTGCAGCGCCGAGTACATGATGCTCGTCGCGCCGGCCGCGGTCGCCCGACCGATGGCATCGTCGAGGTGCGCCCGGGTGTCGGTGATGTACGGCAGCACCGGCATCAGGAACACGGCGCAGTCGAGCCCCGCGTCGCGGATGGCCCGCACGGTCGCCAGCCGGGCCGACGTCGTCGGGGTGCCGGACTCGACCGACTGCTGCAGCGAGTCGTCGTACACGGCGATCGACATCGCGAGGTCGACCGGCACCACCTTCGCCGCCTCGGCCAGCAGCGGGAGGTCTCGGCGCAGCAGCGTGCCCTTCGTCAGGATGCTGAACGGGGTGCGCGACTCCGCCAGCGCCTCGATCACACCGGGCATCAGCCGGTACCGCCCCTCGGCCCGCTGGTACGGGTCGGTGTTCGTGCCGAGCGCCACCGGGTGGCGGTCCCACGAGGGCTTGCCGAGCTCACGACGCAGCACGTCGGCGACGTTCGTCTTCACCACGATCTGCTGGTCGAAGTCGGCGCCGCCGTCGAACTCCAGGTACGTGTGGGTCGGGCGGGCGAAGCAGTACACGCAGGCGTGGCTGCACCCGCGGTACGGGTTGATCGTCCAGCCGTACGTGCCCGACCCGTCCGCACTCGGAACCCGGTTCAGGGCGCTCTTCGCGAGGACCTCGTGGAAGGTCACCCCGGCGAACTCGGGCGTCGTCACGCTCCGGACGAACCCGCTGTTCGATTCCATCCCGGGCAGCGCGTCGCTCTGCTCGGCGTCGATCGCCTGTCCACTCCACCGCATGTCGTCATTCGAACACACGTTCGAACAGACCGCAAACCGGCGCGGACCACGACAGGCCTCAGTGGTGCAGGCCGAGCACCTTCGCGGTGCGCTCGAGCGTGGCGTCGGCCAGAGCCGGGTCGTCCCCGAGGTCCTGCCCGTAGGTCGGCACCATCGCGCGGACGTCGTCCTGCCAGCCGTCCCACCGGTCCGGGAAGCACCGGCGCAGCATCGTGAGCATGATCGGCACGGCGGTCGAGGCACCCGGCGACGCCCCGAGCAGGCCGGCGATCGAGCCGTCGGCGGCGGTGATGACCTCGGTGCCGAACTGCAGCACACCGCCCTTGTCCTTGTCGGGCTTGATCACCTGGACGCGCTGCCCCGCGGTGATGCGGTGCCAGTTCTCGGGCTCGGCGCTCGGCATGAAGTCGCGGAGCGCCTCGAACTTGGTGTGCTTCGACGCGAGGAGCTGGCCGACCAGGTAGCGGACCAGGTCGAAGTTCGAGAACGCGACGCTCAGCATCGGGCGGAGGTTGTGCGGTCGGATCGAACGGAACAGGTCGAGGACCGAGCCCTGCTTCAGGAACTTCGGGCTGAACCCGGCGTACGGCCCGAACATCAGCGACGACCCACCGTCGACGATGCGGGTGTCGAGGTGCGGCACCGACATCGGCGGGGCACCGACACTGGCCTTGCCGTAGACCTTGGCGGAGTGCTTCTGCACCACCTCGGGGTCGTCGGTGCGCAGGAACTCGCCCGACACCGGGAAGCCGCCGTAGCCGCGGATCTCCGGGATGCCGGACTTCTGCAGCAGGTGCAGGGCTCCGCCGCCGGCGCCGACGAAGACGAACTTCGCGGCGATGCGCTGCGTCGACCGGCCGATCTCGTTGCGCACGTTGAGCACCCAGCCCTCGGACACCTTCGAGCGGGTCAGGTTGGTGACCTGGTGCGAGGGTTCGAACTCGACACCGTCGATCTCGAGCTGGTCGAAGAGCTGGCGGGTGAGCGACCCGAAGTCGACGTCCGAGCCGGCTGCCGAGTAGGTCGCCGCGATCGGCTGGTCCTTCTTGCGGCCGGGGATGAGCGCCGGTGCCCACTTCCGGATCTGCGCCGGGTCGTCCGAGAACTCGATGCCCGCGAAGAGCGGGTGGTCACGCATGGCCTCGTACCGGGCGCGCATGTACGCGACGTTGGCCTCGCCCCACACGAAGGAGATGTGCGGCGTGGGGTTGATGAAGTTCGTGGGTTCGGGCAGCACGCCGGTCTCGACCAGGTGCGCCCAGAACTGCCGCGAGACCTGGAACTGCTCGTTGACCGTGACGGCCTTCGCGATGTCGACGCGGCCGTCCGGCAGTTCCGGCGTGTAGTTCAGCTCGCACAGTGCCGAGTGCCCGGTGCCCGCGTTGTTCCACGGGTTCGAGGACTCCTGCGCCACCGTGCCGAGCCGCTCGTACACGCGGATCTTCCAGCTGGGCTCGAGCTTGTGGATGATGGCCCCGAGCGTGGCACTCATGATGCCTCCGCCGATCAGGACGACGTCGATGGGGTCCACCTGCTGCTCTGCCACCCGTCGATCCTACCGGCGGCACCCGACAGACGGACAGGAGGCCCGTGGCGGTGTCGCCACGGGCCTCCTGTCCGTCTGCTGGTCGCGCCCGGGGCGCGCTACGCGTCGACGGAGCGGCGCGCGACGATCGTCTCGGCGATCTGCACCGCGTTGAGCGCGGCGCCCTTCCGCAGGTTGTCGTTGCTGACGAACAGCACGAGGCCGCGGCCCTCGGGCGCGGACTGGTCGGCGCGGATGCGGCCGACGAACGCCGGGTCCTGGCCGGCGGCCTGCAACGGGGTCGGGACGTCGGAGAGCTCGACACCGGGCGCGCTCGACAGGATCTCGGTCGCACGCTCGGGCGACAGCGGACGCTCGAACTCGGCGTGCACCGAGATGGAGTGCCCGGTGAACACGGGGACGCGCACGCAGGTGCCGGCGACGAGCAGGTCGGGCAGCTCGAGGATCTTCCGGCTCTCGTTGCGGAGCTTCTTCTCCTCGTCGGTCTCACCCAGGCCGTCCTCGACGATGCTGCCGGCGAGCGGCACGACGTCGAAGGCGATCGGACGGACGTACTTGACGGGCTCGGGGAACGTCACGGCGGATCCGTCGTGCGTCAGCGCAGCGGTGTCCTGCTCGAGCGCGGCCTTCGCCTGGCCCAGGAGTTCCTCGACCCCGGCGAGCCCGGAACCCGAGACCGCCTGGTAGGTCGTGGCGACGAGTCGGCGGAGCCCGGACTCGGTGTCGAGCACCTTGAGCACCGGCATGATCGCCATGGTCGTGCAGTTCGGGTTCGCGATGATCCCCTTCGGCGCCTGGTCGATGGCGTGCGGGTTCACCTCGCTCACCACGAGCGGGACGTCGGGGTCCATACGCCAGGCGCTCGAGTTGTCGACGACGAGTGCCCCGGCGGCGGCGAACTTCGGCGCGAGGGCCCGCGAGGCGGTGGCCCCGGCGGAGAACAGCGCGATGTCGATGCCGGACGGGTCGGCGAGCTCGGAGTCCTCGACCACGATCTGCTCGCCCCGGAACGGCAGCGTCGTGCCGGCGGAACGGGCGCTCGCGAAGAAGCGGACCCGGTCGGCCGGGAACGCGCGCTCTTCGAGCAGGCGACGCATCACGGCGCCGACCTGGCCGGTGGCGCCGACGACGGCGACGGTGAGGGTGCTCATGCGGTGCTCCTGGTGGTTCAGCGGATCGACGGGTCGGCGGGCGTCAGCGGCCGGTGCCGGCGTAGACGACGGCCTCGGCGTCGGCGTCGAGGCCGAACGCGCTGTGCACGACGCGCATCGCCTCGTTCAGGGTGTCGGCGCGGGTCACGACCGAGATGCGGATCTCGGAGGTGGAGATCATCTCGATGTTGATCGACGCGTCGTGCAGGGCGCGGAACAGCTGTGCCGAGACGCCGGCGTTCGTGCGCATGCCGGCGCCGACCAGGGCGAGCTTGCCGATCTGGTCGTCGTACTGGATGCTCTCGTAGCCGATGTCGGCCTTCGCGACCTCGAGCGCCGTCAGTACGGTCTGGCCCTGGTCCTTCGGCAGGGTGAACGAGATGTCCGTCCGCCCGGTCGACGCTGCCGACACGTTCTGGACGATCATGTCGATGTTCGCCCCGGCGCGTGCCACGTTGGTGAAGATCTCGGCGGCCTTGCCCGGCTGGTCCGGGACCCCCACGACGGTGATCTTGCCCTCGGAGAGGTCTCCGGCGATCCCGGTGATGATCGGTTCTTCCACGGTTTCCCCCTCGGCAGGGTTGTAGACGATGGTGCCCTCGTTGTTGTTGAACGAGGACCGGACGTGCAGGGTGACGCCGTGCCGCCGGGCGTACTCGACGGCGCGGATGTACAGGACCTTGGCACCCGAGGCTGCGAGCTCGAGCATCTCTTCACTGGTGACGCGGTCGACCTTGCGGGCCTTCGGCACGACGCGGGGGTCGGCGGTGAAGATGCCGTCGACGTCGGTGTAGATCTCGCAGACGTCGGCGTCGAGTGCTGCGGCGAGGGCGACGGCCGTGGTGTCCGAGCCGCCGCGGCCGAGCGTGGTGATCTCGCCCGTGGTGCGGTTGAAGCCCTGGAACCCGGCGACGATCGCGACGTGGCCGGAGTCGAGCGCCTCGCGCACGCGCTTCGGGGTGACGTCGACGATGCGGGCCTTGCCGTGCTGGGCGTCGGTGAGCATGCCGGCTTGGCTGCCGGTGTAGGAGGACGCTTCGACCCCGAGGCTCTTGATCGCCATCGCGAGCAGCGCCATCGAGATGCGCTCCCCCGCGGTCAGGAGCATGTCGAGCTCACGGCCGGCGGGGATCGGCGTGACGGAGTGCGCCAGGTCGACGAGTTCGTCGGTGGTGTCGCCCATCGCCGACACCGCCACGACCACGTCGTTGCCGGCCTTCTTCGTCTCGACGATCCGCTTCGCCACGCGCTTGATGCTCTCGGCGTCCGCGACGGATGAACCACCGAACTTCTGCACGATCAAGGCCACTGGCTGGTACTCCCGGAGACGGCGACACCGCGAGGTCTCGCGGTCTCACAATGGTAGTCGGTGTTTCGGGGATGTTGCGTGCGAGCGGGCCCCGACGCAAGGATCCTGCGTGGCGGTCAGCCGCCGACGACGCGGCGCCCTTCGAAGGCACGACCGAGCGTGACCTCGTCGGCGTACTCCAGGTCGCCGCCGACGGGCAGCCCCGACGCGAGCCGGGTGGTGCGGATGCCCATGGGGACGAGCAGCCGACTGAGGTAGGTCGCCGTCGCCTCGCCCTCGAGGTTGGGATCGGTCGCGATGATGACCTCGGCCACGGTGCCGTCGGCCAGACGTGTCATGAGCTGCTGGATGCGGAGGTCGTCCGGACCGATGCCGTCGATCGGGCTGATCGCCCCGCCGAGCACGTGGTACAGCCCGCGGAACTCCCGGGTGCGCTCGATCGCCGCGACGTCCTTCGCCTCTTCCACCACGCAGATCGTCGCCGGCGAGCGGCGCGGGTCGCGGCAGATGCTGCACTGGACGTTCTCGGTGACGTTGCCGCAGATCTCGCAGAAGCGGACCCGCTCCTTGACGTCGGCGAGCAACTCGGACAGTCGGCTCGGGTCGAACGACTCGGTCTGCAGGATGTGGAAGGCGATGCGCTGCGCCGACTTCGGGCCGATACCGGGCAGGCGACCGAACTCGTCGATGAGGTCCTGGACGATCCCGTCGTACATCAGGCACCGTCCTGGTGGAGAGCGGTCTCCTCGATGAACTGGGCGTTGAGGATCTCACGCACAACGGCCTCGCCGTACCGGCCGGCGACCGGGGCCCGGCGTGCGGGCGGTGCGGTGCGCGCGGGTGCGGCGGTCGGCTGGGCCGCGCGCTGCGGTGCGGGCTGCTGCGCCGGGGCTGCCGGCCCGGCGGCTGCGGGCGCTGCGCCGCGTCCGATTCCCGGGTCGGGGAACGGGGCACCGTCGTCGTACGGTTCGTCGTCGAGTGGGTAGTCGTCGACCGGGACGCCCGGCACGACGGGACCGCCGGGAGGCACGGCTCCCGCTCCGGACGCCGGCTGCGGCCCCGGAGTGGTCGGCTGGTCGGGCTGCCCGGCCGTGGCAGCGCCCGGTCGCGCGGGTGCGGCCGACGGTGCCGACTCGGCCGGCTGGGGCGTGCTCGTCTCGGCGGGGGCGACCGGCGCGGACGCCGGCACGGTGCCGAAGGGTGCTGCCCAGCTGGGCTCGACGGACTCCGGGACGGCGTCGGCGGTGGGATCGCTGGCGGGGATGGTCACGACCGCCCAGTCCGTCACCGGCGCACCGGAGGGAGCGGGGGCCGGTTCGGCCGGTGCCTGGTCGCGCTGCGGGGCGGACGCGGTCGGCGCTGCCTCCGGCTCGGGAGCTGCCTTCGGCCCCGCCGCGGACTTCGGCGCGGGCGCTGCCGTCGGCGCCGGGGCTGCCTTCGGCTCGGGTGCTGCCGACGCGGCCTTCGGCTCCGTGGCGGGGGCGGCCGTCGCCGTGGAGGCGGCAGCGGACGCCGGCGCCGGGGCTTCCGGTGCGGTGGGCTCCGGAGCCGGAGCCGGAGCCGGGGTCGCGGCGGCGGCGGGCGCCTGGGCAGCGGGCGCCGGACGCTGGGCCGGTGCGGCCTGCTGTGCCGGAGCCGACTGCTGCTGCTGCTGCTGCTGCTGGGGACGCTGCTGCTGTCCGGGCCCGCGGGCGACGAACTTCACCCGGAGCCCGAGGACGTCCACGATGGCGGCACGGAGCAGTTCGCTGACGCTCGCCGAGGGGTCGGACATCTCCTTGAACGAGGCGACGTCCTGCTGGCTCGGGAACGTCAGCGTCAGCACGTCGTCGCGGAGCGCGGTGACCTGCGCCGTGACGACCACGGACCACGCCGAACGCTTGGCGTGCTGCACGTGCTCGACGATCTGCGGCCAGGAGTCGCGCATCTGCTGGAAGCCGACCGCGCCGACGGTCCGGACGGCGGGCTCGTCACCGATCGTCGTGCCCTGACCGGTGGACGACGGGCTGACCGGCTCGGCCGCGGGCTTCGAGGGCTCCGGCTTCGAGGGATCCGGCTTCGAGGGCTCGGACTTCGCGGGCTCGGCCGAGGTCTGTCCGGGCGCTCCAGGGGTGCTCGGAGCGACCGCTGCCCACGACGCTGCGGCGTCGCGAGCCACGGCTCCGGAGTCGGCCTGCGGCGCGGCGGGCTGCTCGACGGCACGCTCGGGCGTCGCACGAGCCGCTGCCGGAGCGGGCGTCGGGGCGAGGGAGGGAGCAGGCGCTGCGGGAGCCGCGGCTGCCGGCTGCTCACGACGCGGTGCAGCGGCGACGGCGGGAGCGGACTGCTCGCCGGCGTCGGCCTGGTGTCCACCGACATCGCCCACCCCGACACGACGTTCCAGTCGCTCCACCCGGGCGAGGGCTCCGCGCTGGGTGTCGTCGGCCTCGGGCACGAGCATCCGGGCCGTCATGAGCTCGAGGTGCAACCGGGGCGAGGTCGCGCCGGTCATCTCGGTGAGGGCCCGGTTCGCGATGTCGGCGGAACGGGAGAGCCCGGTCGCGCCGAAGACCCCGGCCTGGCGGCTCATGGTGTCGAGTTCTTCCGGCGAGACCCCGCGCAGGACGGCGGCAGCGCTCTCGTTCGTCGCCGCGACGACGATCAGGTCGCGCAGGCGCTCGAGCAGGTCCTCGACGAAGCGGCGGGGGTCCTGTCCGGTCTGCACGACGCGGTCGATCGCGGCGAACGCGGACGCCGGGTCGGCGACGGCCAGGGCGTCGACGACGTCGTCGAGCAGGGCGGCGTCGGTGTAGCCGAGCAGGGCCACGGCACGCTCGTAGGCGATCGCACCGTCTTCGCTGCCGGCCATCAGCTGGTCGAGCAGCGACAGGGTGTCACGGACGGATCCACCGCCGGCACGCACCACCAGGGGCAGGACGCCGGGGGCCACCGACACGGACTCCTGCGTGCAGAGCTGCTCGATGTACTCGAGCATCACCGCGGGCGGGACGAGCCGGAACGGGTAGTGGTGGGTGCGCGACCGGATGGTGCCGATGACCTTCTCGGGCTCGGTCGTCGCGAAGATGAACTTGACGTGCTCCGGCGGTTCCTCGACCAGCTTGAGCAGTGCGTTGAAGCCCTGCGGCGTCACCATGTGCGCTTCGTCGAGGATGAAGATCTTGTAGCGGTCGCGAGCCGGCGCGAACACGGCACGGTCGCGCAGGTCACGCGCGTCGTCGACGCCGTTGTGGCTCGCGGCGTCGATCTCGATGACGTCGAGCGAACCGCTGCCGTCGCGGGCGAGTTCCACGCAGCTCGGGCAGACGCCGCACGGGGTGTCGGTCGGGCCCTCGGCGCAGTTCAGGCAGCGCGCCAGGATGCGGGCCGACGTCGTCTTGCCGCAACCACGGGGCCCGCTGAACAGGTAGGCGTGGTTGACGCGGTTCGTGCGGAGCGCCGTGCGGAGCGGGTCGGTGACCTGCGACTGCCCGATCAGCTCGGCGAAGTTCTCGGGCCGGTAACGGCGATACAGGGCGGTGACCACGCGACAAGGGTAGCCGTCACGACCGACAACCCGCGTGCCCGTCCACAGGTCGTCCTGCCGGGCCGGACCACCCGTCGGCGGTGGGCCGAGCGCCCGGACGGCACCGCGCCTCCCGTCCGTCTGGTCGACGGGCGGGAGGCGCGGTGTGTGACGCTGGTGCGGACTCAGCCGCGGGTGCGGCGACGGAGCCTGCCGGCGAGGCGGGAGAGCCCCAGCAGCAGGAACCCGAGGGCCACCAGGCCCGCCGCGGTGCCGGCGATCGGGACGACGTCCGCGCCGGTCCAGGCGAGGGCACCGGTGCCGTTGCCGGAGCCACCGATCCCGGCGCCGGAGCCGTTCCCGGAGCCGTTTCCGGTCCCGGTGCCGGAGCCGCCGCCGGTCCCCGGCGTCCCGGGCAGACCGGGCGCACCCGGCGTTCCGGGGGCCCCGGGCGTCCCAGGCGTCCCAGGCGTCCCCGGGGTGCCGGGCGTGCCCGGCTCCTCCGGGTCGACGGCGTCGTCCATCACCATGACGCGGAGCATCTGCGCCTGCGAGGTGAACCCGCCGACCGACTGGGTGACGCGCAGCATGTGCCCGCCGACCGGCAGCGCCACCATGACCCACCACTCGCCGTCCTCGTCGGCCGTCGTGGCGACCGCGTCGCGGCCCATCGGCTGCACGGTGACGGTCGCGCCGGGCTCGGCGGTGCCCGTGACCATCAGGTCGTGGTCACCGTCCTCGTCGGCCATGTACTGCGAACCCGGTGTCGGCGAGGTGACCGCGAGCGGCTCCAGGGTGTCGACCACGATCGGCACCTGCGGCGCCGCCGAGGTCGTGCCGTTCACCGACTGCGTGGCGCTGATCGTCCACTCCCCCTCGGGGACACGCTCGAACACGACGCTCCACGCCCCCTCGTCGTCGGCGGTGGTGGTACGGACCTGCCCGGTGGACAGGGTCACCGTCACCGCGGCGCCGGGGGTGGCCTGACCGGTCACCGTGAACGAGCCGGTGTCACCGAAGCCGTCCGCCTGGATGAGCTGCCCGGCGTCGGGGCTCGTGATGACGATGCCCGTCTCCTGCGCAGCCACGACCGTGACGTCGGCGGTCACCGGGTCGGAGGTCCGATCGCCGACCGTCTGCGTCACCGACACCGTGTGGTCCCCGAGGGGGACGCCACCGATCGTGACCGTCCACGAACCGTCGTCGCCGGCGGTCGTCGTGGCGGTCCGGCCGTCGACGTCGACCGTGACGGTCGCGCCGGGCTCGGCGGTGCCGCTCACCGGGACCGACGTCGTCGACCCCGTGGTCGGGAATGCCTGGCCGTCGGTCGGGCTCGAGATGACGACCGGCGTCGCGGCCGTCACGGTGAAGCCGACCTGCGGAGCGTCGGTGGTGGCACCGTCGACCGTCTGGCTGGCGGCGACCGTGTGGGATCCCTCGGCGACGTCCCGCACCGTCACGGACCACGTACCGTCGTCGTCCGCGGTCGTGGCGACCGCGGTGCCGTCGTCGATGCGGACCGAGACAGCGGCGTTCGGTGCGGAGGTACCGGTCACCCGCACGTCGGTCGAACCGCCGAGCACCCGGTAGTCGGTGCCGTCGGCCGGGCTGGTCACGACGATCGCGTCCGCGGCGGCGACCACGACGGTCACGTCGCGCTCGATCGCATCGGACGTCGTGCCGTTCACGACCTGGGTGACGACGAGCGTGTGGTCCCCCGCCGGCACGTCGGCCAGCGTGGTCTCCCACCGTCCGTCGGTGCCGACACGGACCACGACCGGGTCGGCGTCGTCGAGGACGACGCGGACCGACGCGCCGGGCTGGCCCTCGCCGCCGACCGGGACGGTCGCGGTGGGGTCGGTGCTCGGCACGGTGAACGTGGTGTCGTCGGCCGGTGCGGTGACCGTCAGCGCGGCACCGGGTGCCACGGTGAAGGTGCTGCGCACCGCCGCGGACGTCGAGCCGTCGACCGTCTGGGTCGCCCGGATCGTGTGCTCGCCGACGGTGGTGTCCGGCAGTTCGACGCTCCAGGTACCGGCGTCGGTCGCGGCCACGGTCCGGGCGTCGCCGCCGTCGATCGTGACACGGACCTCGGCACCGGGCTCGGCAGCCCCCACGGCGGTGAGGGTCGCGACGGAGTCACGCTGGGCGACCCGGATCGTGGTGCCGTCCGCCGGGGTGGCGATCGTGATCGGGTCGGCGACGAGGACGCGGACGTCCACCGTCACCGGCGCGGACTCGGTGCCGTCGATGCGCTGCGTGACGCTCACGGTCGTCGTGCCGGCCGGCACACCGGGGACCGAGACGCTCCACGCGCCGTCGTCGTCCGCGGTGGTCGACTCGGTGCGACCGTCGCCCAGGTCGACCACGATGGTCGCGCCCGGCTCGGCGGTGCCGGCGACGTCGACCGTCGTCGTGCCGTCCCCGTCGGCGACCGTGTACTCCTGGTCGGCCGTCGGCTCGGTGATGACGACGGGCGCGCCCGCCTCGATCTCGAAGGTCGTCTCGACCGGCGTGGTCGAGGTCGAGCCGTCCACGGTCTGCGTCACCTCGACGGTGTGCTCGCCGACACCGAGGTCCGGCACGTCGACGCTCCACGAGCCGTCGTCACCGGCGGTGACCTCGACGGGGTCGCGGTCGTCGACGGTGACCGTCACCGTGGCGCCGGGCTGGGCGTCACCGGCGACCGTCACGGTCGTCGTCGCGTCGCCGTCGGCCACCATGACCGGGTCGTCGCCGGGCTCACGGATGGTGAGGTCCGCGGCGGCGACCACGGACACCGGTCGTTCGACCGCCGCGCTCGTGGTGCCGTTCAGGGCCTGCGTGACCGAGGCCGTGAACGAGCCGGTCGGCACGTCCTCGACCGTGGTCGTCCAGCGGCCGTCCTCGTCCACGGTCGCCGTGGCGGTCCCACCGTCGCCGAGGTCGACCGTGACGGTCGCGCCCGGCTCACCGGTGCCCGCGAAGTCGACCCCGGTGGTGGCCTCGTCGTCCGCCACCGTGACGGTGGTGGCACCGCGCGGGGTGGACACGACGAGCGGGGCTCCGGCACGGACCGACACCGCCGCAGTCACCGGCGTCGAGGTCTGCCCGCCGACGACCTGCGTCGCGGTGACGCGGTGGTCACCGACCGGGACGTCCTGGAAGGTGGTCTCCCACCGGCCGTCCTCGTCCGCGGTCACCGTCTCGGTCTCGCCGGTCGAGATCCGGAGCGTCACCTCGGCGTCGGGCTGCGCCCGACCGGTCACCTCGACGTCGGCGGTGCCGGACGTGTCGGCGACCGTCAGGACGTCGCCGTCCTCCGGGGTCACGATGGCGAGCGCGGTCCCGGCCCGCACCGTGACGGTCTGGTCCGGACTGGAGGCGGTGGTCCCGCCGACCGTCTGGCTGGCGGTGAGCGTCGGTGTGCCGACACCGACCCCACCGAACGTGACCGTCCAGTCGCCGTCCGCGTCCGCGGTGGTGGTCGCCTCGTCGTCGCCGAGTCGCACCGTCACCGGCGCGCCCGGCTCCGCCGAACCCGTGACGACGACGTCGCGCGTCGCATCGGCGTCCGGCACGAGGAGGACCACGTCGGTCCCCGGCGCGGTGATCGTGACGGCGTCGGCGGCCTCGATCGTCACCGTGCGCTCGACCGGGTCGGAGGTGCGCGGGTCGGAGACGGTGCCGGGCAGGGTCTGGGTGACCGCGACCTGGTGCTCGTCGACGCCGAGGTCGGGGAACGTGACCGACCACGTGCCGTCGGCACCGACCGTCGTCTCCTGGTCCTCGGAGCCGGCGAGGGTCGCCGTGACGGCGGCACCGGGCTGGCCGGTGCCGGTGACCGTGACGTCGCGCACGACGTCCGGACCGGCGACCGTGATCGGGTCCGTGGCCGGACCGGTGATCGTCAGCGCGTTGGCCGTGACGACCTCGAAGGTGATCGGGACGGCGCTCGTCACGACGTCCTCGACCTCCTGGCTGGCGGACGCCGTGTACACGCCGGTCGGGGCGAGACCGGTGGCGTCGACCGCCCACCGCCCGTCGTCGTCAGCCGTGGTGGTGAACCGGGTGCCGGGGCCGACCGAGACGGTCACCGCGGCGCCGGGCTCGGCCGTGCCGGTGATCCGGACGGTCGCGGTGGCGTCGGCGTCGACCACGACGAAGCGTGCGCCGCTCGCCGGGGTGTCGATGACGATGGCGTTGCCGGGGACCACGGTGAAGTCACGCGTGACCACCGGGCCGTCGGTGCCGTTCACGGTCTGCACGGCCTCGACGGTGTGCTCGCCGATGCCGAGCTGCGTGGTCGGGAGCTCCCAGTTGCCGGCCGTGTCCGTGACGACCTCGACGGGGTCGCCCTCGTCGATCGTGACGGCGACGGTCGCGCCGGGCTCCGCGGTGCCGCGGACGACCACGTTGGCCTGCCCGCCGGTGCCGGCGGGGACCTCCTGGGCGTCACCCGGTGCCACGATGACGAGCTCGTCGCCGGCCTCGACCGCGAAGTCACGGTCGACCGGTGCCGAGGTCGCACCGTCGACGGTTTGCGTGACCGTCGCGGTGTGGTCGCCGGTGCCGACGTCGGTGAGGACCACCGACCAGGCCCCCTGCGGGTTCGCGGTGGTGGACACCGCGTCGCCGTCGTCCAGGACGACCTCGATGCGGGCGCCGGGCTGCGCGGTGCCCCGCACGGTGACGTCGACGACGGAGTCGTCGGTGGCGACCGTGACGGTGGCGTCCTGCGCCGGAGCGGTGACGGCGAGCGGAGCGCCCGCCTGCACCGTGACGACCTGGCGGACGGCCGGCGAGGTGGTCCCGCCGACGGTCTGCGTCGCCGAGATCGTGTACCGACCGACCGGGACGTCGGTGACGGTCAGCGTCCAGGTGCCGTCGTCGTCGGCCGTCGTGGTGGCGGTCAGTCCGTTGCCGAGCGAGACCCGCACCTCGGCGCCGGCCTCGGCCGTGCCGGCCAGGTCGAGGTCGGTGGTGGTGTCGGCGTCGAGGACCGTGACCACGTCGCCGTCCGCGGGCGCGGTGATCGCGAGCGGGTCGCCCGCCTCGACGGTGAAGGTGGTCTCCACCGGGCCGGACGTGGTGCCGTCGACGCTCTGACGCGCCGTGACGGTGCGCTCCCCGACCGGGACGTCGGCGAAGGTCGTCGTCCAGGCGCCGTCCTCGTCCGCGGTGACCGCGGCGGTGAAGGAACCACCGATGCCGACGGTGACCCGGGCGTTCGGGGCCGCCGAGCCGGACACCGTCACCGGGGTGGTCGAGCTGTCGTCGGCGACGGTGATGGTGCTGCCGTCGGCCGGCTCGTCGATGGTGAGCGCGGGGGCCGCCGTCACGGTGAAGTCCCGTGTGACCGCGGCGCTCGTGGTGCCGCCGACGGTCTGGGTGACCTCGGCCGAGTACTCCCCGGCCGGGACGTCCGTGACGCTCGTCGACCAGGTGCCGTCGGCGTTCGCGCGGGTGGTGGCGGTCAGGCCGTCACCGAGGTCGACGTCGACGCGGGCACCGGCCTGTGCGCTGCCGGAGAACGGGACGGACCGGGTGTCGCCGGCGAGCGGGAAGTCCTGGTCCGCCGTGGGGGTGTCGACGGTCAGGCCGGCTGCGGCCACGACCCGGAAGGACCGGGTCACGGGTGCCGAGGTCGTGTCGCCCACGGTCTGCGTGACGCTCGCCGTCTGCTCGCCGACCGGGACCTCGGGGACGGTGACGCTCCAGGCGCCGGCGTCGTCCGCCGTGCCCGTCGCGGTCACGCCGCCGCCGAGGTCGACGTCGATGCGCGCGTTCGCCGTCGCGGTGCCCGTCAGGGTGACCGGGGCGGTCTCCCCCGTGGTGGTGAAGGTCTGACCGGCCGTGGGGGTGGTGATCGTCAGGGCGCGCTGGGCGACGACGGAGAACTCCTGCGTCGCGGTGCCTGCTGCGGTGCCGCCGACCGTCTGGGTCGCGGTCGCGGTGTACGCACCGGTGGGGACGTCGGCGATGGTCGTCGTCCAGGTCCCGTCGGCAGCGACGGTCGCGGTGCCGGTCAGGTCTCCGCCGAGGCTGACGGCCACGGCGGCGCCGGGCTCGCCGGCCCCGCTCACGACGACGCTACGGGTCGAGTTCGCCGACGGCACGGTGAACTGCTGTCCGGCCGTGGGCGCCGTGATGCTCGGAGCCGCGAACGCCGTGGCGCGCACGGTCGAGGTGGCGAGATCAACGGTGGCGACGTTCACCCCGGGGAGCACGGAGAGCCGCAGGGCGTGCACGCTCCGCGATCCGGTGTCGTACCCGCGGGGGTCGCGGAAGCCGGTGGTGTCCTGCGCGTTCACGGTGAGGTCGACGACCTGACGGAGCAGCAGCACGACGGGGCTCAGCAGGGTGGAGACGGCCGAGGTCGTGGCCGTGAGCGTCGTGCCGAGGTTCGTCAGGGCCGTGCCCGTCACCAGGGGACGCACGATGGTCTGCAGTGCCGGGATGACGACGGTGTTGACCGCCGGGGCGAGCAGGGTGCCGAGCACGTTCAGCCCCAGGGGGCCACCGGTCGCCGTCACCGTGGCGGTGGCCGGAGACGTGCCGGCGAGGGCGCCGAGCATGGTGTCCGCGCGGAGGGCCAGTGCGGTGAGCGGGATGCCCGCGAGGTTGACGTTCGCGGTGACGTTCACCCGGACCGCGGTCGAGTTGATCGTGTTGACGACCGCCGTCTGCAGTGCGGTCGGCAGCTGGGTGCCGAGGATCGTCGTGATGCTCCGGTTGATCGAGCTCACCGCCGCCTCGGTCAGCACCGACGTGTTCGCCGGCTGGCCGTTCAGCGTGGTCAGCTGGTCGAGGTCGACCGTGATCGCGCCCGTCGCCGGTGTGATCGTCACGGCGCCGTCGGTCAGGGGTTCCTGCAGGACCCGGGTCAGGGTGTCGTCGAGGTTCAGGTCCACGGCCGCGGTGACGTTCGTGCCGTTGACGTTCACCAGGCCGAGGCTCGTGCCACGGAGCAGCCGCTGGATGTCGGCGGTCAGGGCGGTCGTGGTGCCGGAGAGGGCCCCGTCCGCGCCGACCGCGGAGTTGACCGTGCCCGAGAAGGTGCGCAGGTCGTTCCGGAGCGCGGTGCTGAGTCCGGCGACCGCCGGGCTCGTCAGGTCCAGCTCCGCACCGGCGATGCGGTAGTCGGTCGTCGTCTCGACCGCGGTGCCGCGCGTCGCCTGGATCCGGGAGGCCAGGGCACCGATCTCCAGCTGCGCGTCCGACAGCACCGTGGTGTCGGCGCCGACGCGCGAGAACAGCGGGTTGAGGTCGACCGTCGCGGCGCCGGTGCCCGACCCCGTGCCGACCCCGATGCCGCCGTCGTTCGTCAGGAGCCCCGACGACGCCGTCGCGCCCGTGGCCGAGGTCGTGGCGTACTGGCCGTCGACGCCGAGGGTCAGGATG
Organism: Curtobacterium sp. MCLR17_044; assembly: GCF_003234435.1. Taxonomy (NCBI): domain Bacteria; kingdom Bacillati; phylum Actinomycetota; class Actinomycetes; order Micrococcales; family Microbacteriaceae; genus Curtobacterium; species Curtobacterium sp. MCLR17_044. The sequence goes on along the minus strand of NZ_QKTC01000010.1, from coordinate 19,131 downwards.
CCGTTCGGGCCGAGCAAGTTGATGTCGTTGCCGAGGTCCACCCCGATGGCGTTGAGCGCCGTGAGGTTGAGCGGCTGGTTCGTGGTGCCGCCGCCCGAGGTCGCACCCCGCGCGGAGTACGCGCCGCCGAGCTGGGCGACCGCGTCGGCGTCGACGATGCCGGAGCCGCTGAGCAGCAGCCCCTCGGCCTCGGCGACGTCGTTCTGGGCGGCCGCAGCGGGTTGGATCGCCACGGTGGCGGCGATGAGCGCCGTCACCGTGGCGACGACGCCGCCGCGCAGGAGGAACCGCCGACCGTCCGTCGCTCGTCCTCGAGCTCGGCCGTCGGCGCGGGTGATCCGTCGTGTCCGTTCGTCCGCTGCGGAGGGTACGGGGGTACCGGGCAGCGACGCGTGCCTGCGCATGCGTGTCTCTTTTCCTGGCGGGCGCGCCCGCCACCTGATCCTCGGAATCCACCGCTGGTGAGGCGGCGGAGGCTCCTCCGCTGGTGAGGCGGTGGAGGGTCGGAACCCTGGTTGGGGATTCCTGAGGCAGATCTTTACACATGATCAGGAAGCTGTCCGCAAGCATCGACGAAAAAGGACGCGAGACCTCCCGAACGGGGGGCGGACACCGGGGAGCTGACTCGACCCGGAATGAAGAAGACTCCTCACGCACCCGCCAGAGCCTGGTTACCCTTGCTGCGTTTCCGCCCTGGGGGAGTTGGCCTGGATGGCGTCACGTGAGGAGCCGCCGAGAAGTCTACCGGACGCAACGGGCAGACTCGAACACATGAAGATCGCCATCGCCGGAGGACACGGCCAGATCGCCCTGCTCCTCGCCCGCCAGATCACCGACGCCGGCCACGACGCCGTCGCGATCGTCCGCAACCCCGCGCACGTGGCCGACGTCGAGCAACAGGGGGCGCGTGCGATCGTCGCCGACCTGGAGCAGCTCGGCGACGACGACCTCGCGCTCCGCCTGCGCGGTGTCGATGCCGTGGTCTTCGCCGCCGGTGCCGGGCCGAACAGCGGCGCCGAACGGAAGCTCACCGTCGATCGTGACGGTGCGATCCTGCTCGCCGACGCCGCCGAGCGTGCCGGCATCGAGCGGTACGTGATGATCTCCGCGATGGCGGCCGACACCTACGACCCCGAGCTCGCCGTCGTGCCCGCACAGGACGACGCCGCGGTGTTCCAGGTCTACCTGCGGGCGAAGGCCGAGGCGGACGCGAACCTGCGGGCCCGACGCCTCCGCTGGACGATCGTGCGTCCCGGCGGCCTGCTCGACACGCCGCCGCAGGGCACGGTCCACGTCGGCCGGACGGTCCCGCGCGGCTCGATCCCCCGCGCGGACGTCGCGACCGTCGTCCTGCACGCACTGCTCGACGACGCCGCAGTCGGCGTGCAGTTCGAGGTCACCAGCGGCGACACCCCGATCCCGGCGGCGCTGAACGCGCTCACCTGACCGGTCCGCGCGGCGCGCACCGTGCGCGCTTCGTCACCCCGTGCGGGCTCCTCGCCGAAGGTGCCGGGCCGCGCACCGTGCGCCCCTGCTCACCCCGTGCGCACTTCCACGCCCCGTGCCGCGCTGCAAGCGCGCACCCACCAGTCAGCCCCGCACCCACCGACGAATGCTGCACCGTGCCGCCGCGACGCGACCCACCGGCGGACGGGAGGCACAGCGCCAGCCCGCCCCGCGCCTCCCGTCCGCACCGTGCGCACCTGCGCACCCCGTGCGGACTTCCACGCCCCGTGCCGCGCTGCAAGCGCGCACCCAGCAGGCACCCCCGCACCCACCGACAAACACCGCACCGTGCACCGGACGGGAGGCACGGCGCCAGCCCGCCCCGCGCCTCCCGTCCGCACCGTGCGCACCTGCGCACCCCGTGCGGACTTCCACGCCCCGTGCCGCGCTGCAAGCGCGCACCCACCAGGCAACCCCGCACCGTGCACCGGACGCGACCCACCGACGGACGGGAGGCACGGAACCTGCCCGCCCCGCGCCTCCCGTCCGCACCGTGCGCACCTACTCACCCCGTGCGGACTTCCACGCCCCGTGCCGCGCTGCAAGCGCGCACCCAGCAGGCAACCCCGCACCAGCCCACTAACACCGCACCGTGCCGCCGCAACGCCCCGACGCCGCGCCGCGCGGCGCCGCGGCGCCACGCGTCAGAGCGCGACCGCAGCCGACTGCCGGGCGATCTCGAGCTCCTCGTTCGTCGGGATCACGAGCACCGCGACCCGTGAGCCGTCGGTGGAGATGCGGCGGGCGTCCCGCGATGCCAGCTCGTTCCGGTCCGGATCGATCTCGATGCCCAGGTGCTCGAGCCCCGCGAGCACGCGCCGCCGCAGCAGCGCGTTGTTCTCGCCGACCCCCGCGGTGAACACGACCGCGTCGAGCCCACCGAGCTGCGCCGTGTAGGCGCCCACGTAGCGACGGATGCGGTGGCGGTACACGGCGAGCGCCGCCTCCGCCTGCTCGTCGCCCTTGGTGGCGGCGTCCTGCACGTCGCGCATGTCACCGTTGCCGGTCAGGCCGAGCAGGCCGGACCGCTTGTTGAGCATGGTGTCGAGCTCGTCGAAGGTCATCCCGGCCTCGCGGTGCAGGTGGATGAGCACCGCGGGGTCGAGGTCGCCGGAGCGGGTGCCCATGACGAGCCCCTCGAGCGGGGTGAGCCCCATCGAGGTCTCGATGGACTTGCCGCCGTCGATCGCCGCGACCGAGGCGCCGTTGCCCAGGTGCAGCACGATCGTCTTGAGCTCGGCGAGTGGCCGGTCGAGGAACTCCGCGGCCTGCTCGGAGACGTACTTGTGGCTGGTGCCGTGCATGCCGTATCGGCGGATCCCGTACTCGGCGGCCAGGTCGGCGGGGATTGCGTACGTGTACGCGTGCGGCGGCATCGTCTGGTGGAACGCGGTGTCGAACACGGCGACGTGGGGGACGTCCGAGAAGACCTGCTTCGCGGCGCGGATCCCCTCGAGGTTCGCAGGGTTGTGCAGCGGCGCGAGGCTGTTGAGGTCCTCGATCTGCTGCTCGACCTGATCCGTGACGACCGTCGCACGGTCGAAGGTGGTGCCGCCGTGCACGACACGGTGGCCGACGACGGCGGGCGGGTGCTCGTCGAACGACGGCCCGACCTTCGCGAACGCGTCGATCATCGCCTGGAACCCGGCCGCGTGGTCGGGCACCGACGCGGCGTCGTTGGACGACGACTCCCCCGTCAGCGCGTTGGTGTGCTTCCAGGCCCCGGCGGACTCGCCGATGCGCTCCACGAGCCCGGAGGCGAGCGTGCGCTCGTCCTCGAGCTCGATGAGCTGGTACTTGAACGAACTCGAGCCGGAGTTGACGACGAGGGCTGCGGTCACGGGGTGGTCACTTTCTGTCGGGCCTGGAGGCGCGGTGCGGGTCGGGCGGTCAGGCCGCGTCGGTCGCGGTGCCGGCCTGGATCGCGGTGATCGCGACGGTGTTCACGATGTCGCCCACCAGGGCGCCGCGCGACAGGTCGTTGATCGGCTTGCGCAGGCCCTGCAGGACCGGGCCGATCGCCACGGCGCCGGCCGAGCGCTGCACGGCCTTGTACGTGTTGTTGCCGGTGTTGAGGTCCGGGAAGATGAACACCGTCGCGCGGCCGGCGACCGGGGAGTCCGGCATCTTCGTCGACGCGACCGTGGGGTCGGCTGCGGCGTCGTACTGGATCGGGCCCTCCACGAGCAGGTCGGGCCGGCGTTCCCGCACGAACGCGGTGCCGGCGCGCACCTTGTCGACGTCGGCGCCGGAGCCGCTGTCGCCGGTGGAGTAGCTGAGCATCGCGACGCGGGGGTCGATGCCGAACTGGGTCGCGGTCTCGGCGGACGAGATCGCGATGTCGGCGAGCTGCTCGCTCGTCGGGTCCGGGATCACCGCGCAGTCGCCGTAGACGAGCACGCGGTCGGCGAGCGCCATCAGGAACACGCTCGACACGATCGAGGTGTCCGGACGGGTCTTGATGATCTCGAACGACGGCCGGATGGTGTGCGCGGTGGTGTGCTTCGCGCCGGAGACCATGCCGTCGGCGAGCCCGAGCTGCACCATCATCGTGCCGAAGTACGAGACGTCGGTGACGGTGTCGCGGGCGAGCTCGATCGACATCCCCTTGTGGGCGCGGAGCCGGGTGTACTCCTCGGCGAAGCGCTCACGCAGCTCGGGGTCGAACGGCGACACGAGCTGCGCGGCCTCGAGGTCGAGGCCGAGCTCGGTCGCCCGCGTGCGGATCGCGGCGGGGTCGCCGAGGATCGTGAGCTCGCAGACCTGACGCTGCAGCAGGGTGGAGGCGGCACGGAGGATGCGGTCGTCCTCGCCCTCGGGCAGGACGATGCGCTTGCCGTAGCTGCGCGCCCGGTCGAGCAGGCCGTGCTCGAACATGAGCGGGGTGACGACCCCGGACGGGGCGAGCTGCAGGCGGTCGCGCAGGGCCTCGGCGTCGACGTGCTGCTCGAACAGGGCGAGCGCGAGGTCGGCCTTCCGGGGTGAGTCGGCGGCCAGGCGGCCACGGGTCTGGGTGATCCGGAGGGCGGTGTCGTACGTGCCGAGGTCGTTCTGCGCGATCGGCAGCGAGCTCGACAGGCCCTCGAGCAGCCGCGACACCTGCGGGGCGATCTCGAACCCGCCGTTCAGGATGACGCCGGCCAGGCTCGGGAACGTCTCGGACTGGTTGGCGAGCAGCGTGGCGATGAGGACGTCGCTCCGGTCACCGGGGACGACGACGATGCCACCCTCGATCAGCCGGGGCAGCACGTTCTCCATGCTCATGCCCGCGACGACGGTACCGAGGGCCTCGCGGTCGAGCAGGGCGTCGTCACCGCGGACCAGGGTGGCGCCGGTGGCCTGCAGCAGGGCACGGACGGTCGGGGCGACGAGCACGCGGTCCTCGGGGATCGCCCACACCGGCACGTCGGGGTGGTCGTCGTGCACGGCCTGCTCGACGCTCGTCACGATGGCGGCGAGGGCGTCCGGGTCGGCACGGTTCACCACGACGCCGAACAGCTGCGCGTGTGCCGCCCGCAGCTCGCTCGTCGTGACGTCCGCCACCTGCGCCATGCCCTCGGGGGTGCGGGCCGCTCGTTCGGCGGCGTCGCGGCCACCGAGCACGAGGAGCACCGGAGCGCCGAGGTTCGCGGCGACCTTCGCGTTGAAGGACAGCTCGGTGGGGCTGCCCACGTCGGTGTAGTCGGACCCGAGCACCACGACGGCGTCGCACTGCCGCTCGACCTGGGCGAACCGGGTGACGATGGTGCCGAGCGCCGCCTCGGGGTCGGCGTGCACGTCGTCGTAGGTGACCCCGACCGCGTCGTCGTACGAGATGCCGACAGCCGTGTGCTGCAGCAGCAGCTCGAGCACGTAGTCGGGTTCGACGACCGATCTGGCGACGGGCCGGAACACGCCGACGCGGCCGACGGACCGGGCGAGGGTCTCGAGGACACCGAGGGCGACGGTGCTCTTGCCCGTGTGCCCTTCTGCTGACGTGATGTAGATGCGGGTCGACACGAGGCCCAGGGTAGTCGCCGGACATGTCACGACATCTGGGAGCACCGGCGCCGACGACATGCGGTCGTGAGCACCGCGCAGAACCTGTACCATTGGGTGTCGCCGTCGCGAGACGGTGTCAGGAGAATTCGCCTAGTGGCCTATGGCGCACGCTTGGAAAGCGTGTTGGGTGCAAGCCCTCGGGGGTTCGAATCCCCCATTCTCCGCAGCGAGCAAGGCCGAACAACCACGAAGGACCCGCACCGATCGGTGCGGGTCCTTCGTCGTTCCACGACCGTGCGGTCCCCCACCCTGCGGACGAGCGCGTGCCCTGTTCCCCCTCGGTTGGCCGGGAAACGCTGACCAGGGGTGGAACGGGCTGTCCCCGGTACCCGTCGGTCGCCTATGCTGGCCGAGCGAACGGCTCCGGGACGAGCCGACCGCGGTGCATCGAGCGGCAGGGGCGTCGCTCGGAGGGCGTGCTGATCAGCGTGCCCGGAACACCCGAGGGGACGAGGAGACGCGCCATGGGGGACACCACCGTGCCCGCAGTACCCGTGCGGCCCGCCGTCTTCGACACGGTCCTCCGTCCGCGCCGGTCCCTCGTCCGCTCCACCGCGCTGAGCATCGCCTTCTCGGCCGTACCGCTCGCCGTCGCCCTGGTCTGGGTCTCGTTCCCGTTCCGCACGTGGGCCGTGTTCGCCGGGATCGTCGTCGCGATGGCCGCGGCCGTCGGCATCGTGTTCGTCCGACTGCACACCGCGTTCATCGGGATCGACGACGACGGCCTGACGATCCGCGGGGTCCTCACGGCGCACCGGCGGATCCCCCGCGAGCGCGTGCACAGCCTGGTGCTCGCCACGACCTTCGGCTCGTCGGTGGACCGGACCGTCCGGGAACTCGTCGCCTTCGACCGGACCGGCACCCACCTCTTCCGGCTCCGCGCCGATGTGTGGGGCGACGACGGGCTCGACCGGGTCGTCGACGCGCTCGGCGTGCAGGTCGTCGAGGATGCTCGACCGGTCTCGGCCCGCACCTTCGCGAAGCGCTACCCGACGAGCCGCGCCTGGTACGAGCAGCGGTCGGCGTTCCTGCTCGTCGGCGGCCTCGTCGTGCTGGTCGTCGGCGGGCTGCTCGCCGTCGAGTTCGCCGGTCTCAACGCCCGCTGACCCACCGGCTGGCCGGTCAGCGGCCACCGCACGGCACCGTTCAGCGCCGCCGCCGCAGCGTCGAGAAGATCCCGCGCACCACTTCCTTCGCGATGGTCCCGCCCAGCCCGGAGCCGAGCAGGTCCGACAGCGGGTCCCCCGCGGATCGCCGCGTCCCGGACCGCTGCGTCCCGCCCGACCGACCGGAGCCGCCGGACCGACCGGACCGACCGGACCGTCGCGCCTCCGACGCTCGCTCGGCCCGCTCGAACTCCCGCTGCTGCCGCTCGTACTCCTGCTGGGCGTCCGCCGACGCGTCCGCCGCGGCAGCAGCGGCCTCGTCGGCTGCAGCGGCGGCGTCGGCCGCAGCGGCCGCCGACTCCATCCGGCGCGCGAGCACCTCGCGGGCCGAGTCCGGATCGACGCGGGTGCCGTAGGTCGCCAGGAGCGGTGAGGCCTGCACCCGTGCGGCCATCTCGTCGGCCGGCATCGGGTCCATCGACCCCTGGGGTGCGCGCAGCCGGGTCCACGCGACGGGGGTCGGCGCGCCCCGCTCGTTCATCACCGTGACGATCGCCTCGCCGGTCGCGAGCGACGTGAGCACCTCGCCCAGGTCGTAGTCGCTCGTCGGGTAGGTCGACACCGTCGCCCGGAGCGCCTTCGCGTCGTCCGGGGTGTGGGCGCGCAGCTGGTGCTGGATGCGCGACCCGAGCTGCGCCAGCACGTCGTTCGGCACGTCCTTCGGGGTCTGCGTCACGAAGAAGACCCCGACGCCCTTCGACCGGATGAGCCGCACGGTCCGCACGATCTGCTCGGTGAAGTCCTTCGACGCCCCGGTGAACAGCAGGTGCGCCTCGTCCAGGAAGAACACGAGCTTGGGCTCGTCCTGGTCGCCGACCTCCGGCAGCTCGTTGAACAGGTCCGCCAGCAGCCACATCAGGAACGTCGAGAAGACCTCCGGGCGGTCCTGCACCCCGGGCACCTCGAGCAGGCTGACGATCCCGCGCCCGTCCGCCGCCGTCCGCAGGAACACCTGCGTGTCGATCTCGGGCTCGCCGAAGAACTGGTCGGCCCCCTGGTCGGCGAAGGTGACGAGCTCCCGCAGGATCACCCCGGCGGTCTGCTTCGACAGGCCCCCGAGCTCGGCGAGCTCGCCCTTGCCCTGCTCGCTCACCAGGAACGTCAGCACGCTCCGCAGGTCGTCGAGGTCCACCAGCGCCAGGCCCTGCTGCGTGGCGTAGTGGAACACCAGCCCGAGCGAGGACTCCTGCGTGTCGTTCAGGCCGAGCACCTTCGACAGCAGCAGCGGCCCGAACCCGGAGACGGTGGCACGGATCGGCACGCCGGTGCCCTGCCCGCCCAGTGAGAACAGCTCGGCCTGGCTCGCGACACCCTGCCACTGCTGGCCGATGCCCGCGGCGCGGTCGAGCAGCTTGTCGTTCGCCTGCCCCGCGACGGCCAGACCCGACAGGTCGCCCTTGATGTCGGCGGCGAACACCGGCACCCCGTTCGCCGCGATCTGCTCGGCGAGCACCTGCAGCGTGCGGGTCTTGCCGGTGCCGGTCGCCCCGGCCACCAGCCCGTGCCGGTTCAGCATCGCGAGCGGGATCCGGACCTGCACCTCGGGCACCGCTGCGCCGTTGACCAGGGAACCGAGTTCGATCGCACCGCCGTCGACGGCGTATCCGTCACGGATCGCCGCGACCGCGTCCGGTCCGAGCGGGCCGGCTTCTGCACGGACGGGAGGCACGGTGCCGGTCGCCGCCGTCGCCACCGGATCCGGGGCGGTCGCGTCGACCGCCGCGGCAGGGGTGGTGGGAGCCGGTGCGGCCGCAGGGGCGGGCTCCGCGTCGGGCGCGAGCCGCGCCTCCAGGCCGGTGGGTGGTGGGGACCCGACGACCGCGGGTTCCGCGTCCGCGGTGAGGACCGCCTGCTCCTCCGCCGCCAGTGCGGCGGCGAGCTCCTCGGCTCGCCGCGCCGCTTCGTCGGCGAGCCGACGTGCCTCGTCGGCGGCCTGTCTCGCTGCCTCGGCAGCCGCCCGTGCCCGCTCCGTCGCGTCGCTCATGGGCACAGCCTAGGGACCGGAGCCCGCGGCGGCCCGGGTCGTCAGTGCGTCAGCGCGGGGACCGTCCGCGGGCGGACCACGAACCAGAGCATCAGGATCGCGACGGCGGCGGTCGACGCCATCACCATCGCCATCGGGGTGGCCGTCGTGATGCCGAGCCAGCCGACCACCGGCGAGATGAGCCCGGCGACGCCGAAGTTCAGGGCGCCGAGCACCGAGGCGGCTGTTCCCGCCTCTTTCCCGTGGGCGGCGAGACCGATGACCTGCACGAGCGGGAACGAGAACCCGCACGCGGCGATGAAGAACCACAGCGGGACGAGCACGCCGACCAGACCGGCCCCGAGCTGGTCGAGGACGATGATCGCGAGCGACGCCAGCAGCAGGGTCGCGGTCGAGCACGCCAGGATCCACTGCGGACCGACCCGCTGGGCGAGCCGCGACGAGATCTGCACGCCGAGGACGACCCCGACGGAGTTGACGGCGAAGAGCAGCCCGTACTGCTGCGCGTCGAGCCCGTAGACCTGTTGGAACAGGAACGGTGACGCGCTGAGGTACGAGAACAGTCCGCTGAACACCATGGCGCCGATGAGCGCGACGCCGACGAAGATCCGGTCGGAGAACAGCGCCTTGTAGCGCTGGCCGATGGTGGAGTGCCCGGCCTCGTGCCGGCGGGCCGGCGGCAGGGTCTCGACGATGAGCAGGATCGAGGCGATGACCACCGCCAGGCCGTAACAGGCGAGGAAGACGAAGATGCCGCGCCAGCTGGTGAACTGCAGCATCTGCGAACCGATGAGCGGCGCGAGGATCGGCGCGAGGCCGTTCACCATCGCCAGGCGGGACAACATGCGCACCAGCGGCTTGCCGCCGAACAGGTCACGCACCGTCGCCATCGCGACGACACCGCCGGCTGCGGCGCCCATGCCCTGCAGCACGCGGAACACCGCGAGCAGCTCGATGTCCGGCGCGGTCGCGGCGCCGATCGACGCGGCGATGTGCACCGTCGTCGCGATGATCAGCGGCAGTCGACGGCCCACCTTGTCGCTCCACGGGCCGACCAGGAGCTGCCCGATGGCGAAGCCGAGCGTCGTCGCGGTGAGCGTCAGCTGGACCGCGCCGTCGGTGACGCTGAACTGGTCCTTGATCGCCGGGAACGCCGGCAGGTACAGGTCGATCGTGAACGGACCGAGCGCCGTGAGGGCGCCCAGGACGAAGACGTAGACGAGCCGCTGCCCGCGGGAGAGCGAGTCTCCCGGGTGCAGGACGACCCGGAGCGAACCGGTGGTGGCGGGCGCGGTCACGAGACAGGAGTCCTTCGACGATGAGGGGGCGGGGGGTGATCGCGGGTCGATCGAATCGATTCGTCCGCGGAACCATCCTACGGTCGCCGGTGCGTGCTCGGCGCCGCCGGTGCGGGCCGCCCGCGTGAAGCGGCTGGTGCTGCCCCTCGGCCCGGCGCGGACCATGCGGTAGCGTCGGGTTGCTCGGGGGCCTTCCGGGTGAAGCGGATCAGAAGGGGGTGGGCGTCATGGTGGATGCCCGGATCCTGCACACCACTGCAGCGCTGCGCGAGGCGATCCTGCGGCTCGCCGCGGACCGACCGGTCTCGGAGATCACCGTCGCCGACGTCACGCGTGCCGCCGGCATCAACCGGGCCACGTTCTACTCGCACGCCGTCTCCCCCGGGTCGCTGCTCGCCGACGTCCTGACGCCGGAACTCGACCGCATCCGGCAGGACGACGCCGACGAGCGCCGGGCCGCCGCCGACCGGGGCGCCGGGGCCGATGAGCTCGTGGCCATCACCCGGCACGGCATCAACGCCGTCGTCGAGCACGTGACGACGCATCGCGACATCTACGGCAAGGCGCTGCCGGACCCGAACGACGCCTCGCTGCACCGGCTGCTCGTCGAGCACTTCACGGTGTCGAGCGCCCTGCACATCCGCGAGCTCGACCCCGCAAACCGGCCCGACCTGCTCGACGACGTCGCCGCGGGGTTCGTGGCGCAGGGCTTCGTCGGGGCGATCGAGGCCTGGCTCGCCGGGCCCCGACGGTCGCGGAAGGCGCTGGTCGAGACGATCACGCTGTCGTTCCCGGCGTGGTGGAGCTGAGCGGACCGTTCCTACTCGGCGTCCGTCGTGTCGCCGTCCGTCGGGTCGGTCTCCGGCTTCTCGCCGCGCTGCAGGGACTGCACGACGTCGACCGCCGTCGCCGCGGTGTCGGCGTCGTCGCCCTCCGACGGCACGCGGTAGTCGGCGGACACCCCGTCGCCGCCGGTGCCGGTCGCGGGCAGCGGATCACCGAGGGACACCACGACGACCCCGGCGTCGTGGGCGGTCTGGATCACGCCGGTCAGTGCGGACGGTCGGGCGGCGTGCACGAGCAGGGCCTTGGCCCCCTTCCGCACGAGCTGGGCGACCGCGGTCCGCTGGGACGCCGCTGCCCCCGACGCCGGAGCGACCCGGACGTCCGGCCGGAACCCGGCGTCGGTCAGGTCGGTGCGGAGCCGGTCGGCGAGGGCCGCGTCGTCGTGGACCAGGACGACACCGATCACGGCCTGCTGGTCGAAACCGCCGTCGGAGCTCGTCAGGTCGGTGCTCTGCACGGGTGTGGGGGCAGCCGACGTCGTGCCCTGGCACCCGGCCAGGGTCAGGGCCGCCGCCAGGGCGACGGTCACGGCGACGATGCGCAGCACGGTGGTCTCCTCTTCGGTCCGGTCTGCCACGCTACCCGGCGGCCGGGCCGTGCGACGACGGAGTCCGCGACGGGACGGATCCGCCCGGGCCTGCCGGGGCGGTCGTCACCGGCGCGGGCACGGGGCCGAGCCGTCGGACGGCCGCGATCGCCAGCGCAGCGAACCCGACCATCGCCGCGAACACCAGGGGGAACGACACCGTGCCGTCGGCGCCACCGGTCGCGGTGAAGAGCAGGCCGGTCACCGCCAGGCCGATCACGCTGCCCGCGGCATCAGCGATCGTCAGGGCCGAGCTCGCGAACCCGTCGTCGCCCTCGCCGGAGAACCGCAGCGTCAGCATCGAGGCGCGCGGGTAGATCGCGCCCATGCCTGCACCGCCGACGAACCAGCCGGCGACCAGCACCCACCACGACAGGTCGAACGTCGCGACCGCGAGCGCGGTCACCAGGCTGACGAGCACCAGCGTGAGCCCCACCCCGAAGGTGCGCCGGGCAGTGAGCCGCCGCTCCCCCAGACGGCCGTGCGCCCAGCTCGACGCGGCCCAGCTGAGTGCCGCCACCGTCAGGGCGAGCCCGGCGGCCGACGGCGACAACCCGTGTTCGGCCTGCAGCAGGAACGGCACGTACGCCTCGCTCCCGAAGAACGACGCGGCGACGAGCCCGCGCAGCAGCACGACCGACGGCAGCCCGGCCGCGGCCCGGAACGTGCCGGTCGGCAGGAGCGGCCGCAGGGCGAACCAGGTGCCGACCAGCCCGACGACGACCGCCGCGACCATGCCCCACGGGGTCAGGTCCGGCGCCACGTTGAGCAGCAGGATCGACACGGCCGCCGCCACCGACCACCCGATCCGGACCCGCTGCCACGGCGGGCGGAGTGATGCGGCCGGGGCGTGCAACCGGCCGAGCGTCGGCACGAGCAGGACGAACGCGGCCAGCGCGATCACCAGGGCCCCGGCGAACACCCAGTGCCAGTTCCAGGTGTCGGTGACGATGCCGGCCAGGGCGGGACCGATCAGCGCTGGGACGACCCAGGCAGCAGCGAACCCGGCGAACACCGGTCCGTGCAGCTCGGCGGGGAAGATCCGGGCGACCAGCACGTACAGCACCACGTCGATCGCCCCGGCGCCGAACCCCTCGATGAGCCGCCCGGCCAGGAACACCTCCATGGTCGGCGCGAGCATCACCACGGCGGTCCCCACGGCGAAGAACACCGCCGACACCCAGGCCACGATCCGTCCGCCAGCGCGGTCTGCCCAGTTGCCGGCGAGGACCATGCCGGGCACCCCGGCGGCGAGTGGCGCGGCGAAGGCGAGCGCGTACAGGGTCTCGCCGTCGAGGTCGCGGCTGATCACCGGCATGATCGTCGTCATCGCCAGGTTCTGGAACGCCGCGACGCCGACGATCGCGACCATGCCGATCGTCGCGAGGGCGTACGGCCCGCTCAGCAGGCTGGTCCGCGACGCCGTTGTGCTCACCCGATCATCGTAGGGGCGGGCGCCGACGACACGGTGGCGCGTCCCGCGTCCCGCGTCCCGCGACCCCCGTCCCGCGCCCCGAGTCCCGCGGCAGCAGGGCCCGCTTCAGCGCGCCAGCGCCTGCTCCAGGTCCGCCACCAGGTCGCCGGCGTCCTCGATGCCCACCGACAGGCGGACCACGTTCTCCGGCACGGCCAGCTCGGTGCCCTTCACCGACGCGTGGGTCATCTCGCTCGGGTACCCGATGAGCGACTCCACTCCTCCGAGCGACTCGGCCAGGGCGAACAGCTCCGTCGACTCCGCGAACCGCTTCGCCGCCTCGGCGCCGCCGGAAAGCGCGACCGAGAGCATCCCGCCGAAGCCGCGCATCTGGCGTGCGGCGACGTCGTGCCCCGGGTGGTCGGGCAGGCCCGGGTAGTAGACGCGCTCGACACCGGGCGCGACGACGAGCGCCTCGGCGACGGCCTGCGCGTTCCGCGAGTGCCGCTCCATGCGCACCGCGAGCGTCTTGATGCCGCGGGTGGTCAGGTAGGCGTCGAACGGCGACGAGATCGCACCCGCGCCGAACTGCAGGAACTGCACCTTCGCCGCGAGCTCCTCGTCCGCCAGCACGACGGCTCCGCCGACGACGTCGGAGTGTCCGCCGAGGTACTTCGTGGTCGAGTACACGACGACGTCGGCGCCGAGCGACAGCGGCTGCTGCAGGTACGGCGACGCGAACGTGTTGTCGACGACCACCAGTGCGCCCGACTCGTGCCCGAGGGTCGCGAGCGCGGCGATGTCGGCGATCTTCATGAGCGGGTTCGTCGGCGTCTCGACCCACAGCACGGTGGTGGCCGGTGCGCCCTGCAGGGCTGCACGGACCTGGTCGAGGTCGCTCATGTCGACGACGACGAGCTCGACGCCCCACGGCACGTGCAGCCGGCTCACCAGGCGGTGGGTGCCGCCGTACACGTCGTTGCCCATCACGACGCGGCCACCGGGGACCAGCGCGGCACGGAGCAGGGCGTCCTCGGCGGCGAGCCCGGACGCGAACGACGACGCCGCGACGCCGCCGTCGAGGTCGGCCAGGAGCACCTGCAGCGAGTCACGCGTCGGGTTGCCGGCGCGCGAGTACTCGTAGCCGTTGCGCATGCCGCCGACGCCGTCCTGCACGTACGTCGACGTCAGGTGGATCGGCGGGATGACGGCGCCGGTGGTCTCGTCGGGCTCCTGGCCGGCGTGGACGGCCCGGGTGCTGAACTCGGTCATGCTCGGTGGTTCCTTACTCGGAGAGGTAGGTGAGGAGGTCGTGCCGGGTCAGCACGGTGACGGGCTTGCCGTCCGCGACGACGAGGAGCGCGTCGGCCGACTCGAGCGCACGACGCGCCGCGGAGACCGACTCGCCGACCCCGATGAGCGGCAGCGGGTCGCCGACGAAGCCGGTGAGCGCGTCCGACATCTTCGCGGTGCCGGTGAAGACCTGCTCGAGCAGCGCCTTCTCCTCGACGGCGCCGACGACCTCGCCGATGACGACGGGCGGCTCCGCGCTGAGCACGGGCATCTGCGAGACGCCGTACTTGGTCATGATGTCGACGACGTCGCGCACGGTGTCCGCCGGGTGCGCGTGCACGAGGTCGGGCAGGCGGCCGTCCTTGCCGGCGATGAGCGAGCCGACGGTGCGCTCGTCGTCGGTCTCGGCGAAGCCGTAGGAGCGCATCCACCGGTCGTTGAAGATCTTGCCGAGGTACCCGCGGCCGCCGTCCGGCAGCAGCACGACGACGACGTCGTCCTCGGTCAGGTCACGGGCCGCGCGGAGCGCCGCGACGACGGCCATGCCGCTCGATCCGCCGACGAGCAGTCCTTCTTCGCGCGCCAGGCGCCGGGTCATCGCGAAGGAGTCGGCGTCCGACACCGCGATGATCTCGTCCGGCACGCCGGCGTCGTACGCGCTCGGCCAGAAGTCCTCGCCGACGCCCTCGACCAGGTACGGGCGACCGGTGCCGCCGGAGTACACGGAGCCCTCGGGGTCGGCCCCGACGATGCGGACGCCGCCGTCGGACGCCTCCTTCAGGTACCGTCCGGTGCCCGAGATCGTGCCGCCGGTCCCGACGCCCGCGACGAAGTGGGTGATCTGCCCCTCGGTGTCGCGCCAGATCTCCGGACCGGTGGTCTCGTAGTGGCTGCGGGGACCGTTCGGGTTCGCGTACTGGTTCGGCTTGTAGGCGCCGGGGATCTCCTGCACGAGCCGGTCCGACACCGAGTAGTAGGACTCGGGGTGCTCCGGCGCGACCGCGGTCGGGGTCACGACGATCTCGGCGCCGTACGCCGTCAGCACGTTGCGCTTGTCCTCGCCGACCTTGTCGGGCAGCACGAAGACGCACCGGTAGCCGCGCTGCTGTGCGACCAGGGCCAGACCGACGCCGGTGTTGCCGGAGGTCGGTTCGACGATGGTGCCGCCGGGGCGCAGGTCACCGGAGGCCTCGGCCGCGTCGATGATCCGGGTGGCGATGCGGTCCTTGGACGACCCACCGGGGTTCAGGTACTCGACCTTCACCAGGATGGTCGCCCGCACCCCCTCGGTCACCCGGTTGAGCTTGACGAGCGGGGTGTCGCCGACGAGGTCGACGACGGAGTTCGCGTAACGCACGGCGTCGAGTCTAGGACGCGGTCCCCGCGTCCCGCTGGGATGTGTCGTGCGCGGACAACGCACCGTGATCCCGCGGCGGGCGACGTGCCCTGGTCGCGCTGCGCGCCGGACGGGAGGCCCGTGCGGACGCCGCCACGGGCCTCCTGTCCGGCGCCCGGTCGCGACCACGACCGGTCAGGGCCGGACGACGTCCGCCGACGTGTTCTGCTGCCGGTGCAGCTGGGCGTACGTGCCGTCGAGGGCGAGGAGTTCGTCGTGCGTGCCCTGCTCGACGATCTGCCCGTGGTCCAGGACGAAGATGACGTCGGCGTCGCGGATCGTCGACAACCGGTGCGCGATCGAGATGGTGGTCCGGCCGGCCGCCGCAGTGTCGAGCGCCGTCTGCACGACGTGTTCCGAGATGGAGTCGAGTGCACTGGTGGCCTCGTCGAGGACGAGCACCGGCGGGTCCTTCAGCATGACCCGCGCGATGGCGATGCGCTGCTTCTCGCCACCGGACAGGCGGTAGCCGCGCTCCCCCACGACGGTGTCGTAGCCGTCCGGGAACGACGCGATCGTGTCGTGGATGTTCGCCGCACGGGCCGCACGCTCGAGCTCGTCGTCGGTGGCGTCGGGCTTGGCGTACCGCAGGTTCTCGCCGATCGTGGCGTGGAACAGGTACGTCTCCTGGCTGACGATGCCGACGTGCCGCATCAGGTCCTCGTGCACCAGGTCGCGGACGTCCTGCCCGGCGAACCGCACCGATCCCTCGGTCGCCTCGTACAGCCGGGGCACCAGGTAGGACACCGTCGTCTTGCCCGCGCCGGAGGGACCGACGAAGGCCGCGAACTGCCCGGGGCGGAGCTCGAACGACACCCCGCGCAGGGTCGGCTTGTCGGCTTCGCCGTCGGGGTAGGTGAAGACGACGTCGTCGAAGGCGACGTGGCCGACCTTCGACTCGTCCACGGGCCGGGCGGTCGGCGAGTCCGTGATGGCCGGCTTGAGGTCGAAGTACTCGAAGATGCGGGCGAAGAGCGCACCGGAGGTCTGCAGGTCGAGGACCACGCGCAGCAGCCCGACCGTCGGGAACAGCAGCCGGGACTGCACCGTCGTGAACGCGACGATCGTGCCGGCCGTGATCGGGACGTCCCCGATGATCAGGTACGCGGCGACGACGTAGATTATCGCCGGGATGATCGACAGGAAGATCTGCACGATCGCGAAGAACCACTGCCCGGACATCTGCTGGCGCACCTGCAGGGTGATCTGGTTGCGGTTCTCGTCCCCGTAGCGGCGGGTCTCACTGGCCTGCTGGTTGAAGCTCTTCGCCAGCAGGATGCCCGAGACGCTCAGCGCCTCTTGGGTGATGGCCGTCATGTCGGACAGCGACTCCTGCGTCTGCGCGGCGATGCGGGCGCGGACCTGGCCGACGCGGCGCTGCGCGATCACGAGGAGCGGCAGCAGGACCACGGCGACCAGCGTCATCTGCCAGCTCAGCAGGAGCATCGCGACCACAGCGGCGATCACGGTCACGGTGTTGCCGAGCACCGACGAGATCGTGTTGTTCAGCACGCTCGCCACGCCGCCGACGTCGTTCTGCAGGCGCGACTGGATGACGCCGGTCTTGGTTCGGGTGAAGAACGCGAGCTCCATCCGCTGCAGGTGCGCGAACAGGCGCATCCGCATCGCACCCATGACCTTGTTGCCGACCGTCGCGGTCAGGTACGTCTGCCAGACGCCGACCCCGGCGCTCGCGATCCAGAGCAGGACCATCGCGGACACGAGCTCGATCAGCACCGGCACGTCCGGGCGACCCGACGGCGGGAACAGCCCGCGGTCGAACGCCTGCTGGGTGAGCAGCGGCGGCACGACCGAGATGGCCGCACCGATCAGCACGAGGACGACCGTGAGCATGATCGCCCGGCGGTGCGGCTCGAACAGCGCGGCGATGCGCCGGACCAGGTGCGGGATCCTCGGCGCCTCGGCGTTGGCGGCCTTCTGCGCGCGGAAGTCGCCGCTCGAGATGCGCCCACCCCCGCGCGGACCGCCGCCTCGCCCGCCGTGTCCCATGCTCATGGAGCCACCGTAGCCCCGCGCTCGGACATCGACCGCCCTGTCCACAGCCCCGCAGTATTTGACCCCGTTCAGGGGGCGTGCGAGCATGTGCCGTCCCCGTCCCCGCACCACCGAGGTCCCATGTCGTCCGCGCCGTCACGTCCCACGTCCCTGGGGGCGCAGCTCGCCCGCCGCAAGCCGATCGAGCAGCTGCAGGCCGAAGCCTCCCGCGGTGTGAACGGGGAACCGCTCCGTCGGTCGCTCGGGGTCTGGCAGCTGACGATGATCAGCGTCGGGGCCACGCTCGGCACCGGCATCCTGGTCGTCCTCGGCACCGCGGTCCCGCTCGCCGGTCCCGCCGTCTGGATCTCGTTCGTCGTCGCGGGGATCGCCGCGCTGCTGTCCGCGCTGTCGTACGCCGAGATGGCGGGCGCCGTCCCGACCTCGGGGTCCAGCTACTCGTACACCTACGCCACGATGGGCGAGGGCATCGCCTGGATCTGCGGATGGTGCCTCGTGCTCGAGTACGCCGTCTCGGTGGCCGCGGTCGCCGTCGGTGCCAGCGAGTACGTCGACGAGACCCTGCGCGTGTTCGGACTGCATCTGCCCACCGCGCTCTCGGCTCCCCCGGTCGACGGCGGCGTGGTCAACCTGCCCGCGGCGGTCCTGGTCCTGCTCGCCACCGCCGTGCTGCTGCCCGGTGCCCGCGAGAGCGCCTGGGTGAACACCGTCATGGTGATCGTGAAGATCGCCCTGCTGGTCTTCTTCGTCGTCGTGGCGTTCACGGCGTTCCGGGCGCAGAACTTCGAGCCGCTGGCCCCGATGGGCGCCGCCGGGGTCACCGCCGCCGCGTCACGGCTCTTCTTCTCGTACATCGGCTTCGACGCCGCCTCGACCGCCGGTGAAGAGGCGAAGAACCCCCGCCGCGACCTGCCCCGGGCGATCATCGGCTCGATCGCGCTCATCACCGCGCTGTACATCCTCGTCGCGATCGCTGCCGTCGGGGCCCGCTCGTGGACCGCGTTCTCGTCGTCCGAGGCGTCGCTCGTCCGCATCGTCGTCGACGTCACGGGGCAGCCGCTCGTCGCCCTCGTGTTCTCGATCGGCGCCGTCGTCGCCATCGCCAGCGTCGTGCTCACCGTCCTGTACGGCCAGACCCGCATCCTGCTCACGATGTCCCGCGACGGTCTGGTGCCGAAGGTCTTCGGCCGGGTCTCCCGACGCACCGGCACCCCGATCGCGAACACGCTCATCATCGGGATCGCCGTGACGATCGTCGCCGCGCTCGTGCCCCTCGGGGAACTCGCCGACGCCACGAGCATCGGCACCCTCGTCGCC
Source organism: Curtobacterium sp. MCLR17_044 (assembly GCF_003234435.1). NCBI lineage: Bacteria > Bacillati > Actinomycetota > Actinomycetes > Micrococcales > Microbacteriaceae > Curtobacterium > Curtobacterium sp. MCLR17_044. Next base: position 268 of record NZ_QKTC01000010.1, on the reverse strand, counting down.
TTCGCCCTGGTGAACGTGTCCGTCATCGTGCTCCGCCGCTCGCAGCCCGACCTGGAGCGCTCGTACCGGGTGCCGCTGTTCCCCGTCGTGCCGATCCTCGGCACCCTGAGCTGCGTGCTGCTCGCGGTGTTCCTCGGCACCACCACCTGGATCGCCTTCGGCATCTGGATGGTCGCCGGCGCCCTGCTCTACCTGGCCTACGGCCGCCGCCACAGCACCCTGCGCTGACGCGCGCGCCGCGCCGCCCCGCCTGTCTCTTATACACATC